>JAIBBD010000077.1 GCA_019694855.1 Dehalococcoidia bacterium
GCGCTGACGGAGATCGCCCTCGATGCGTACGACGTCGAGGCCGGCGTGCCGAGCCACCGTGACGTGCTGCGCTTCCAGACGCACACCGAGACGAGGTACCTCGCGCCGTTGCGCTGGGACGACGCGGCGATCGTGCGGCTGCGTGCATCGGTGGCGGCGCCGGGGCGGCTGACGTTTGACTGCGAGGTCGCGGCGGCCTCGGACGGCCGGCTCGTGGCGCGGATGACGCACCGCTACGCGTACGTGAACGCACAGACGGGCCGCGCGGAGACGCCGCCGGACTGGGCGGCGATCGTCGCCGCCATCGAGGCGTACGAGGCCGCGGGTTCGTCTCCGGCGCGGAACGGCGCATGACCTCGGGGCAGTGGCCGCCGTCGGGGACGGGGTTCGACCTCATCGTCGTGGGGTCGGGGATCGCGGGGCTGTACGCCGCGCTGCAGGCGCACGAGCGCGGGTCGAGCGTCCTCGTCGTCACGAAGGGCTCGATCGACGAGGCGAATACGCGCTACGCACAGGGCGGCATTGCGGCGGCGGTGGGGCCGGGCGATTCGGCAGAAGCGCACTGGCAGGACACGCTCGAGGCAGGGGCGGGGCTGGTCGACGAGACGGCGGCGCGCGTGCTCACCTCGGAGGCGGCGGACCGCATCGCGGACCTCGTGCGCTACGGGGTGCACTTCGACGCGACCGACGGCGAGGTGTCGCTGGGGCGCGAGGCGGCACACTCGGCGGCGCGCATCCTGCACGCGCGCGGGGACGCGACCGGCCTCGAAATCGAACTGTCGCTGGCCGGGCTCGCGCAACGAGAGGGCATCACGGTCATCGAACACACGCTCGGCGACGAACTGACGATCGAGCGAGGGCGTATCGCGGGCCTCGAGACCTTCGACTGGCGGCGCGGACGCTCGGCGCGCTTCGAGGCGCCGGCGGTGGTGCTGGCGACGGGCGGGGCGGGGCAGCTATACCGCTTCACGACGAACCCCCCCGTGGCGACCGGCGACGGCATCGCGCTCGCATATCGCGGGGGAGCCGAGGTGATGGACCTCGAGTTCACGCAGTTTCACCCGACGGCGCTGCGACTGCCGGGCGTGCCGGTGTTTCTCATCTCGGAGGCCGTCCGCGGCGAGGGGGCGCTGCTCTACAACACCCGAGGCGAACGCTTCATGCCGAAGTACCACCCGCTGGCGGAGCTGGCGCCTCGAGACGTGGTGGCGCGCGCGGCCCAGCGGGAGATGGCGGCGACGGGGGCCGACCACGTGCTCCTCGACATTACCGACCGCTCGGACACCTGGCTGGCGACGCGCTTCCCCCAGATCTTCCGCACATGCCTCGATGCCGGGCTCGATATGAGCCGTGACCGCATCCCGGTGTCGCCGGCGTCGCATTACACGATGGGCGGCGTGCGCACGAACACCTGGGGCGAGACGACGTTGCCCGGCCTGTACGCCGTGGGCGAGGTCGCCTGCACCGGCGTGCATGGGGCGAACCGCCTCGCAAGCAACTCACTCCTCGAGACGATCGTGTTCGCGAAGCGGGCCGTCGAGCGCATCTTCGGCGCGCCCGACGGCGCGCTGGATCTGACGGACGATGCGTCCTCATTGCCGCCGAGCCACGACGGGGTCGCGCCACCGACGGCGCACGAGCTGCAGTCGCTGATGTGGTCGCACGTGGGCATTGAGCGCGACGGGGCGGGGCTCGCCGAGGCGGTGGACCGCCTCGCGAGGTGGGAGGCCGTGTTGCCGCGCCCCTCGGACCGTGCGGGCCACGAGCTGCGATCGCTGCTCACCTGCGCCCGCATCGCGGCTACGGCGGCGCTCATGCGGGAGGAGTCGCGCGGCGCGCACTACCGCAGCGACTTCCCCGAAGCGCGCGAGGAGTGGCGCCGGCACATCGTCTTCCGCGCGGGGGCATAGGCAGAGCACCCTGTCCGTGGACGCGCTCGTCGCGCGTCCACGGACGGCAGCGGGGCCAGGTTCTACCTCGCGCTGCCTCGCCGATTCGCGGGACGGCCGGATGCGGCTGGCGCCGGCTGAGCCGATGTCGTGCGGTTGTTCCCGTAGCCACGACGGCGACCTCGACCACTGGCATTGCCCTGGTTCGCCCGCTGCGCGCCACGCGGCGGGGTGCGCTGCGGTCTTGCTTCCTCGAGCGCCGGGGCCGCGGGCGGCTCCCATGCAGCGAGGTCGAGCAATCGGGGGTCGTCGGCGTTCATCGGGACGACCGCGAGGTGGATGCCCGCTTCGCGCTGGAGGGTCGCGACGTCGCGCTGCTGCTCGGGCAGGACGAGCGTGACGACGAGGCCATCCTCGCCGGCGCGGGCCGTACGGCCGGAGCGGTGCAGGTAGGTCTTGCCATCCTCGGGCGGGTCGTAGTGGACGACCACATCGACGCCGTCGACGTGGAGGCCGCGGGCGGCGACGTTCGTGGCGACGAGGACGGGCGCCGTGCCGTCGGCGAATGCGGCGAGGGTGCGCTCGCGGCGGCTCTGCGCGAGACGACCATGAATGGCGGCGGCATCGAGGCCTTCGCGCTCGAGCTGCCGGACGAGGCGGTCGGCGCCGTGCGTGGTGCGCACGAAGACCAGCGCACGATGGGCGCCGGCGCAAATGCGAGCGACCGTCGCCAGTTTCTCCTCGGACGTCGTGCGGATGAAGCGCTGCGTGAGCGTGTCGACGCTCACGCTGTCGGAGGCAACCTCGTGACGGGCCGGCTCGTGCTGATACTTGCGGACCAGCTCGCCGATCGCGCCATCGAGGGTGGCCGAGAACAGCAGCGTCTGCGGCTTCACCTCGATATGGCTCAGGATGCGCTCGACCTGCGGGAGGAAGCCCATGTCGGCCATCTGGTCGGCCTCGTCGATCACGACGAAGCGGACGTCATCGAGGCTCAGCTCGCCGCGCTCGAGGAGGTCGTTGAGGCGGCCGGGAGTGGCGATCACGATGTCGACGCCGGCGTGCAGCGCCTGGATCTGCCTCAGCATCGAGACGCCACCGTAGACAGCGGTGAGCCAGAGCGAACGCGTCGCGGCGAGCGGCGCGAGGGCGTCCGCGATCTGATTGGCCAGCTCGCGGGTGGGCACGAGCACGAGAGAGCGCGGACGGCGACGAGCGCTCCCGCGCTCGGTGCGCTCGATCAGGGGCAGGCCGAAAGCGAGGGTCTTGCCAGAGCCGGTCTTCGCCTTGCCGCATACATCGAGGCCCGCGAGGACGTCAGGGATCGTGAGCGTCTGCACCGGGAACGGGCGGGCGATGCCGCTCGCTTCCAGCGCCTGGACGAGGTCGGAGGAGATGCCGAGGGACGCGAAGGTGGCGTCGTCCTCAGCGGGCGGGGCGTCCGCGATGGGCGGGCACGATGCCGCCTCGAAGTGTGGGGTGGCGAGGACGTTCTCGTCATGGGCGGAGGCGCGGGCAAACGCTCGCGTCAGGATCGACAAACAGGGTCTCCATCTCGTGCGGCTGCGGTTGAGAGAGCGGTCCCGGGCGCGGCGGTCTGCCAGCGGTACGTGGGGACGAGGCCCAACAGCCATGGGCCGGCACTGCTCGTGAGTCTCAGTCACCGCACCTCGACCGCCTGGGCGAGGCGCTCTTCCGAGCTCACATGTGCGACGTACGCGCGGCGGGTGAGAGAAGAGTCGTAGCTGAGGGACGCCTCGGACCGTTCGTACGTCCTCGGCGTGGTGTTTCCACCGTAGCACGTGTTGGCCGGGAGCGCTCATCGGCCGTGGCGAACAACTCGCGGGTGGACCAGCCGTAGGAGCAAGGGGCCGAGGTCAGGGGATTACTTAACAGTTATCAACAACGTTCGATGGTTATTGGATAACTCCCGTCTCGTGAGCCTCCTGACCACCCCGGCAAGGCTCGGGTAGTATCGACCCCGACAGGAGGCTTCGATGCTCGATGAGGTGCTGCCGCCCGACCCTCGCGAGGTCATGCGCATCGTCCGGCGGGCGCTCGCCGAGGACCGCGCGTACCACGACGTGACGACGCGCGCGACGGTGCCGTCGGACCAGCGCGGACGGGGCGCCTTCCTCGTCAAGGCGCCGGGCGTGATCTGCGGCATGGAGGTCGTGCGAGCGGTGTTCGCCGAGATGTCGGACGAGCTGGAGCTGGAGGTATTCGCTCCCGACGGCTCGTACGCCGAGGTGCGGCACGTCGCCGCCGAGGTGCGGGGGCCGCTCGCGGCGATGCTCTCGGGGGAGCGCGTCGCGCTCAATCTCCTTCAGCGGATGTCCGGTATCGCGACGATGACGAAGCGGTTCGTCGAGACGGCGGCCGAGGGCGGCCCAGCGCAGATCCTCGATACGCGGAAGACGACGCCCGGGCTGCGGGAGCTGGAGCGCTACGCGGTGCGCGTGGGCGGCGGGCGCAACCATCGCGACACGCTCGCCGATGGTTTGCTGATCAAGGACAACCACATCAATGCCGCAGTGAAGCGGGGCGTCTCGATTCCCGACCTGATCGAGGAGGTGCGACGCACCATCCCACACACGTTGCGCATCGAGATCGAGGTGACGGACGGCGCGATGGCGCTGCTCGCGCTCGCCTCAGACGCGGACACGATCCTGCTCGACAACATGTCGCCGGAGGAGATGCGGCAGATCATCGACGACGCGCCGGACGACGGGATCCTGTTCGAGGCGTCTGGCGGAGTGAACCTCGAGACGGTGCGCGAGATCGCGGCGTCGGGGGTGCACCTCATTTCGGTCGGGGCGCTCACGCACTCGGCGCCGGCGCTCGATATCTCGCTTGAGATCGAAGCGCTGTGAGGCCTCGGAGTCGCGCGTGAGCCAGCACGTCATCATCCTCAGCGGGCCACCCGGGGCCGGGAAGACCGCCGTCGCCGAGGCGCTCTGCGAGCGCTACGACCGCATGCTGCATGTCGAGGTGGACGAGCTGCGGCACATGGTGAAGGCGGGCTACCGCCACCCCTGGACCGGTGACGCCCAGGCGCACGAGCAGCTCGTGCTGGCCGCACGCAACGCTTCCGCGATCGCGCGGGAGTCCGTGGCGATGCGCTACGCGGTCGTGATCGACGACGTAGTGCCGGCAGAGATGGCCAAGGTGTACCACGAGGCGCTCGCCGGCGCGGGCGTCCCGGTCCACCTCGTAACCCTGTTGCCGACGATCGAGGTCACGCTGGCGCGTGACGCATCGAGACGGTTCAGCATCCCCGAGCGCGTGCACGTGCTGCACGAACGGCTCGCCTCCGAGGCGGAGTCGGGGGCGCTGCCGGGAACGGTCCTGGACTCCTCGGGCGACCGAGATGCTGCGCTTACGGCGGATCGAGTGCAGGAAGTGGCCGAACGCGGCACCGCGCTCCTCCTCGCCTGACCTCGACCGTGTCGCTTCCGCCTAGACTGGAGGCCGGAGGCGAGTGCCGAGCAATGTTGCCCCTCGAAACGGACGAACTGGCAGGCGCGGCAGGCGCGGCGCTTGCGGCGCGAGGAGCGCGCGTGGCGGTCGTGGAGACGACGGCGGGCGGGCTCATCAGCGCGCGCCTCGTGAGCGTGCCGGGGGCCTCGGCCTGGTTCGAGCGCGGGGTGACCGCGTACTCGCGCGCCAGCAAGCTCGACCTCGCGCCCGAGGCAGAGGCGGCGTTGGCTGCGCATGGCGCGGTGAGCCGCCAACTGGTGTCCGCGCTCGCTGAGGCGATGCGGGCCCGCGCAGGAGTCGAGTACGCGATCGCCGAGAGCGGGATCGCGGGACCGCAGGACGGCCGGCGCTCTTCGAAGGCAGCGGGCACGGCGGTCATCGGCCTGGCGACGCCAGAAGGAACGCGCGTCGAGGAGCACGCCTTCACGGGATCGCGCGCGGAGATCATGGCGCAGATCGCCGACCGGGCGCTGCAAATGCTCCGCGAGGCCCTCGAGGGGTGACGCTGGGCGATGCCATCCGCCAGCTGGTCGAGCACCCGCACCACGGGAAGACGTGGGTGCTGGTGCGAGCGGATGGCGAGCCGGAACTCGATACACCGCTCGACGCGCCGACCGTGCTGCCGGGGTCGTTCAACCCGCTGCACCACGGCCACGAGCTGCTCGCCGACGCGGCGAGCGCCTCGAGCGGGCGGCGAGCGATCCTCGAGATTTCGGTCGTGAACGTCGACAAGCCCCCGCTCGACGTGGACGAGGTGTTGCGACGCCTCGAGCAGTTCCGCGGGCGCCGGGACGCCGTGCTGACGCGCGCGCCCACGTTCGTAGAGAAGGGGCGGCTGTTTCCCGGCGCGACGTTTGTCGTCGGGTGGGACACGGCGGTGCGCCTCGTCGCGCCGCGCTACTACGGCGGCCCCGAGGCGATGGCAAGCGCGCTCGAGGAGCTGCGCGATCTCGATTGCCGCTTCATCGTCGGCGGACGGCTCGTCGATGGGGTCTTTCGCACGCTCGACGACATCGAGATGGACGTACGCTGGCGGGGCATGTTCGAAGCGATTCCCGAGGAGCTGTTTCGAGCCGACGTCTCCTCGACGGCGCTGCGGGCGGACACGGCCGGCGAGCGGCCGTAGCGGAGGAGGAACACGCTGTGGCGATGTACGTACTGCTGATGACCCTGACCCCCGAGGGACGCGCCGAGGCAGCCGCCGATCCGGCACGCGTGGCGGCCGCGGAGCACCGCGTCAACATGCCCGACGTGGACCTGATGGGTCTATACGGCGTCCTCGGGCCGTACGACTTCGTCGGGATCGTGGAGGCCGAGGACAACGAGCGGGTCGCGCGCTTCTCGCTCGCGCTGGGCGTCGAGGCGGGTGTGCACGTGGTGACGATGCCCGCGATCCCGATCGGGCGGCTCGAAGGGTCGGTGGAACTGCCGTCGGTGTCCGTCGAGCTCGATGTGCCCGGGGCGTGAGGCCTCGGACTACCCGCCGGCAGCCTTGAGGGTGTTCGCGAGCAGCATCGCGATGGTCATCGGGCCGACGCCACCGGGCACCGGGCTGATGGCCGCGGCGACCTGTGAGACGCCCTCGAAGTCCACGTCACCAACGAGGCGGGAGCCGGACTTGCGCTCGGGGGCGTCGATGCGATTCGTGCCGACGTCGATGACGACAGCACCCGGGCGCACCATGTTGGCGGTCACGACGTTCGGGCGTCCGGCCGCCACGACGAGGATCTCCGCCTCGCGAGTCACCGAGGGCAGGTCGACGGTGCCGGTGTGGGCGAGCGTAACCGTAGCGTTGCCGCCCCGAGCCTTGTTCCCGAGCAGGAGCGCGAGCGGCTTCCCGACCAGCATCGAGCGGCCGACGATGACGACGCGCTTGCCGGCGGGGTCATAGCCGGAGCGCAGCAGCATCTCCTGTACGCCGGCCGGGGTGCAGGGCACCATCACCGGCTCCCCCTGGACGAGACGTCCGAGGCTCATCGGATGCAGGCCATCGACGTCCTTGTCGGGATTGAGGGCGGTCATCACCGCGGGCTCGTCCATGTGCGGGGGGAGCGGCGTCTGGACGAGGATGCCGGACACCTCGGGGCGCTCGTTCAGCTCGCGGATGATGTCGAGCAGTTCCGCCTGCGAGGTCTCAGCCGGCAGCAGACGGGTGTCGCTCGACATGCCCACTTCGTCGCAGGCGATGCGCTTGTTGCGGACGTAGGTGTGCGAAGCGGGATCCTCGCCAACGAGGATGGCGGTGAGGTGTGGGCGCGACTCGCCCGCCTCGATGCGGGCGCGGACGCGCTCGGCGACGTCCGCGCGCACCTCGGCCGCGATCGCCTTGCCATCGATGATGCGAGCCGCCACGAAGGGAGTATGGCATGGGGCCATGCTAGAATCCCGCCTCGTGACCACCCACGCCGTCGGCGTCGACATGATCGAGACGGACCGCGTACGCAGGGTGCTGGAACGGCACCCGGAGCGCTTCCTCGCGCGTGTCTTCACGCCCGAAGAGGTGGCGTTCTGCCGCGGGCGCGTGCCCGAGCTGGCCGCGCGGTTCGCGGCGAAAGAGGCCGTGATGAAGGCCCTCGGCACGGGCGCGCGCTCGGTCGGCTGGCGTGAGATCGAGGTACTCCCCGACCGCCGGGGTAAGCCGCTGCTGTACCTCTACGGGGGCGCCGCGGAGCGCGCGGCGGCGATCGGCCTCGAGGCGATCGACGTGTCGTTGAGCCACCTCGAGAGCTTCGCCATTGCCGTGGTGGTGTGTGCACAGCAGCGCCGGGAGCAGGATCCGGCCGAGGCGCGCGAGCGCCTCGTGGGGTGGATGCGGGCGAGAGGCAGACTGACATGAAGCTCGTGACGGTCGCGCAGATGCGTGCCCTCGAGGCACAGGCGGTCGCCGAAGGCACAGACATCGACAACCTGCTCGACCAGGCCGGGCTGGCGGCGGCACAAGAGACGTGGATGGCGATGCGCATCATCGAGGACCGCCTGGTCCTCGTGCTCGCCGGACCGGGCAACAACGGGAGCGACGGCGTCATCGCGGCGTACCACCTGCGCGACATGGGCGCGCGGGTGCACGTCTACCTCCTTGAAGCGCGGCCCGAGGACGACACCGCGTGGCAGGTGCTGCACGACCACGAGATCCCGTTCACCCTCGCGAGCGAGGACGCGGACTACGTACAGCTCGAATCGCTGCTCTCCGACGCGGCCGCGGTGCTCGATGCGCTGCTCGGGACGGGCTCCAACCGGCCGATCGAGGGTCCGATGGCGGACATCCTCGACCGCCTCGGCGCGGCGCGAGAGTCCGGCAAGCGGATGGAGCTGGTCGCTCTCGACGTACCAACGGGCGTCGACGCTGACACGGGCCGCGTCGACCCTCACACCGTCGCGGCGGACGTGACCGTCGGCTTCGGGTACGTGAAGGTCGGGCTGTTCCAGTCGCCGGGCCGGCGTTACGGGGGCCAGATCGTACGCGCAGACATCGGGCTGCCGGCCGAGCCCGCCATCGAACTGTCGTACGAGGAGATCGAATACCGCATGGCGCAGCGCGGGGTGCCGGAGCGCCCCGCCGACGGACATAAGGGCACGTTCGGCCGCGCCGTCGTGGCCGCCGGCTCCACGCGCTTCCCCGGGGCCGCGGTCCTCGCTGCCGAGGCGTGCGCACGTGCGGGCACCGGGCTCACCGTGATCGCGGCGCCCGAAGTGGCCCAGCCGCTGCTGACGCGATTCCCGGACGCCGTGCACGAGCCGCTCCCCTCGACGGGTGGAACCGTGAACGGCGAAGCAGCGCGCGCCTTGCTCCGAGCGCTGCCGGGGACCGACGCGCTCCTCGTGGGGCCCGGGCTCGGCCACACCACCGACACCGAAGAGTTCATGCGCGGGCTGATCGCAGGCCTCGACGGCATCGAGGGGTTGCGGGCGGTCGTCCTCGACGCGGACGCGCTGAACGCGCTCGCGGGGCAGCCCGGATGGCACGAGCGGTTCCAGGCGCCTCGCGTCGTCACGCCGCACCCGGGAGAAATGGCGCGGCTGCTCGGGACAACGGTCGAGGACGTGCAGAACGACCGCCTGCGGCACGCGACCGAGTACGCCGCGGCCATCGGGGGGGTCGTCGTGCTCAAGGGCGCCTGCACGATCATCGCGACGCCCGATGGGCAAGCGCGCATCTCGGGGGCGATGAACTCGATGCTCGCGACCGGGGGCACGGGCGACGTGCTCGCGGGACTGATCACGGGATTCCTGGCGCAGGGGTGCGAACCGCTCGACGCCGCAACCGCGGCCGTGTGGACGCACTCCGAAGCTGCCTCCCTCGTCACCAAGGAGTACGGCGAGGCGGCAGGCCTGGCGCAGGACCTGCTGCGGACGCTGCCGGACGCACGACGCAACCTCGAGGGCCGGAGCACGAGCAGCTCCTCGCTCGGGGGCGGGATGAGCGGACTGGCCGGGATGGGCGGCATGGGCGGTCTCGGGGGGATGGGTGGGGGGATGCCGGGTATCCCCGGCATGGGATAGTGAACCCACGATGCCGTCGCCGCGATCCGCTACGCCACGACCAGTGACGGCGTAAGCATCGCCCTCGCGGTTCGTGGCGAGGGCCCACCGGTCGTCTGCATGCCGCCGCTGCCCTTCAGCCACATCGAGGCTGCCGAACGCGAGCCGGGCCAACGGCGCTGGGCCGAGCGCCTAGCGCAGCGAGCGCAGGTCATCCAGTACGACAGCCGCGGCACGGGCCTCTCCGACCGCGCGGCTACGGACTTCTCCCTCGACGCAATGCAGCATGACCTCGATGCGGTCGTGCGGCGGCTCGAGCTGCGGTCGTTCTCGCTGTGCGGGTTCTTCAACGCCGCGCCCGCCGCGATCGCGTACGCGGCAGCTCACGCGTCGGTCGAGCGGCTGGTGCTCTGGGGCGGATTCGCGCGAGGCACGGACGTGTACCTGCTGCC
>JAIBBD010000078.1 GCA_019694855.1 Dehalococcoidia bacterium
GCCAGCGCCAGCAGGCCGCCGACGAAGTCGTGGCCGAGCGCGAGGCGGGCGCGCGCATCGAGCGCCTCCCGGCGGCCGTCCGATTCGTGGCAGCGGCCAGCGCTCGATCGCAGGGCGCGTTCGAGCAGCTCGTGCCAGGCTGTCTCCCAGCCGTGGGCGTTCACGAGCGCGACGGCGTGCCAGGTGCGCTCGGCCAGGCGCCGCTGCCCCTCGCGCCGGACGAGGCGTGTCAGAGCCGGCAGCCCGAAGGCTGCCGCTGCGCCGCCGCAGGGTTCGCCGCCGGCCGGACCGCGGCGCAGCAGCGCGCGCAGCCGCGCCGGGTCGCGGCGCAGCGCGGGGCCAACGGCGAGGGTGGCAGCGCTGCCTCCGCCGGGGAGCGGCGTGGGCGTACCGGCCGCGGGACGGTCGTCCTCCCAGACGAGGTGCGCGATCAGCGTGGCGTAGGCCGGGTCACGGTCGTGGCCGTGGCGGACGAAGTCGCTGGCGCGGAGGTGCACCTCGACGGGGCCCGTGCGGGTGACGCCTGCGGGGAGGACTACGGTCGCCTCGCGGATGTCGGGGCCGGGGCCCTGCCCGGCGCGTCCGGGACGCAACAGCGGCCAGGGCAGCGCCGCGGCGGGCGCCCGGCCGAGCAGCCAGAGCGTGACGAGCTCGTGCTCCCGCAGCGGCGCGGTCGGCGCCTCGTACGCAGCAGGCCGCTCGCGCACCGCGGTTGGCGACGGAATGGCGGTGGAGGCGGTCACGGGCCGCCCGTCTCCTCGGCCGGCGACGCCGGTGTCTCGTAGACGCCGTGCTCCTCGGCGATCAGCTGGAGCAGCCGGCGTGCCATGCGGCGCGGGTGACTCGTGCCACGCTCCCACTCGGACACCGTCTGCTGGCGCGTGCCGAGCCGGTCCGCGAACGCCTGCTGGCTGTCGCCGAGCGCCGTCCGCAGACGGTGGATACGTGGCCCGTCCCAGGCGGCAGGCGGTTCATACACGTTCGTCATGATACATGAATTCGTGTAGGGCGGGCCCCGAGCAGTCCGAGCGAGGCACTAGCACTCTCCGCGCGAGAGTGCTAACATCCGCCCTCGCAGACACAGGTTCAGCGTTGAGTGCACGAAGGAGGCAGCGCACGTTGGCTACGAAAGTTGTGCCGCTGACGGACCACATCGTACTGAAGGCGGTCGAGCAGGAAGAGGTCACGCTCTCCGGCATCGTGATCCCGGACTCGGCGAAGGAGAAGCCGCAGCACGGGCACGTCGTCTCGGTGGGCCCGGGCAAGCTGAACGAGGCGGGCGTCCTCGAGACGATCGACCTGCAGGCGGGCGACCGCGTGCTGTACCAGAAGTACACGGGCCAGGAGATCACGGTCGACCAGGACGATTACATCGTGATCCGCTTCCAGGACGTCCTGGCGAAGCTCGAGGAGACCGCCGCCGAGGCCCCGGCCCCGAAGGCCACCCGCGGCAGGAAGTAGGTCCCGCATGGGAGCCAAGGAGCTCAAGTTTGAGGAGGAGGCGCGCAAGGGCCTCCGCGAAGGGGTCGACGTCCTCGCCGACGCCGTGAAGGTCACGCTCGGACCGCGCGGCCGCAACGTCGTGCTGGACAAGAACTATGGCCCGGCGGTGATCACCAAGGACGGCGTGACCGTCGCGCGCGAGATCGACCTGCCGGACCGCTTCCACAACATGGGCGCGCAGCTTGTGAAGCAGGTGGCGATCCGGACGAACGACATCGCCGGCGACGGCACGACGACCGCGACGGTGCTCGCGCAGGCGATCTTCGCCGAGGGCATCCGCAACATCGCCGCCGGGGCGAACCCGATGGCGTTGCGCACCGGCCTCGAGAAGGGGATGCGCGCGGCGGCCGACGCGCTGCGCGGCCTCGCGGTGCCGGTCGAGGGCAAGTCGACGGTGGAGGCGGTGGCCTCGATCTCCGCGAACGACAAGGAGATCGGCGCGCTGATCGCCGATGTCATGGAGAAGGTCGGCCGCGACGGCGTGATCACGGTGGAGGAGGGCAAGTCCTTCCAGACCGAGACCGACATCGTGGACGGGCTGCAGATCGAGCACGGCTACGAGTCGCAGTACTTCGTGACCAACCCGGAGCGCATGGAGTCCGTGATCGAGGACGCCTACATCCTGATCACGGATGCGAAGATCCAGAGCGTGCAGGAGATCCTGCCGGTGCTGGAGCGGGCGCTGAAGGTCTCGAAGAACCTCGTGATCATCTCCGAGGAGATCTCGGGCGACGCGATGTCGACGCTCGTCGTGAACAAGATGCGCGGCAACCTGAACGTGCTCGCGGTGCGCGCGCCGTCGTTCGGTGACCGGCGCAAGGCGTCGCTCGAGGACATCGCGGTGCTGACCGGCGGCACCTTCATCACCGAGGACATGGGCCGCAAGATCGACACCGCCGAGGTGGCGGACCTCGGTCGCGCCCACCGGGTGGTGGCCGACGCGAACCACACGACGATCATCGAGGGCGCGGGCTCGGACGAGGCGATCCAGGAGCGCATCCGGCAGATCCGGGCGCAGATCCAGGACGCGGCCTCTGACTACGACCGCGAGAAGATGCAGGAACGCCTCGCGAAGCTCGCGGGCGGCGTGGCCGTGATCAAGGTCGGCGGCGCCACCGAGACCGAGGTGCACGAGCGCAAGTTCCGCGTCGAGGACGCGCTTTCGGCGACCCGCTCGGCGGTCGAGGAGGGCGTGGTCGCCGGCGGCGGCGTGGCCTTCATCCGCGTGCAGGCGGCGCTCGACCGGCTGATCGAGGCGCTGCCGGATCAGGACGAGCAGACCGCGGTGCGCATCCTGCGCCGCGCGCTGGAGGCGCCGCTGCGTCAGATCGTCGAGAACGGCGGCCGCGAAGGCTCGGTGATCGTCGAGGACGTGCGCGCGGCCAAGCAGAACGTTGGCTACGACGCTGCGGGCGAGCGCATGGGCGACATGTTCGACCTCGGCATCATCGACCCGGTCAAGGTGAGCCGCGTGGCGCTCGAGAACGCGGTCTCGGTGGCGGCACTCATGCTGACGACGGAGTCCGTGGTCGGCGAGATCCCGAACCAGGGGCCGACCGTGCGTGCCCCCAACCCGGGCATGGGCGACGACATGAACATGGGTCCGGGCTACGGCGACTTCTAGCCCTCGGAGCTCGGTGCACTGAGACGGGGCCGCTCGCGAGAGCGGCCCCGTCCGTTGTCGCTCCCTCGCCGCTGACCCCCGCGCCCGCTACGCTCACCCCGACGCGTCGAGGCGGCGTCCGCCTCGTCCGACTGGCGGCAGGCAGCGACCATGCGATGGTTCTCGTTCGCGCACCGCGAGCCGTGGCACGCGGGGGAGCAGGAGTTCCCGCGCTACCGCTGGGTGATCATCGGGCAGGTGATCGCGCAGCAACAGGCTGCGCCGTTCATCTTCGCGATGCTCGGCATCCTGCTGCCCGCGATGCAGGACGACCTGGCGTTCAGCAGCGTGCAGGCGGGATGGCTGGGGACGGCGCGCTCGGCGGGGAACCTGCTCGTGTTCGGGGCGAGCCTCTACCTCGTGCGGTTCAGCCCGATCAAGACGTTCAACGCGTTCATCCTCGTGCTCGCTGGCGCACTGTTCGTCGGGCTGCTGGCGCCGAACTTCTGGGTGCTGCTGCTCAGCCTGGCCGTGTACTCGGTCGGGGTGTCGTGGGGCCAGATCCCGATGAACATGGTGCGCCTGCAGTGGATTCCGCCGCGCGAGGGGGCGACGGTGATGGGCCTGCTGCTCTCCGCGAACACGATTACGCAGATGGCGGGCCTGATCCTGCTTCCGATCGCGGTGCACCACGTCAGCTGGCGGGTGATCTTCGCGGGAAACTGCCTCGTGCTGGTCGCCTGCGCGATCGGCTGGTTGCTCACCGCCTACGAACGGGTCGCGCCGAGTTACGCCGCCGCGCTTCCCGGCGGCCGCGGCCTTGGCTCGGCGAAGACGGTGTTGCGCCGGCGGGAGTTCTACTTGCTGGGTTTCGCGACGCTTGGCGGCGCGACGACCTTCATGACTTTCATGCTCTTCCTGCCGACCTACTACACGCGCGAGCGCGACATCTCGTTGCAGACGGCGGGGTTCATCACCGCGGTCGTGCAGCTGGGCGGGCTCGCGGTCAACCTGGCGGCGGGGATGATCTCCGACCGGTTGGGGCGGCGGAAGCCGCTGATCTGGCCATCCGGCCTCGTGTTGCCGTTCCTGTGGTTTCTGATGCTCGCCCCGCTGCCGCCGCTCGGCCTCGGGATGGTCGGATTCGTGCTCGGGGCGTTCGCGTGGATGCCGTTTCCGATCATCCAGACCATCCCCCTCGAGATCCCGGGACTGAGCCCTTCGGACCGGGCGGTCGGTCAGGCACTGCAGTTCACGCTGCAGACGTCGGGGCAGCTCGTGGCGCCGATCGCCGTCGGCGCCGCGGCCGCCGCGACGGGCTCGTATCACACCGCCCTGATGCCGCTGATCGTGCTGCCCGTCGCCTTCGCGGTGTGCATGCTCTTTTTCCCCGAGACGGGGCCACGCGGCCGTGCCGCACGCCCCGCCGAGGCGCGAGCTACGACATCGACAGAGGTTGTCAGCAGGGGCGAGTGATCGAGGAGTCAGCGCACGAACTCCCACAACATCACCGCAGCCGGGGAGGAGGCGCGCCCCGCCTCCTCCCCACGTCGCCTTCGGCTAGCGCTTCGCCTCGAAGATGCGGTTGAACGGGGTGTCGGTGGCCCGACGGAAGCTCGAGAAGCCGGCCCCGCGCACGACGTCGGCGATCGCCGCCTCGGGCGCCAGAGTGCCGAGCGCCTCGCCGCCCGAGGCGACCGCGTTCGGGGTACAGACCAGGGTCGAGGCGCCGGAGAAGACCCGACCAACGGGATTCAGGTTGTCCTCGATGCGGTCGCCCGCCATCGGTTCGACGATCATGACCGCGCCATCGGGCGCGAGCGCCTCAAGCGCGTGACGCATGGCGCCCGACGGGTCGCCCATGTCGTGCAGGCAATCGAAGAACGCGATGAGGTCGTAACGGCCGGCAGCGGGATAATCGGCCGCGCTCGCCACCTCGAACGCGACGCGTTCGGCAACTCCGGCCCTCGCGGCGGCCTCGCGCGCGGCCTCGATCGAGGGAGCATGGTTGTCGTAGCCGACGAACCGCGAGTTCGGATAGGCCTGAGCCATGATGATGGTGGACGCGCCGAGTCCACAGCCCACGTCGGCAACCGTCCCGCCCTGCCTCAGCTTCGCGTCAATCCCGTCCAGTGCCGGTAGCCAGCTGTCGACGAGGTTGGCGAGGTAGCCGGGCTTGAAGAAGCGCTCCGTCCCCTCGAACAGATTCTCGTCGTGTTCTCCCCACAGCATCCCGGACCCATCGCGAAAGGCCTGGAGAATGCGCGGAAAGGCGAGCACGAGCGAGCTGACGACCTGGTAGCCCCCGACCACGTAGGCCGGGCTGTCTTCCTGGGTCAGGGCGATGGCGTGTTCGGGCGGGAGTGAGTACCGCCCGCTCAGCGGGTCGTATTCGAGGTAGCCACCGGCCGCCTGATTCACGAGCCACTCACGCACGTAGCGCTCGGCTGTCTGAGTGTCTTCGCTGAGCTCGGCCGAAGTGAGGGGGCGCGCTGCCAGTGCGCGGTAGAGGCCGAGCTGATCGCCGATGACCACGAGCGCTGTGGAGAGCGTGGTCCCGAAGTCGCCAACCGCTTTGCCGATGAACTCGTTGAGCTTCTGCTCGTCGAGCACGAGTGCCTGTGTCACCGTCATTCTCCTTCGCTTGTCCTGCACCGCCGAATGCGGCCGGAGGCAGCAGGGGCGAAGGGCCAGCCCGGCCGTCAGGCGACGGTCGTCTGGATCAACTGTCGAAGGTCCTCGTCCCGTACGGTCTTCCCGGGGTGCGCCTCGCTCAGATGCATCTGAGCGTGCTTGATCACCTCCTGCGGCGTTTCCGTGGTGAAGGCGCCGGGGCACTCTACGCCCGCGTCGCGGCATCGAATCGAATAGGCCATCTGCGTTCTCCTCCCTGATCGCTGGCGGGAGCCTCGCGGCCCCGCGATTACTCTGCGACCGGCACTGCCATCGCGAGCACCTGCTCTCGGCTCACCGTCATCTGATGGACGTCGAATGCGTGGCTGGTAAGCACAACCACAAGCTCGTCTTCCTCGCCCTCAGCGGCGAACCCGCAATAGCACCGGTACACCAATTTCCTTGCCATCTGCTGACCTCCTGACCGCGCCCCTACTATCTCGACACGCCTTTCTGCGTCTTTGGCAGAATGTTGGCGCAAGCTTGGAACTTCGGAATGCGACTCTACCTGTCCGGGCGCACGGCGATCGAGGGCGAGGGCGCCCTCCTTGACCAGCGTGCGTTGGGTGGCCGTCAGGGCCGCCTTGCGCTGGCCTACCTGACGCTCGAACGGCGGCCCGTACCGAGGGAAGAGCTGGCCGCGGTGCTCTGGCCGGGAGAGATCCCGGAGTCGTGGGACGCCGCGCTCAGCGCCGTCGTCAGCAAGTTGCGCACCGCGCTCCGAAAGGTGGGGTTAGCCGCGAGCGGGATACGCTCCGAGCTCGGATGCTACGAGCTCGTATTGCCCATTTCGACCTGGGTCGATGTGAATGAAGCGATCGACTCGCTGCACGCGGCAGAGGCCGCAGACCGCTCGGGGTCATGGCGCGACATCTGGGGAACGGCCGGCGTCGCGTATCAGATCACCCAGCGTGTATTCCTGCCGGGAGAGGAGGGTCCGTGGGTCGAACGGCAGCGCCGGCTCCTGGGCTCGATCCATTTGCGAGCGACTGAGTTCATGGCTCAGGTCTCGCTGCGCAACGGCGAGCCCGCAATCGCGATCGCACTCGCCGAGGAGTTGCTCGCGGTAGAGCCGTTCCGCGAAACGGGATACCAGATCCTCATGCGAGCGCACATGCAGCTGGGAAACCGAGCCGAGGCGCTCCAGGCATACGAGCGCTGCAAGCGGCTCCTGGCCGAGGAACTGGGCGCCGATCCATCTCCCGAGACACAGTCCGTGCATCTCGAGTTGCTCACGACCAGGTGACCGCTGTCGTGTCTCGAATCCGGCCAGGAGCTCGCTCCGGCCACGACAAATGAGCGGGTCCGGAGTTCGCCGAATCCACCGCCTCGCCCCGCCGACGGTGAGCGTGAACCGCTGTGCGATTCCCCAGCTGGCGCCCACCGCGCGAGTCATCGAATCGTAAGAACCCCTCGCTAGGCTGCTCCTCAGTCGATGGCCACGACCCGCATTCGTCGGTTCCGGAGGAGGAGACAGATGAGCAAGCTTGGACTGGTGGCGGCCGCCGTGGTCGTCGCCGCAATTGGGATCGGGATCGGAGTCACGAGGTCAGCGGAGGCGGCCGTGAGCGGCCCGGCCTTCTACGTTGACGGCGTGCTGTATCGCACGGTCGGGACGCCCACCGACCTCTCGCACACGGGAGCTCCGGACAGCTCGTACGACGTGATCTACAACCTCGGCGGGGTGCAACCGTACAACGTTGCCGAGGCGGCGCCCGGCGACCGCGACTTCAACGGCGGTCGCTGGCAGGTCCACCGCGTGGCGTTCTCGAACTACGCGGGAGCGATCGCTGACCCGGCGGTCGACCTGAACGGCAACGGCGTGCTCGACTCGGACACCGAAGTGCTGTCGGCGATTGCGCACGGCTACGCGACCGACCTCGGCGTGGTCAAGGAGTTCGTCTGCACGGTCGTACGCATTCCCGGGCACTGACACCGGACGTGAGGGGGCCGCGGGCGGATCGATCCGTCAGCGCCCCCTCGCGCTATGCTCGCGGCGCTTCACTGTTTCGCTGGCACGCATGGTCGGGAGGGGCGCAATGGACATCTCAGTCGCGGGGCCGTCCGGTGGGTCGGGGGGTGAGGTCTTCTCGGACGTCTCGAGCGTGGCGCCCGGCGTGTCGCTTGCGGCGGTCGAGCTGCGTGCCGGCGACGTTGTCGATGCGATCCGCTCTGTCTATCGCCACGGGACTGAGGAGGTTCCGGCGCCGTGGCATGGCGGATCCGGCGGCGAGCTGCACCGGCTTGAGTTACGCGCGGGCGAGTTCATCACGGAGATCGCGGGCACCTACGGCGAGGCGCCGGGCCACGGGCACGTCGTGCGGTCGCTGAGCCTGCAGACGAACCTGCGACCGCGACGGTTTCGGGTGGGCGCGGGCGGGGGTGTCCCGTTCCGCTACGAGGTCGGTGTCGACCTCGATCTTGTGGGTTTCGCCGGGGCGAGCGGCGCGGTCCTCGACGCGGTCGGGCCGTTGCTGCGAAAGCGTGCGCGGCGACGAGGTGAGGCGCTGCTGCTCGGCGGCCCGACGGGCGGCGAGGGCGGACGCGCCTTCAGTGACGCAGCGTTCCTCGGGCGGTCCCACGGCATGACGGTTTCGCGCGTCACCGTACGCGCCGACCGGTTCCTCGATGCGATCGCGGTGGACTACGTGGACGCCGACGGCGCCCTCGTGGGACGACGGCGGCACGGGGGCGACGGAGGCGAGGAACACCAGCTCACGCTCCGTCGTGGTGAGTACATCACGGCGGTATCGGGGCGATTCGGGACGCTGGTCGACCGTATCGTGATCGATACCAACCGCCGAAAGGCAGTCCTCGCGGCCGGAGCGAACTTTCGGCCGCTCGAGCCGCGTACGCCGTTTGGCGCCGACTATCGTTACGAGGCGCCGCCGGGGTACGAGATCGCCGGCTTCCTCGGTCGCTCGGCCACGTTCGTCGATGCGCTCGGCGCGATCCTCCGACCCCGGCCGGCGTAGCGGTCAGGCGGCGGCCGGCAGCGTTTCGGCGCGCGCGCCCCAGGTCTGGCGACGGATGAGCAGGATGCTGCCCGCCGCGACGATGCTCATGCCGGAGTAGACGATGAACACCGGGGCGTACGAGCCCGCATGGTCGAACACGTAGCCGGCCGCGATCGGCGAGATCACCCCCACGGGCATCTGAATCGTGTTCACGACGCCGTTGATGGTGGCGAATCGCCTCGGTCCGAAGTAGTCGGCGACGATGGCGGCCTGGAGCACGACCCAGGCTGCCTGGCCCGCAGCGAAGGTTGCGTAGTAGACGGGCAACAGCCAGAAGCGCTCGCTGGACAGCGAGGCGAAGGCGAGCATGCCCACCGACTGCAGCAGGAAGGAGATGACGAAGATACGCTTACGGCCGACCCGGTCCGCGATCAGGCCGGTCGCCGGGCGGAAGATCAGCTGGCATACCGCGTACCCCACGCCGATCATCGTCGCGGCCCCGAGGGAGAAGCCGACGTTCTCGAGGTGCGGGATGGTGTGTACCACCCAGCCCTGGACGCTTGCGCCGCCGCAGGCCTGCGCGAGGGCGATCAGCCAGAACGTCGAGGTGTGCATGGCCTCGCCCAGCGAGGAGCCGCTGAGCCCGGCGGCGTTCACCGTCGCCGTGGAGTCGGCGCGCGGCAGGGGGGCGTCGCCGTCGGGGGCGAGTCCGAGGTCCGACGGGCTGTTGCGCAGCACCAGCGCGAGGGGAAGCGCGATCACCAGCACGAGCACGGCGCTGATGACGAGCGCCTCACGCCAGCCACCCACGGCCACGATGAACGCGACTCCGGGGACGAGGAAGTAGCCGGCGCCGTTGCCCGCGTGCATCGTGCCCATCGCGCGGCCTCGCTTGCGGGCGAACCAGCGCATGACGGCCGTCGAGAACGCGGTGAACGAGCTTGCGCTCTGGCCCATGGCCATGAGCACGCTCGCGAGGTAGTACATCCAGAGCGACTGCGTGCTTGCGAACAACAGCAGTCCGGCGACCATCAGTAGGGATCCGACGACCGCGACCTGCCGCGGCCCGAAGCGGTCAACGATGATGCCGGCGAGGGGAGCGAGGAAGCCCTGCTGGAAGCTACGGATCGAGAATCCGGCCGCGATCGCGGCAGTGCTCCAGCCGAACTCCTCGCGCAGGGGGCTCACGTACACGCCGAAGCCCCAGACCGCGAGGCCGGCCGTGAGGAAGTTGTTGACCGCACCGGCCGCGACGATGTTCCAGCCGTAGAAGCGGTGCTCGGAACTCGAGCGCAGTCTGCGCAGCACGGTCACAGCCACGGGCGGCGTCCTTTTCAGCAGTTCAGCAGTGCGCCGCCGGAATGCGCCGCGGTACGTTTGGTTTAGTCTAACGGAACGTTCCCTCGGTGCGAAATCATAGGCCCGCGCG
>JAIBBD010000079.1 GCA_019694855.1 Dehalococcoidia bacterium
TGGAGCGACCAGAACGCCGCCGAGGCCACCAGTGGGATCGTCGCCGCCGTGACCCACCAGTTCACGGTCGTGATCAGCGTCAGCATCGTGACGATCCCCGTCACGATGGCGGTGAGCAGCAGGATCTGGCGGTCGGTCCACATGCGCAGCGCTATCGTACGGCCCGCCCGCACGAGCGGGGAGACGCCAGCTCACAGGTCGAGGCGCGGCTGCTCTCCTCGCCGCGCCCGCGGCGCCTGCTGGTACTGCCGCATGCCACCTCGCGAAGGCATGTCGATTCCCTGGCCGTGCACGATCTGCGCCGCGGTGAGGATCTGGATGCGCGGGTAAGCACGGTCGTCCCACGTCGAGCGGTAGACACCGGCCGCGGCCGCCTCGTTCACCATGTCGCGCGTCGGCGGGTGCGCCGTCACGAGGACGCCGATCGCCGCCTGCTCCCGCTGCACGGTGCCGACGAGGTCTCGCACGTCCCGCACCGAGGTGCCGCCGCCCTTCACCGACATGATCACCTGTTGATGCTCGAGGGTGAGGCGGTCCGGGTCGTTCGGGTCTCGCTCGGGGAACGTGGTGACGCCGTCGATGCCGCGGTCGCGGCCCTTGCGGTTCACGCCGCCGCGCGCTGTGCCGCCGAGCTTCGCGACGGCCCAGAACTGGAACTGGTACTTGTCGCGCTCCGCCAACGCGAGCGCAGCCGCCTCGTCCGCCGGCTCCCCGTCGACATGCACCCCGTCAGGGAAGTCATCGGGAAAGGTGTCGAGGAGCCGCTGCCGCATGAGGTCGACGGCGAGGTACGTGATGTCGATCCCGATCCACTGCCGCCCGAGCCGCTGTGCCGCGACCGTCGCCGTCCCGCACCCGCAGAACGGATCGAGGACGATGTCGCCGGGGTTAGAAGACGCAGTGATGATCTGCTCAAGAAGCGCTTCGGGCTTCTGGGTCGGATAGCCAAGTCGTTCCGCCGCTACGTTGTTGAGCGGCCCGATGTCCGTTATCAGATCGAGCAGTGGCACGCCCGGAGCCTCGTCAAGGTATCGCTTGAGCATTGGAGTCCCGGAGGCGGACTTTGGCCAGAAGATACGGCCAGCCCCATCGAGCGCCTCGAGGGCATCGATAGTGTCGAGATCTCCGACGATCTCTTTGACGAAGCGCGGGACGGCCCAGTGACGCCCTTTTGCTGAGGGATCGATTCCGCGCCAAGGCAATCCTGACGAGCCGGATCGTTTCCCAGCGGCGGTCAGGTCGGCTCGATTGAACCGGCGTCCGGTCACTGCTTCGACGTTGTTGTACCAGGCATCGATGGTCTCCTGAGGCAGAGGCACGTGGAGCTGGTTCCACGCGTATTGCGGGCCGCGCGAGTAGAACAACAGAGTGTCATGGACTGGCGACCATCGTTTTGAGCTGCTGTGCGCGCTGCTGCGCTTCCAAACCACCTCAGATCGGAAGTTGCGAGGATCGAACACGGCGTCCATCAGGACCTTGAGGTAATGGCTCGCCGTCGGATCGCAATGCAGGTAGATCGAGGCGGTCGGCTTCATCACGCGGCGCAGCTCAACGAGGCGGGGCGCCATCATCGTGAGGTAGGCGGTCACATCGTTGTGGCCCAGCGCTTCGACAAACGCGCGCAGCAGGCGGCCCACGTCGTCGCCGCGCGCCGCCACCTCGTCGTAGGTCTCGGCCGTGTGCGTCGTCCAGTGCCAGGAGTCCTCGAACGCCTCGATCTGCGCCTCCGCCTCGGCGCCGCGTGACTCCTTGAACAGCACGTTGTACGAGCGGTTCGAGTTGAACGGCGGGTCGAGGTAGACGAGGTCGACGCATTCCGGCGGGAACGCGCGCAGCACCTCGAGGTTGTCACCGTAGTAGAGCGTGTTCGGGCGGAACTCGGGCATGGCGGGATGGTAGCCGTCCGCCGGCCGTTGTGGCTACGCGAGCGCGTAAGGTCCTAGAACGCCGGCGCCGCCAGTGCGTCCTCGACCGCGCCCAGCAGGTCCTCCGGGTGCGACACCGGCGCCGAGCACACGGTGCCCACGCACACGTAGGCCACCCCCTCGCGGTCGAGCGGCAACGCCAGCTGGTACATCATCGAGGCGTCCCGCGCCGGCTCCAGCAGCTGCACCGTCCGCGTCGGCACCGGCAGCCGCAGCGCGCGCTGTCGCAGCGCCTCCGCGCGCTGCGCCGCCTCGGAACCCGGCGCACCCGCGACGACCTGCACCTCGGCCTCGGGCGAGAGGAAGCGGTCGACCGCCAGGCCATAGCGCCCGGCGAGCGTGCCGTAGCCGCGGTAGCTCTCCGCGAAGTCGGCCAGGGTGTCCTCGGCGGTGCGCAGGTAGCGCTCGTCGTGAGTCAGGCGGCCGAGGCGCATGAACGCCTCGGCGACGTCCGCGTTTTCGGCCAGCGGCTTGGTGCGGATGGACAGCAGGCCGGTCGCATCGTGACCGCTCGCCGTGTCCCAGAAGCCCCGCCCGGGCTCGCGCCACTGCGCCTCGGTGATGCGCGCGAGCTGCTGCGCGTGGTCGAGGTAGGGCGGCTCCCCGGTCACCTCATAGGCGTCGAGGAGGGCGAGCAAGGTGGCGCCCTGGTCGCCGAGCATACCGAGGAGGTGCGGCGCGCCGTCCCAGTAGCGGTACATCCCGGCTTCGCCCGCGCGCATCTGCGACCAGAGGAAGTCGACAGCGCGCCGGCCACGCTCCACCCAGTCGCGGCGCTCGAAGGCGACGCCACAGGCGAGGTAGCCCCTCGCCAGCCCTGCCGTCCACGAGGCGTAGACGCGCGGGTCGACGTACGGCGCCTGGCGGCCGGCCCGACCCTCGGCGTCGAGCGCGAAGTACGCCTCGTCGGCGTCCTGCGAGCCGAAGAAGCCCCCGTCCCGATGCGCCAGCGTACGGTCGAGGTACGCGATCGTCGGCTCGACGATGCCGAGCGCGAGCTCCTGCTCCTCCTCGGAGACGAGCGCGAGCTCGGCCAGCGCGAGCAGCAGGCCGCCATGATCCTCGGACATCTTCTCGAAGTGCGGCACGGACCAGTCCCGCGTCGTGGAGTAGCGGAAGAAGCCACCCTCAACGTGGTCGTACATGCCCCCGCCGGCCATCTGCTGCAGCGTGAAGCGCGCCCGTTCGAGCGGCTGCCGTTCGTTGGTGCGCAGGTGCTGCCGGATCGACAGGCGGATGGCGTCGGTCTGTGGGAACTTCGGCTCGTTCCCGAAGCCGCCGAACTCCTCGTCGTAGGCGTGGTCGAACTCGTTCGCGATCGCGCGGACGATCTGCGGGCCGAGCGTGCCCGGCTCGGCCTGCTCACGGGTGGCCCGCTGCGCCTTCACCTGCTCGAGGCGTTCGCGAATCGTATCGCGGTCCACGTACCACGCCTCGTTGACGCGGTTGAGCATCTCGACCATGCGGTCGGGCGGGATGTAGGTGAGTCCCGCGAGGATCTCCCCCTCCGTATCGAGGAAGACGGTCGTGGGCCAGCCGCCCATGTTGTAGCGCGCGTTCACGTCCGGGCGCGTGTCATTGTCCACCCGCACCGGCACGAAGCGGCTCGACACGATGTCGATCACGCGCTGGTCGGAGTACGTGGTCTCGTCCATCACGTGGCACCAGTGGCACCACACGGCGGAGATGCCGAGCAGCACCGGCTTGTCCTCGGCGCGGGCGCGCTCGAAGACCTCGGGCCCCCACTCCAGCCAGGGGATCTCGTGCGCGCGGTTCGGGCGCGGGGAGAAGTGGTGCGGGCTCGAAGCTGCCATGATCCTCGCCTTCGCCGGGCTGCCCTTCGAGGGTAACACGGGCCCCGCGGCGAGCCCCGGCGGACTAGAAGGTCAGGCTCCGCTTCCCGAGCAATGTCCGCGCGAGGTCGATCTGGCCGAGGTGGTCGTGGCCGTGGGTGAGGATGCTACGGCCGATCGCCTGCAGCTTCGTGACCTCGCCGAACGGGCGCAGGGGCGTCATCTCCATCAGGAAGTCGTCGCTGAACCCCTCGATGCGTGGCCGGATCGCCGCGGCCACGTCACGCCCGTAGGTAACGAGGACTGACGCCTCCGGGAAGCGGAGCGCATGCGCCTCCTCGGCGGGCATCTCCGTCCCCTGGGCATTGCGAGGCAGGCCCCATGTCTCGTCGAGGCCCTGCTGGAGCCAGACCGGACGCTCGCGCAGCAACACGAAGTGCACGATGTTGTCGGCCGTCCGGAAGACGTGCCAGGCGTTGAACCCGATCGCGTTCGTGTCCTCGTGCGCGCGGAAGTGCAGCTCCTCGAGCGTCAGGTCCTCGATCGCCGCGATGAGTCCCTCGCTGCCGAGGAACAGCTCATCGATCGAGTCCGTGAGGAACCGCTGCAACGAGCCCATCGAGGGATTCTAGCCGCGAATCGAGCCGGCGCGCCGCCTCCCTCGCTACCGGTCACACTCCATCGCGTCGAGCGCGCGGCGGACGTTGGCGATCTCGGTCTCGACGCCCGCGGTGTCGCCCTCGGGCGACAGTCCGCGCTCCGGGTTGATGAGCTGGCCCCCGAGCGTCCCCATCGCCCCTCGCGGCGGCTGCTGCTGCGCCTGCAGGGCGCGCAGCGCCTCGTGCAGTCGTTCGCACTCAGGGTCGTGTACGTGTGGCATCGCGCGCTCCTTCCACACACCTCCATCGTAGAAGCGCGCCGAGGACAGACGGATGAAGCGACCGATGATGCGGCTTGCGCCGGCGTTGAGTTCGAGAACCTACGTCCCGGCGACCTGGCGCACGAGCTCGGCCGCGACCTCGTAGCGTCCGAACGAGGGCATCACGTAAATACCGGAGACGAAGGGGAGCCCGCGCGTCTCCTCGACGTGCTCGATCGCGATCTCGAGCCCCGCGGCGGCGCCCGCCTCCCCCGCGCGGCGCATCCGCTCGCGGATGGCGTCCGGCACGGTCACGCCCGCGAGCTCATGGTGGATGAACTCCGTGTGCCGCGAGGACATCAGCGGCAGCACGCCGAGGAGCACCGGGATGTCGATGGGGCCAAGGCGCTCGAAGAACTCCCGCACCACGCCCACGTCGTAGGCCGGCTGCGTCATCAGCAGGTCGGCCCCCGCCTCGACCTTCTCGCGCACACGACGCAGCTCGAGGTCGAGGTCGTCCGCCGTCGGGTTCGCCGCCCCGGCGACAAAGAACTCGGTCGGCCGCCCGAGCGAGTTGCCCGCGAAGTCCACGCCCTCGTTCAGCCGCTTCAGCACGCGGATGAACCCGATTGAGTCGACGTCCCATACCGCCGAGGACTGCGACGCTTCGGCGGGCGGGTCGCCGGTGAGCGCTATCACGTTACGGATGCCGAGTGCGTGCGCCCCCAGCAGGTCCGACTGCAGCGCCATCAGGTTCCGGTCGCGGCTGGTCTGGTGAATGATCGTCTCGATGCCGACGCGCTGCTCGATCTGAATCGCGAGCGCGAGCGCGCTCATGCGCACCCTCGCCATGGGGGAGTCGCCGATGTTGATCGCGTCCGCCCCAGCCTCGTAGAGCAGCGCGGCGCCCTCGATCGCCTTGCGCGGGTTGATCCCGCGCGGCGGGTCGATCTCGACGGAGATGACGTACTTGCCCGCCTTGAGCTTCTCACGGAGCGTCGAGCGCGCGGGCGCCAGCGGCTCCTCGAGGGGTGGCGGGTCGAGCTGCGGCGCCCCCTGGACGATCACGGCGGGCCCGCGCCCGGACCCGAGCGCGTCGCGCATCGCCCGTACATGGGCGGGCTCGGTGCCGCAGCAGCCGCCGATGAAGACCGCGCCGAGGTCGCGCGCACGTAGCGCGAAGTCCGCGAGATACGAGGGCTCAGCGGGCCAGATGCGCCGCCCCTGCACCACCCTCGGCAGCCCCGCGTTCGGCTTCACGGCGAGCCCGACGTCGCCGAGCGCTTCGGCCTGTGCCGCCATCTCCTGCAGCATGTCGAGGGCCGCCTGTGGCCCCACGCCGCAGTTCACGCCGACCACCTCGGCGCCGGCGGCGGCGAGCGTGCGCGCCACCTCGGCCGCCGATTCGCCGGCGGGAGTGGCGAGGTCCGCGTTGAAGTTGAGCATCACGACGGCCGGAAGGTCAGTCAGCGAGCGGGCGGCGCGCAGCGCCGTCGTCGCCTCCGCGAGCGAGGGGAACGTTTCGAGGACGAGCAGGTCGACGCCGCCTTCGAGGAGCGCTCCAATCTGCTCGCGAAACGCCTCGTAGGCATCGTCGAGCGTCCAACGGCCGACGGCCAGCTCCCGGCCGATCGGTCCCACCGACCCGCCGATCAGCACCGGCACGCCGGCGATCTCACGTGCGTCCCGTGCGAGCCGGGCCGCCTGGAAGTTGGCGTCGCGCACCCGCTCGCCGTGTCCCGCCCTTCCGAGAAGCGCTCGGTTTGCCTCGAAGGTATTCGTGAGCAGCAGCTCGGCGCCCGCGGCGATGTAGTCCTCGTGCACGCGCCGCACGAGCGCGGGGGTGTCGAGGACGGCGCAGTCGGTCGCGCCGGTCCAGCCGCGCGCGCGCAGCAGGGTGCCCATGGCGCCGTCGGCGAGCACGGCGCCTTTCGCGATCGCCTCGATGAAGGGGTGCGGCATCGACGCTATCCGGCCGTGTTGCCGCGGCTGCGCATCAACACCAGCAGGCCCGCGAGGATCAGGAGCAGCGGCCAGCCGATGCGGAGCAACCCCCAGCCGAACCACGGCAGGAAGTGCCGGTCGGGAAGCAGGAACAGCACGCCGACAACAATGAGGACCAGTCCGAGGATGAGCGCCCCGTTGCCGCCTCGCTCGCCCCGGCGAGCCCGCGGCTGCGCCAGCTCCCCGGACGCGCCCATCCGCTCGGGCGCCGGCATCACGAGCCAGAGAATGAAGTAGCCGAGGATCGCGAGGGGCAGGCCAAAGACCACCGCCAGCACCCAGATCACCCGCACGAGCGTCGGGTCGGTATCGAAGTAGTCCGCGAGCCCCCCGGCGACGCCGCCGAGCACACGGTCGTGGCTCCTCGTCAGGCGGCGCGGGGAGGACTGCGTCATGCCGCTATGGTACGCGAGCGCCGCCGAGGGAGCAGCGTCAGGCAGCCGCCGCCTGCTCCCGCAACAGCCGCTCGATCTGCTGGTAATCCGCGTCTGAGATGCGGTGCAGGTTACCTCGGAACGCGATACCCAGCTTCTGAGGCCCGAGCGCTCGCGTCTTATCGAGGAGGTCGGTGATTTCGCGCACCTCGACGTAGTGGCCGGTTGGAGGGACCAGGAGCGGCTTCGTCTGGATGCGGTACGGGTAGTCCTCGCCCGGCTTCGACTTCGACCGCAGCCCGAAGTCCGAGGTGTCCTCGAACATCTCCGAGGTGACCTCAACGATGCCCCCGAACTGCACCACTCCGGTGAGGTAGTAGACCAGGCGGTCGCCGGGGCGCATTTCGCCGGCCTGCCGCCGCCGCGACGACTTGAAGCCGCACACATCGAACCCGCGCTCGCGCATCAGCTCGAAGTTTTCGGGCGAGCCCACGACGATCCAGGCCTGCATCCCCGGCTCCTCTCGTGCCTATGGAGAGTAGCAGGACGGCCGAGGGGCGCGGGCCATCCTGCGGCGTCGCGGTCGGCCGTGCAGATCCGAGGCTAGAACGGATAGCCGCGCTGACCCTGCAGCCCCTTCAGCGCCGAAATCTCGCCGGTGTGCGCGAAGGTGTTGCCGAGCAGCGGGTTCAAGAGGAACCCGCCGAGCGTCATCTTCCCCAGCCCGGGCCCAAAATCGACCTCGCCGTCGAGGTCGGCTGGCGTCAGTGCGTCCACGTACGCATAGAACTCGCCGAACACGGCCGCTGCGTATCCCTCGAGTTGTGCTGGGTCGACTCGGAACGCGCGTGCCGACTCAGTGTCGTGCCGCATCATCATCGGCACCCCGAGCTTCGCGCCCCAGCCGTCGCGTTCCCAGATCGACTGCTGTCCGCGGCACACCATGTTCACAAGCCCGTCGATCGAATGCAGGATGTGCGCCTGCAACTCCCCGATCGGGTGCGCCACGCCCGGAGGCACCTCGTTCGCCTGTTCCGAGCTCAGGCCGGCGACGGTGCCGTTGTACCAGACTTGGGCGCCCGCATACGCCGCTTTGACAGCCTGAATCGCGTCCATGACCGTGCCCCTCCTGGAAACCAACCGAGGGACGCACGATAGCAGGGCCCCGCGCGATCGCAATGCGGGCTAACACTGCTCAGACATGAAGAAGGCGGGCTCTCGCTAGCCCGCCTTCTTTTCTCGAACCGGAGCCTCGGTCAGGCGTGGCAGGGGCGAGCCTGTCCACCACCATCTTTCGAGGCAAACGACGACCCGCACGCGCAGGAGGAGGTCGCGTTCGGGTTGTAGATCGTGAAACCGGACTTCATGAGGTCCTCGACGTAGTCGACCTCCGCGCCGCCGATCAGCGGAGCCGAGTCGGCGTCGATCAGGATGCGCACGCCCTCGACGTCCACGACGGTGTCATCCGCCTCGGCCTCGCGCGCCAGCGCCATGCCGTACTGGTACCCGGAGCAGCCCCCGCCGACGACGAAGACGCGCAGCGAGCCGTCTGGCAGGCCCTTCTGCTCGAGCAGCTCCTTCGCACGCGCGGCGGCGCGCGGCGTGATGGAGACGAGGGCACTCTCTTCAATCTGCGTCGTCATGGAGTCCTCGCTTCTGATGCAACGGGTGTGGTCGCCCGCTCGATATCCGCGTTCATGGTACCGATCTGGGCGACCGCCGTCCAGATATGCTCGCCGGAAACTGCGTTTATCAGCCGTCCGTTTCGACCGGCTCGATGCGATACCCGCACACGAAATCGTGCGGTAGTTCCGACTCCGTCAGCGGCGTGACGCTGGCGCCCAGGATGCGTTCGAGGAGCCGGCGGTCGTGCTCACACGCGCCATGCGCGCCGCCCTCGAACGTGGTCGCCAGCCCGCCGAGGCGCTGGCAGGGGCAACCTCGTCCGAGCAGCTGGACACCTCGGGCCGTCGCGGCCACCTCGAAGTCGATGCCTTCTTCGGCCAGCAGCCGAGCCGTGGATCGGACGCGCTCCTCGAGTGTGCGGCCCTCGACACGCGGCCCGTACTCCCGGGCCAACCGTTCGGCCATCTTCTCGAAGATCAGGTTCGCAATCTCGATGCCCGGGCGGCCCGTCGTCTCCGACGGCCCCAGCGCCACGATCTCATCGATCAGGCGGCGCGTCAGCCGCACGTAGTGGTGCGGAAACAGCTCGGCGCCCGCCTCGGTGATCGAGAACGAGTAGCGCGGCCGCCCCATCCCGCCTCGCACCTGCGACGCGCTGACATAGCCGTCACGCATCAACACATCGAGGTGCCGGCGCACCGTCGCCCCGGCCAGGCCCAGCTCGTGAGACAGTTCGTCCACCGAAGCGCCGTCGCGGCGCCGGAGAATATCGAGGATCGCTTCGCGGCTGCTCTCGAGGCGGCCTACCGTTGCCATAATTCGAGCGTACGCACGGCCGCCAGCCGCGTCAAACTTTCCACGCTTTTGTTGCGAGAAAGGTTGTAAACACCTCGCCCCGGCCAGGCCGTACCATGGACGGATGAGCGAGCGCATCTACCTCGACCATGCCGCTACGACGCCGCCCCACCCCCGCGTGGTGGAGGCGATGCTCCCCTATCTGCGGGACGCCTGGCACAACCCCTCTTCAATCTACGTCGAGGCCCAGGCGGCACGTGCGGCCATCGATGAGGCGCGTGAGACCGTCGCGAGGTCGATCGGCGCCCGGCCTGAGGAGATCGTCTTCACTTCCGGCGGCTCGGAGTCGGACAGCCTCGCCCTGCGCGGCGTGCTTGCCGCCTCGGCGCATCGCGGCCGTCATCTCATTACCTCGGCCGTCGAGCACCACGCCGTTCTCGACACGGCCGAACAGCTCGAACGCGAGGGAGCCGAGGTCAGCATCGTCGGCGTGGGCCCCGACGGCCGCGTTGACCCGACCGAGGTCGAAGCCGCCATCCGTGATGACACGGTCCTCGTCTCGATCATGCACGCGAACAACGAGGTCGGGGCCATCAACGACCTCGCCGAAATCGCACGCCGGGTGCACGCCCGTAACCCCCACACCATGGTGCACACCGACGCGGTGCAGAGCGCCGC
>JAIBBD010000012.1 GCA_019694855.1 Dehalococcoidia bacterium
GACAACACCTCGACATCGAACTGGCCATCGGTCGCCGCGATCAGCCGGTCGGCCACCGCGTGGCTGTCGGCTCCCGCGCGCAACCGTACGAGGTAATCGGTCGGCGGTTGTTCGAGCGTCACGGTGCCGGGCACGGTCGTCAGGACCTCACCTTCTGTGCTCGCGTAGATGCCGACGACGCGCACAGAAGGGAGCGGGCCCGCCCCATCGCCGCGGGTCAATGGGATCTCGTCGCCGACGGTCGCATGAAGCCGCTCGGCGAGCACCGTGCTGAGGGCGGCTTCCCCGGGACGGGCCGGCATGCGGCCCGACCGCACCGGCCAGGCGGTGCTGTCGAGCACGCCGTCGTACGTGAAGACCCGGAACCCGAGGTGGCCGACGCGCGCGTCCGTCTGGTAGAGCGCGAGCATCGCCTCGACGTCGGGGTCGTTCGCGATGACCGCTCTCGCCCGTGCATCCTCCACCGTGTCGCGGTCGATCCCGAGGCCGAAGGGCGGGCCGCCGATCACACTCGGGTCGCGCATCGTCTTCGCGAAGGTCGCCTCGATCCCCAGGGTGAACGTCGCGGTGATCACGGCCAGGATGAGGGCGACGAGCGTGAACGCGGTGCGCGCACGGCGCCGTCCGAGGTCGCCGACGCCGAGGGCTGCTGCGGGAGGGAGGCGGAAGGCGAACGTCCCAAGGCGCGAGAGCCGCACCGGGCGGGTCGCGTCGCCGCGACCGAGCGCCGCCACGGGGCTGGTACGCGCCGCTCGCCAGGCGCCGACAACCGTGAACAGGCCGACGACCGCCAGCACGGCCAGGAGCGGCGCGGCGATGGCGAGGGTGGAAAGGCGCGGCGCTGCCGGCACGCCGAGGACCTCGGCGGTCTGCCGCAGCAGGAGCGGTGCGAGGGCGATGCCGAGCACCGTCCCGGCGATGGCGGCGGCCGCCGCCAGCGCGAGGTTCTGCAATACCAGGCTGGCCGTCACCTGAGCCGGGGTGAACCCGATCGCCTTGAGCACGCCCACGTCACGCAGCTGGGCGAGCACCTGCCCGCCCACGGAGTTCGCCACGATCAAACCCGCCGCCAGCAGCGCGAAGGCGGCGAACACCTGCAGGAAGATCACGTTGAACTGATTCGCCTCCTCGATGTTGCGCTGCACATCGCTCGCCAGCCGCACGCTGATCTGGCCGCCGACCGCGGCCCGCGCGCCATCGAGGAACGCGATCACCGGGGTGCCCGGTCGCAGGCGCACTCCCACGCGCAGACCGTGCTCCTCGTCGGCGCCGAAGACCGCGCCGGGGTTCAGTTCCCGCAATGTGTCGGGCAGCACATACGCAAACGCCGGGTCGTTGATCGGGTCGGGCGCGCGGCTTGCCGTCGCGGCGAAGCCGACGACGGTGAACTCCACGGACCCGCTCGCGCGGAGCAGGGCGACCTGCTCACCGACGCGGAGGTCGAGCAGGCGCGCGGCGCCCGCGTCGAGCACGAGTTCGCGCCGCCCGTCCGCACCGAGCCAGCGGCCGGAGGTCACGACGGGATGGTCGAAGGCGGGCAGCGTTGCTCCGAGCCCGACGAGGGCCACCTGCCGCTTCACGCTTCCCTTGCGGATTCCCTGGTTCTCCCAGGACACCGGGTACGGGTCGCCGATCGATTCGACCTGCGGCAGGGCGGCGAGTGCGGAGGGGGCGGCTCCGGAACTGATGTTGACCCATGCATCGGCGCCGCTGCTCCGCTCGCGAAGCCGCAGGTACGGCGCCTCTGAACTGCCCTGCAAGGTGATCGCCAGGGACAGCGTGGCCGCCGCCGCCAGCACCACGAGGAACACGAGCGCCGTCTGCAGCGGACGGCCACGCAGGTCGGCGCGTGCCTTGCGCCAGCTCGAACGCCACATCTCAGTCCTCCACGGTCACGAGTGCTTGGAGCAGGTCGCTCGAGGGCGTGCGCCCCTCCAGCCGGCTCTCACCCACGATGAGTCCGTCACGCATGCGCAGCACACGGTCCGCTCGGCTCGCGACATTGGGATCGTGCGTCACGAGCACGACAGTCTGGCCGCGCTCGTTGGCGCCCCGCAGGATGCCGAGCACGTCTCGCGTGCTGTGTGAATCGAGGTTGCCCGTCGGTTCGTCCGCGATCAGCAGCGCCGGCTCGTTGATCAATGCCCGAGCGAGCGCGACGCGCTGCTGCTGGCCCCCCGAAATGCGCCCGGGCGGCATCACCGCCTGCGCCTCGATGCCGAGCTGCCGCGTCAGCAGCTCTCGCCGCCGCCTCGCCTCCCGCGACGAATGTCCGGCCATGAGCGCGGGCAGTTCGATGTTGTCCGCCACGGAGAGGTTCGCGATCAGGTTGAAGGACTGGAACATGTAGCCGATCTGTCGGCGGCGCAGCACGGCCCAGGCCGCCTCCCCGAGGCCGTCCACGCGCCGGCCGTCGAAGTGGATCTCGCCGGAGGTGGGGATGTCCAGCCCCCCGAGCAGATGCAGTAGCGTCGATTTGCCGCACCCGCTCGGCCCCATGATGGCAACGAACTCGCCGCGCTCGACAGCGAGGTCTACGCCGCGCAGCGCCGCAACCTCTTCGTCGTTGGCGTGGTACCGCTTCGTCAGCGCGACGGTCCGCATGAGTTCGGTCATGGCACTTCCTCCTGGGTCATGCGCTCTTCGCAGAGGTCCATCCAGCGCAGGTCGGCCTGCAAATGCAGCACCGCGCCCTCGATGAGCAACTGGGTGGTCAGGTCCTGGAGTTTGGGTGCGAGGAGCAGCTCGTTGAGGTCGTGCAGCTCCTGCAGCGCCGCGGTGCGCTGGCCTTCGAGCAGCTCCGCCGGGGCCGCCAGGCCGGCTGCCCGCGCCAGCACGAGCTTCATGAAGAAGTCCTCACGCAGCCGCACACCGGCGACGGGCGCCCGCAGCCACACCTCGAGGGCTCCGCGGCCGTCTTCCGTGATCTCATAGAGATGGCGGGCCGGCGCCTCGCCGGTCTCGACGACTCCGTGACGGCGCACGAACCCGTCGCGCTCGAGCCGCTGCAGCGTCGTGTAGACCTGTCCCACGTTCACGGCCGGCCGGAACGGACTGAAGCGCGCCTCGTAGCTCTGCTTCAGCTCGTAGCCGTGCGCGGGCCCCGTCGCGAGGAACGCCAGCAGTGGGTACTTCAAAAGCTCGTCTCGCTGCATACCAGGTATGTAGATACGAGGTATGTAGTGGATTGCAGACGGATTGTCAACTCCCGGGCGTCCGGAGGACACGTATCCTGCGTGAGGAGGCTGAAGAGGTGACGTCGAACGGGCGTTTGGAGTCGGAGGCTGGCGCGCCGCAGGACCGCTGGCGGGCGCCGGTGCGCTACCTGCGCGGCTACCCCGAGGTGGACCTCGGGCCGCGTGGGTTTCCGTTCTACATCTGCGAGGGCTGCGGCGCACCGCTGCAGGGACTGCCGCGCACCTCGGCCGAGGGCATCATGCTCGTGTGCGTCTGGGGCTGCGGGCAGCGGTACTGGGTCGACGACCAGCGCTGACGTCCGACGAGCCGCGGCCCGGCCGGACGTCAGCGAGTCGGCATCGGACTACTGGCGCGGCAACTCCACGATCGCCACGCCCTGGAGCGGCCGCTCCCCGCGGTCGTTCTCGAGGTAGACATCGAGCTTCACGATGCCCGCACCGTCCTGCTCCTCGGTGTCCGTGATCAGGCCGAGGGCGCGTAGCTGGTCGCCATGCTCGACCGGTCGCCGGAAGTCGACGTCGATGGTGCGCAGCTTGCCCTGCGGGCCCATCCAGTCGGTGACCAGACGGGTGAGCAGGCACATGCTCATGACGCCGGGCACGATCGGCTTGCGCATGCCGACCGACTCGGCGCCCTCCTGGCTCGTGAAGCGGCCACTGGCGGCGCCGGCGCCGCCCATGTTCATCTCGACGTACGCGGCGACCTGTGGGGTCTCCGCCGTCCACTGCTCCTCGAACTCGTCACCCGGGTCGACCTGCTCGAAGTAGCGCTGCTCAACCACGGTTGACCTCCCGGTGCACCATCGACTGCTCCACGGCCGCGACCAGCGTGCCGTGCTGGTTGGTGAACTCGGTGCGGCGCACCACGAAGACCATCGTCCCCGAGCGGCCGGTCTTGGCGAACACGTCCTTGATCTGCTGGCGTGCCGTGACGACGTCGCCCGGGCGCACGACGTCATGCAGCTCGGCGCGTTCGCCCGCGTGGAAGGTTGCCTGTCCGAACACCACCTTGGCGTCGGGGCCCTGCCCGAGTTGCAGCGAGTACACGAGGCCGGGGGGCGCGATCACCGCGCCGTACGGCCCGGAGGCCGCAGCCTCATCGTCCGTGAAGAGCGGGTTCGTCTCGCCCAGCACCTCGCAGAACCGCCGGATGCGCTCCCGCGTGATCTCTTGCGAGCCCAGCTCAAACTGCTTCCCGATGATGTCCCGGTCGTACTCGAAGACCGGTTGCTCCGTCGTCATCGTCCCTCCTTTTCGTCGTGGTGGAGCCTCGCCAGCGGCGCGGGCTGTGTCAAGCGGAGGCGGCCCCCGCCGGGCAGCCGTCAGACCTCGCGCAACGAGCGCCAGAATAGTCCCATCAGCACGAAGACGACCGCCGAGACCAGGAAGAAGGCGCCGAGCGCGTGCGCGGCCCCCCAGCGGTCGATCGCGGCCCCCATCGGCAGGACGCCGATCGGCATCAGCGCGAAGCCCATCTGGAACAGACTCGTCGTGCGCCCACGCATGTCGTCCCGCGCGAGCATCTGCACGAGCATCTGCTGCAGATTGAGCGAGACGCCGTGGAAGACGCCCGCGATCGTGAGCAGCAACAGCGCCGCGAGCAGGGTCGTCGACTGGCTGAAGGCGATCAGCGCGATGGCGTAGCCAACCATGCCCCAGATCGCGATCGTGCCGCGGCGCTTGACGCTGCTGGCAACGAATGCGAGGCCGAGCAACCCGACGATGGAGCCCCAGCCGATGGCCGCCGCCAGCAGGCCGAACGTGATCGCGTCGCCGTCGAGGACGTCTTTCGCGAACACCGGCAGCAGCTGTACGTACGGGTAGACGAGCAGCGCCGGCACAGTCCCGATCACCATCAGGCCGAGCAACGCGTGCTCCCGGCGCACATATACGAAGCCCTCGAGCGGCCCGCGCAGCGGGTGGATCGACACCCGCGCTGCCTGACGGCTGCGGCGGCTGATTGCGAGCGTCAGCACCGCGGCCAGCACGTGCAGGACGGCCAGCACCACGAACGGCGATGAGCGGCCCATGAAGCCGATCATGACCGCCGCCAGCGGTGGTCCCGAGATGCGCGAGAGGTTCTGGGCGATCGCGCTCAACGCCATCGCGTTCGGCATCGTCTCGTTGGTGGTGATGTCGTAGACGTACGCCTGCCGCGCCGCCTGGTTCGTCGTCGAGAAGATGCCGTCGAGCACCATGAAGATGTACAGGTGCAGGACGTGCGCGTACCCGCTCACCACCAGCGCCGCCAGCAGGGAGCCCTGCAGTGCGCTCAGCAGCGTCGAACTGACGAGCACCTGACGCCGGTTGTAGCGGTCGAGTGCCGCCCCCACGAACGGGCTCACCACCAGCCGCACGACGCCGCCCGTTGCGGAGACGGCCGCCAGCTGCAACGCCGAGCCGCCCGTCAGCTGATACGCCAGCCAGCCGATGCCGATGCTCTGCGCCCACTGCGCGTAACCCGCGCTCACTGTGCTGAAGAAGAGGAACCGGAAGTCGCGCATGTGCAGCGACTCGAACGCGGCACCGAAGCGCGGCGCGGGTCTGGGGGCGGGGAGGGCGACTGCGGCGGCGGAGGCGCCGTTGCGCCTGCGGGTTCCGAGCATATGTGGGACGCCTTTCGATCTCCGCCGGGACCCCGGTCGGTGCCGAAGCAGCGCCATTATGGCGGGTGGCGCCGCTGTTTCGCTACCACGATTGTTGCCCTGCCGCCAAGCGCCGGATGAGCGGACACGACGAGGCCGCGGGTGATTCCGCGGCCTCGGGGTATCGGGCGCTCGCTACGGGGCGGTCATCGAGAGGGGCGCCGGGGGCGGGGCGACGGACCAGTGCGCGATGCCGTCCTCGGGCGACCCGATCGGCATGTGGTCGTCATGGACCTCGGCCCAGTGCGAATGGTTGGCCTGGTGCAGCGTGAAGCAGGCCTGCAGCGCGTTGTAGAAGCCCTGGTTGTCGAGGGTCTGGTTCACCGACTCCTTCACGAGTAGCGCGGTGACGGTCGGCAGCTTCGCGATGCGGCGGGCGAACTCGAGCGTGTCCGCCTCGAGCCGTTCGCGCGGGAAGACTTTGCTCACCATGCCGAGTCGGTGCGCCTCCTCGGCGCCCAGCGAGTCGCCAGTAAGCAGCAGCTCCTTCGTCTTGCGTGCGCCGAACTCCCAGGGATGCGCGAAGTACTCGACCCCGCACATGCCGAGGCGCGTGCCGACGACATCGGCGAACTCGGCATCCTCGGAGGCGACGATCAGGTCGCAGGCCCAGGCGAGCATGAGCGCGGCCGCGTAGCACTTGCCCTGCACCTGCGCGATCGTGACCTTGCGCAGGTTTCGCCAGCGCAGCGTGTTCTGAAAGAAGAAGTGCCATTCCTGGCGCATCCGCGACTCGAGGCCAGCATAGGTGCCGCCGTAGCCGCGCACCGTCGGGTGCTCGTCCGGTCCGCCGCGGGTGCGCTCGGCGATCGACTCCGGCGTGCCCATGTCATGGCCGGCCGAGAACGTCGGCCCCGCGCCGCCGAGGATGATCACGCGCACGCGGTCATCCGCCTCGGCCCGCAGCAGCGCGTCATCCAGCTCGACCAACAGGCCGCGGCTCTGCGCGTTGCGGAAGTCCGGACGGTTGAGCATCACGCGCACGATCGCGCCGTCGTCGAGCGTCTCTGAGGTGACAAAGCGGTAGTCCATGGCATTCCATCCCTTCGCCAAGCGTCATGCGAGCGCATTGTACGCCGCGGTCGCCGGCGCTCGGACGGCCGTGCGTTGAGGAGCGTCCGCAGGGACGGGTAGACTGGAGGCGTCTCCCCAGGGACGAGAGGGCGCAGCTGAGCGCTCCCACTGCCGGACGCACCCTCACGCCCGCGCGGGCACAGTACTTCGCGCTCAAACAACAGCACCCCGACGCGCTGCTGCTCTTCCGCATGGGCGACTTCTACGAGACGTTCGACGCGGATGCCGAGACCGTCGCAGCCGTGACGGGAGTGGCGCTGACGTCGCGCCCCATGGGCAAGAGCGAGGGGCGGGTGCCGCTGGCCGGCGTCCCCTATCACGCCCTCGAGCGCTACCTGGACCAACTCGTCGCCGCCGGCCACCGTGTCGCGATCGTGGAGCAGGTCAGCCCGCCGGGCCGTGGCCTCGTGGAGCGCCGCGTCGTGCGGGTCGTCACCCCGGGCACGGTCGAAGCCGGAGCGCTGCTCGAGGAACGCGGGCACAACTGGCTCGTCGCACTGGCGCCGGAAGGGCCCGCTGAGGCGCGTTGGGGGCTCGCGGCCTGCGACGTCACCACGGGCGAGTTCGTCTGCCAGCTCGTCAGCGGGGAGGAGCTCGCGGGCGAGTGGGCGCGGCTGCAGCCGCGCGAGGCGCTGCTGCCCGAGGAGGCGGCGCTGCCCGCGCCGCCGGCGGACACCCGAGCATTGATCACGCGACGGCCCGCGCGCTGGTTCGCGCCGGTCCGCGCCGCCGAGACGCTGCGGGAGCGACTCGGCGCGCGCGGCCTCGACGGCTTCGGGCTGGAGGGGCTGGATCCGGCGGTGCGGGCGGCGGGGGCGCTCGTGGCGTACCTGGCCGAGTCCTGGCCAGACGCCCTGCGTCATCTGCGAGCCCCGCGCGCCCTGCGGGCGGCGGACGCCGTCTACCTCGACCCACAGACCCGCCGCAACCTCGAACTGTTCGCCGGGCGGCAGAGCGGCGCGGGCTCGCTCGTCGAGGTGCTCGACCGCACGCTCACGCCCGGTGGAGGCCGGCTGCTGCGGGCGCGGCTCGGCCAGCCATCTCGCCAGCGCGCCGTGATCGAGGCGCGGCTGGACGAGGTCGAAGCGTTCGTACGCGCGCCGCTGGCGCGGCTCGCCCTGCGCCGCGAGCTGCGGGGCATGCCCGACCTGGAGCGGCTGCTCGGCCGCGTGCGCGCGGGCACGGCCTCCGCGCGTCAGCTCGTGCTGCTGCGCCGGGGGATCGAGCGGCTGCCGGCGCTCGCCGCCTGCGCGGCTGATGCGGGGCCCGGGGCAGCGTCCGCGGCCGGCGGCCTGCTCGGCCCTGTCGAGGCCGCCGCGGCGATTGCCGTCGCGCTGTCCGACGATCCCCCGGCTGACCCGGGCGACGGCGGGACGGTGCGTGAGGGCTTCGACGCGGAGGTGGACGAACTGCGGGAGCTGTCCGGCAACGCGCGCTCGGCGCTGCTGCGCCTGGAGGCCACCGAGCGCGCGCGCACCGGCCTGGGCGCGCTCAAGGTCGGCTTCAACCGCGTCTTCGGCTACTACTGGGAGCTGCCGCAGTCGCAGGCCGGGCGCGCGCCGGAGGAGTACGAGCCGCGCCAGACGCTCGTGAACGCGCGGCGCTTCCGCAGCGCGGAGCTCAGCGCGCTCGAAACCCGCATCCTCGACGCGCGCGAGCGGCTCGAGGAACGGGAGCGCGCGCTGCTGGACCGCGTGCGTGCGCAGGTGGCGGATGCAGGACCCGCGATCGAGCGCGCGGCGGACGCGGTGGCCCGCCTCGACGTGGCGGCGGCACTGGCGGAGGTCGCCGCGGACAGCCGGCACGTGCGGCCCGAGCTGGCGGAGCAGGGGCCATTCGAGATCGTCGGCGGGCGGCACCCGGTCGTCGAGGCCGGGCTGCCGGCGGGCGCGTTCGTCGCGAACGACTGCGCGCTCGGCGATGGCGCGGACATCGTCGTGCTGACCGGACCCAACATGGGCGGCAAGTCCACCTACCTGCGCCAGGTCGCGCTGATCGCACTGCTCGCGCAGTGCGGCGCCTTCGTCCCGGCGGAACGGGCGCGCGTCCCCCTTGTTGACCGCATCTTCACGCGGGTGGGGGCCCAGGACGACCTCGCGGCAGGCCAGTCCACCTTCATGGTGGAAATGCTGGAGACCGCTGCCATCCTGCACGGGGCGACCGAGCGCTCGCTTGTGATCCTGGACGAGGTCGGCCGCGGTACCTCGACGCAGGACGGGCTCGCCATCGCGCGCGCCGTGATCGAATACCTGCACCACCGCCCGGGCGGAAGTCCGCACACGCTGTTCGCGACCCACTACCAGGAGCTGGTCGGCCTCGCCGCGCTGCTGCCGCGAGTGGCGAACGCCTCGGTTGCGGTGCAGGAGGAAGCCGGCGAGGTCGTCTTCCTGCACCGCATCGTGCCCGGCGCCGCCGACCGCTCCTACGGCGTGCATGTCGCAGCCCTCGCGGGGCTGCCGCGGCCGGTCGTGGCCCGGGCGCGCGAGCTGCTGCGTGAGCTCGAGGCGGCCGTGCTCGCCCGGCCCGCGCTGCCGCCACCGCCGACCTCGCCGCTCCAACCGTCGCTGCTGGCCGGGCGCGCGGACGACCTGCTTGAGGAGCTGGCGGAGCTCGACCCGGACGCCCTGACGCCGATCGAGGCGCTGCAGCGCCTGTACGAACTGCGTGGCGTCGCGCGGCGGCGGCTGGCGCTCGAAGGGTGAGCGTCCCGGCGGGCGCCGCCTGGCCGCGCATCCGGCTGCTGCCACCCGAGGTCGCGGCACGCATCGCGGCGGGCGAGGTGATCGAGCGGCCCGCCTCCGTGGTGAAGGAGCTGATCGAAAACGCGCTCGATGCGGGCGCACGCACCGTCGAGGTCGCCATCGAGGGCGGCGGCTGTGAGCGCATCCGCGTGCGCGACGACGGCTGCGGGATTCCGGCCGACCAGCTCGCCGATGCCTTCGAGCGCCACGCGACGTCCAAGCTACGGGACGAGCACGACCTGTTCGCCGTTCGCACGCTGGGGTTCCGCGGCGAGGCGCTGGCGGCGATCGTGGCGGCGGGCGACGTTGAACTGGTGACCCGCCCGGCCGCCGACCCTGTGGCCGCGCTCGCGCGCTACCGCGACGGCCGCCGGGAGCGCCTCGGCGGCGCGGGGGCCGCGGCCGGGACGAGCATCGAGGTGCGCGACCTCTTCGCCGCACTGCCGGCTCGGCGGCGCTTCCTGCGCGCGCCGCAGGCGGAGGCGCGCGCGGTGGCGCAGGTCGTGCAGGCGTACGCGCTCGCGCGGCCAGATGTCTCCTTCCGGCTGAGCGTCGACGGCCGCGCCGCGCTGGTCACCGACGGGGCGGGCGACGCGCGGGCCGCGTTCGCCGCCGTGCATGGCGAGGCACGGGCACGCGCGCTGCTCGCGGTCGATCACGAGCGGGCGGGGGAGGATGGCCGGGTGCGTGTGCAGGGCCTGGTTGGACCGCCCGCGGAGCATCAGGCGAGCCGGCGGGCGCTCTACCTGTTCGCGAACGGCCGCTCGGTCGTCTCGCGTCCGCTGACGCACGCCGTCGAGGAGGCCTACCACGCACTGTTGCCGGCCGGCCGCCACCCGATCGGCATCCTTCAGATCGAGGTTCCGCCGGACGAGATCGACGTCAACGTGCACCCGACGAAAGCCGAGGTGCGCTTCCGGCATGAACGGCTCGTCTACGCGGCCCTGGCGACTGCCGTCCGCGAGACCCTGCGCGGCGCGCCGGCCCCCGGCTGGACGCCGGCCGTTCCAGGCGATCAGCAACGCTGGGAGGCCGCTCGTGTGCTGCTCGCGCCGCGCCCCGCCGGGCTGCCCGTCGCGCGGCCCTCATTCGGCGTCTCGCCCGAGGGATCGCGCCCCGATGTCGAGGGTCACGCCTCTGTCGCGGGGGACATGGCGGCGGGCCACGGGCAGGAGCCCCTGCCGCTCAGCGAGCGACTGCCGGCGCTGCGAGCGCTCGGGCAGGTCGACGCCACCTACCTGGTCGCCGAGGCCCCCGACGGGCTCTACCTGGTCGATCAGCACGCGGCACACGAGCGGGTGCTGTACGAACGGATTGCGGCGGCGCGCGCAAGCGGGCGGCCCGAACGCCAGCCGTTGCTCGCCCCGGTTGTCGTCGCCCTGCCGGTGGCCCAGGCGTTGCTGGTCGGGCAGCAGGAGGAGGCGCTCGCCGCCTTCGGCTTCGAGCTCGATGCCGCCGACGGCCGTGCGGTGATCGTGCGTGCCGTCCCCGCCGTGCTCGCGGACCGCGATCCCGCGGCGGCGCTACTGGCCTACCTCGACCGTTTCGAGCGTGAGACGCGACTTTCAGGCCCCGATCGCGCCGTCGCGTCGCTCGCCTGTCGCGCGGCGGTGATGGCCGGGGACCGCCTCGACCTCGAACAGCAGCGAGCGCTGCTGCGCGCCCTGGAGGCCACGGAGACCCCGCAGACGTGCCCGCACGGACGCCCGACGCTCCTGCATGTGAGCAGCGAGGCGCTGGCGCGCTCGTTCGGCCGCCGCTAGAGGATCTCGGGCAGGCCCTCGCGGCGCTCGCGCCAGCGCAGCAGCGTGTCGACGGCATGGGCGGCGTCCGGCACAGAAAAGAAGGAGCCGACGCCGAGCCGCTGTGCTTCGACGTGGAACTCGCCCGCGGGCTCGGGCGCGTACTCCCGGCGCACGGCGATCACGGGACGGCCGCTGCGCTCCTGGATCGCCGCCAGGGTGCGCGCCGATTCTAGGGCGCGCTCGCGGCGGCGCGTCTCGCGGTCGGCGCGCTCGTCGGCGTCGGCCGGCTCGTCGCCCGGGCGGGGCGGGCTCATGCGGAAGTCGCCGCGGCTCGCGATCACGAAGTCGTAGCCGGGGGCCTCGGCGGCCACGGCGGTCACCTCGTCGGCCACGCCGTGACGGTCGCCCACGAAGCCCGCGTCGATCGGGTTGTGCACGCTGTTGCCTGCGACCGGCACCCATTCCCGCAGCCGCTCCTGCGTCTCGGCGGGCAGGTCGGGCATCTCGAGGCCCGCGCGCGCGATCGCGTCCGCCGAGAGCACGGAGAAGCCGCCGCCGCCCCCGGTGAGCACCGCGCGCCGGCCGCGGATCTGCCGCGCGCGCGTCGTTACCGCCACGGCCATGTCGAACAGCTCGTCGAGCGAGTCGACGCGCAGCGCGCCGGTCTGCCGGCACATCGCTTCGAAGATCGCGGCGGAGCCAGCGAGCGACCCGGTGTGCGAGCTCGCGGCCCGCGCCCCGGCGTCGGTGAATCCGCCCTTGAGGATGATCGTGGGCTTGACGCGGGCGCAGCGCCGGACGGCCTCGAGGAAGCGGCGGCCGTCGGGAACGCCCTCGATGTACGCGAGCACGAGCTCGGTCTCAACGTCGCTGCCCGCGTATTCGAATAGCTCGGCGGCGTCGATGTCGGACCCGTTGCCGAAGGAGACGACTTTCGAGAATCGCAGCCCGCGCGGCGCGAGCCCGCTGACCACGCCGCCGGCGTTCGCGCCGGACTGGGAGATCATCATCACGTTGCCGGCGTCGGTCGGGAAGCCGAGGCTGAACGAGATGCGTTCCCCGGGCACGTAGAGCCCCATGCAGTTGGGGCCCAGGACGCGTACGCCGCCTGCCCGCGCCCGGGCCGCGAGTTCACGCTCCGCGGCTGCCATGCCCTCTTCGCCGCTCTCGGAGAAGCCGGCGGTGAAGAAGTGCAGGGAGCGCACGCCCTTCTCGACGCACTGGTCGACGAGCGTGGAGACGAGGTGACGCGGGATCAGCGAGATCACGTGGTCAACGGGGTCGGGGCAGTCGAGCAGCGTCGGGTAGGCCTTGATGCCCCGGATCTCGCTCGCCCGCGGGTGCACGATGTAAACCGGTTTGCGCTCATGGAACCCCTGGTCGAGCAGCGCGAGGAAGAAGTCCGCGCCACGGCCGTCGAGCCGCTCCGGCACCCCGACGAGCGCGATCGCGCGCGGATGAAAGACCGGGTCCAGTGGATGCTCGCTCACGTCGCCACGTCCTTCGTTCCTCCGCCGGCAGTCGCGCGGACGCCCCAGCGACGCCACCTGCGTCGAGGCGGGACGCGTCCGGCCGCGGTCGGGCTCAGCTCAGTTCAGTCGATGTGAACTCGTGCCAGTCGGGACACTCCGCGCAGAACTCGCGCTTCTCGGGCTCACCGGGGACGTCCTCGAGGACGTGCGCCTCCTCGATGTGGCCACAGCGCGCGCATTCGTCACGCGCGACCTGCACCGTGACGAGATCGACCGACCAGCTGTTCACGACCGTATCGTAGCAACTCCCGCCCGTTGGGGCCCCGGCCCGGCGGTCGGGCACGGGCGATCACCGCGGCGACCCATCACCTTTGACATTCTGAGATGGGGATGCTACATCGATGCAGGGTTCCCGTCGCCGAATGTGCACGGCACCATACGGGCCACAGCAAACGGGCGCAGTGAGAAGAACGAGGGGGAGACATGCCCAAACAGTCACCAGTTCCGGAGGATGTGGACAGGGGCTTCTTCGAGGCGGCCAACCAGGACCGGCTCGTGATCCAGAACTGCACGGCCTGCAACCGCCTGCAGCACCCGCCTCAGCCGGCGTGCGGCGCTTGCGGCTCGGCCGACCACCTCGAGTGGAAAGAGATGAGCGGCAAGGGCACGATCTACAGCTACGCCGTCGTCTACGACTCGCCGGTCGCGTCGCTCCAGGCCGACCAGCCGTACAACTGCGCGATCATCGCGCTGGATGAGGACCCGGGCATCAAGATGCTCTCGCACCTCCCCGGCACGCCGGTCGACGAGGTCCCCATGGACGCCCCCGTACGCGCCATCTTCGAGGTGACGCAGGCGACCGGCCAGAAGGTCGTCGAGTGGCAGGTCGTCAACTAGCGTCGACCCGGCCCGCCTGACGGCGGGGAAAAGAGGGACATGATGGTTACTCCGATCGCTCCGGCGTCGATGTACCGGACGCGCGAAGGGCTCGGGCTCTGGGAGCACAAGGGGAAGGTGGCCGCCGTCGGCGTCGGCCACTCAAAGACCGCTCGCCGCTGGGATGGCACCGCCGAGAACTGCATCGGCGCGTGGGCCATTGAGGCCATGCGCAAGGCGATCGAGGACGCCGGCATCTCGCCCAGCGAGGTCGACGGCATCGTCCTCGACACGACGACCACGACCGGCGCCCACTGGCCGGCCGGCCGCCCGATCCCGACCGAGGTCGTGAACGCCTACAAGCCCACCGACGACCCGCTCGACGGCATCGCCAAGCTCAGCGCCGAGTGGCTGATCAACAACATGCCCGAGCTGACGAACGTGAAGTTCACGATGGTCGGCCCCGGCTGCATGTCGAACGTGATCGTCGTCGCCTCGCAGGCGATCGGTGACGGCCTCGCCAACACCTGTCTGCTGGTCAAGGCGTGGCACAACCTCGACGGCCGCTACTACCAGGGTGGCGCGAACGCCGAGCCCACGATCTCCGGGTACGCGAAGTGGAGCAACTGGGCCGGCCCCGCCTCCTTCGGGACGGCGACCCAGTTCCAGCGCTACCTCCACAAGTACAACAAGAGCCACGACATGATGGCTCCGTTCATGATCAACTCGCGCGAGAACGGCCTGAAGTTCCCCGAAGGCTACTGGTACCAGCACCGGCCGGAGCACCTGACCTACGAGGACTACGTCAACGCGCGCTGGGTCGCCAAGCCCGCGAACCTCTATGACAACGACATCCCGATCATGGCCGCGGCCTCCTACTTGTTCACGACCGCTGACCGCGCCAAGGACATGAAGCAGAAGCCGGTCTACATCCTCGGCCACGCCACCAATGCGACGCCGAAGATTCGCTCCGGCCAGCCCACGCTCGAGGAGTGCGAGGACGCCTGCGCCACGACCGGCCGCCAGCTCTACGAGGCGGCGGGCATCAAGGCCAGCGACCTCAGCTTCGAGAACATGTACGACGGCTTCAGCCTCTTCCACGTGTTCCACCTGGAGGGGCTGCGGTTCGCGAACATCCAGCCGGGCGAGGCGCTCGATTACTTCCAGTCGGAAGACATCAGCATCCACGGTCCGAACCCGATCTCGCCCAGCGGCGGCAACGTCGGGAGCGGACGTACCCGCTACTGGAAGCACACGGACTGCATCCAGCAGATCCAGGGCCGCGCCGGCGAGCGGCAGATCTCGAAGCCGGCGGAGATCGGCGTTTCCGGCGGTCCGATGCCGACGGGCGGGAACTTCACGGTCTGGGGAGCGAACCCCGACTAGACCGGAACCCGCAGTTCAACCTAGATTAGCTACCCGGTGGCCCCACGGCCGCCGGGTAGCTAATAACGTGCCGGTCCCAGCTCGGCGACCAGTAGTGGAGGCGCTCCCTTGGCGGTGTTCGTGATCAGCTTCGACATCGACGGCACGCTCGAGGTTGGCGATCCGCCCGGCGGCATCACGCTGGACATGGTCCGCAAGGCGCGGAACATGGGGTTCATCATCGGAAGCTCTTCGGACCGTTCACCGTCCTCGCAGCAGCGGGTCTGGGACAACGCCAACATCGTCCCCGACTTCGTCGCGCCCAAGCACCAGCTGGAGACGGTGAAGGACAAATTCCCGGCGGACCGGTACCTCCACATCGGTGACCGGGACCTCGACCAGCAGTTCGCCGGCCAGGCCGGCTTCGAATTCCTCTGGACCCACGAGGCGCTGGACGAGCCCTGGCTCAAGTGGCTCGAACAGCCTGCCGGCAGCCCGCCCGCCTTCGAGGGGTAGCACCGTTCGAGCGGCGCGATGACTATAGGCCCGGAGCAATCCGGGCCTCGTCCGTTCCGCTGCCGGATCTCAGGCCACCGTGGGTGCGTAGTCCATCCCGATGTGACCGAGCGCCTCGAAGCGCCGGTACTCCTCGTCGGAGAATCCGAGCAGCTCGCGATAGACATACTCGTTGTCCTCGCCCAGGCGAGGGGCGTGTCGCGGCACCGGTCGCGTGGAGGCGCTTGCCCGCCACGCCGGGGCGAGGTGTAGTTGGGCCCCCGTCTCGGGATGCTCGACCGGCCGGAAGAATCCGCGGGCGTTGAGGTGTCGGTCCTCGAAGACGTCGGCTTCAGTCATGACCGCGCCCGCCGGTACGCCCGCCCGCTGGAGCCGGTTCATCACCCAGTGCGCGTCGCGGTCCGCGACCCACGCACCGATGATCGCGTCGAGCTCCGCCCGGTGCTCGTGGCGGCCGGCCATGGTGTCGAAGCGGATGTCGTCGACGAGGTCCTGGCGGTACATCGCCTCGCAGAGTGCGTGCCAGTCGTCATCGTGGCGGACGGCGATCGTGACCCAGTCGTCAGCGCCTTTGCAGCGGTAGACGTTGTGCGGCGCCAGCCACGCATGGTCGTTGCCCATCTGCGACCACAACCGCTGGTTCATTGTGTAGTCCATGACGAAGTCCCCGATGAGCGGCACGAAGTTCTCCGCCGTCGCCTGCTCGATGTACAGTCCCTGCCCCGTGCGGTCGCGGTACCGCAGCCCGGAGAGGAACGCGAACGCGCCCGCGATTCCGGACGCGGCGTCCGAGGGCACCCCGAGCGGAATGTACTCATAGCTCAGCCCCGGGTACGTGCGGATCGCGGGATGTCCCGCCATCGCCTCCATGAAGTGGCCCATGCTTCGTAGTGAGCGGTAGGGGCCTTCGATGCCGAAGCCCGGAATGCGCAGCATCACGAGGCGCGGATTGATCGCGGAGAGGCGCTCCCACGTCACGCCTTGCTTCTCGATGTTCGGGGGCAGGTTGTTCTCGATCACCCCGTCCGCCATCGCCACGAGTCGTTCGAGCACCGCCTGTCCTTCGGGTGTCGCGAGGTTGACGGTCATCGAGCGCTTCCCCCGCGCGTGCGCGTTGAACGCCGATGACCGGTTCCATGCCCGCGGCTCGATTGGGCCGTCCGCGTATCCCGTTCCGGCTGCCCCGCTCGCCAGCGCGTCCACCATCTCTTGCGGCGGGTGCGCGAGCTGCCCGCGTGTCGACGGCGCGAAGTGGTGCAGAGACTCCACGCGGATCACCTCGGCGCCCCAGTCGGCGAGCTGCATCGTGGCGTAAGGCCCCGCGAGGACCACGGTGAAGTCGAGGACTCGCACCCCCTCGAGCGGCAGCCGCGAGCGCGGCCGTGCGGGCTCCCGAGCCGGCTCTGTCGCCGGGGGCGTGACGAGCGGGTGTGCGATGGTAGCGAGGACCTCCCCGGTGTGCTCGCCCAGCAGCGGGGCGCGCCGACGCGGCGGCATCGGCTCGTCTGGACGGCGCAGCTGGAAGTGATAGCCGGGGTAGAGCAACGGCCCGGTTTCCGGGTGGTCGATCTCCTGGAAGAACCCGCGCTCGACGAAGTTCGGGTCCTCGAGGAGGTCTGCAATCGTGTTCACCGGTGCGCCGAGGACGCCGTGCTCCATGCAGCCCGCCAGGATTTCCGTCTTGGTGTGAGACAGCGTCCACGGCAACAGGTAGCCGAGGAACTCCTCGGCCCGTCCCGGCTGCACGCGTGCCGCGACCGTGGCGTACTCAGGCGTCTCCAGCAGCTCTGGCATGCCGATCAGCCGAATCACCGTATCGAGGCGTGCCGGGCCGGCCCCGAGCATGAACCAGCCGTCCGCACAGGGCACGACCCCGCCGCCGATGTTCGACGCGAGCGGCGGCCGCCCCGAGTACTTCCCCGTGAACTGGTACTGCATCAGCCGCGCCAGTCGCAGGTCGATGGAATGCACGGCCGTCTCGAAGATGGAGACGTCCACGTGCTCACCGTCGCCGTGCTGCTCCGCGGCGCGCAGTGCCGTCAGCGTCGCCAGCGCGGCAACCATTCCGGTGTAGAAGCCGGTCTGTCGGCCCGCGACCTTCAGCGGCTCGTGGTCGCGCTCCCCCGAGGCGTACATGACGCCGCCCATCCCGTAGAGCGTGAGATCCATCCCCTGCCAGTCCCGGTACGGTCCGTCCTGGCCGAAGTTGCTAATCGAGGTGAGGACGACCTTCGGATTGAGCGCGCGCAGCGTTTCGTACCCCAGGCCAAGTCGATCGAGCGTGCCGGGGCTGAAGTTCTCGATCACCGCGTCCGACTCGCGCACCAGGCCCCGCAGCTGGTCGCGGTCGGCCTCCCGCCGCAGGTCGAGGATCACCGACCGTTTGTTGGTGTTGAGGAACAGGAAGAGACCGCTGCGTTCGGGCCCCGGAATGTCCTGAAAGAACGGCGGCAGCGCGCGTGCCGGGTCGCCACCCGGCGGTTCGACCTTGATTACGTCAGCGCCGTAGTCGGCAAGCAACCGGGTGCAGAACGGCCCCGACGTGTACCAGGTGAGGTCGAGGATCCGGATGCCATCGAGGGGCAGGGGTGTCGCCATACCGCGTGGACCTCGCTGCGTGTCGAGGCGCGGAGGCCTCGAAATTGGCTCGAAATTACGGCCGTATTGTAGCGGGAAAAAACGCGTGTGCCACCAATAGATCCTGTAGTAGCATCCCACGAACGCACGTGGTGGGGACAACGACTGGAGGGGATGCTGGTGGACGACATCACGACGACGGAGCGCATCGCGGGATGGCGCCTGGATCGCCGCGCCGCGCTGCGAGGCGGTACGCTGGCCCTTGGGGGCCTCGCGGCCGCGGCGTTGATCGGCTGCGGGGGCAGCGACGACAACAAGGACTCGGGCTCCGGTGGTGCGACCGCGACGGGCACCTCGGCTGCGAGCAACGTCGACAAGGGCGACGCCCAGCGCGGGCTCTTCGTCAAGGACGACGCGCTGCCCTACCCGTACAACTACCCGGAACCCAAGAAGGACCCCAAGCCGGGTGGGACGCTGCGCGTGGCGGCGACCTGGGACGTCGGCCCGATGGACCCCACTGTTTCCGCCGCCGGCGGGACCGTCACCGTGCCGAACATGGTCTACAACCGGCTAATCGGCGTGAAGCGCGGGCCGACCGCGGACCCGTTCAAGATGGAGCTGCAGCCGGAGCTGGCGCAGTCATGGGAGCGCACCCCGGACGGGCTGACCTACACCTTCAAGATCCGCAACGACATTAAGTGGCAGAACATCGCGCCGCTCAATGGCCGCCAGTTCGTCGCTGCTGACGCCGCCTTCGCCCTCAACCGCTACATGACCGAGGGCGTGCACAAGGCGTACTACGTCAACGTCGACTCCATCGAGGCGGTCGACGCCAGCACGCTCAAGATCAAGATGAAGCGTGCCGTCGCCGACTTCCTCAACCCGATCGCGAGCGACAAGCAGACGATCTTCCCGAAGGAACTCGTCGACAATGGCGAGATCGGCAAGAAAGTCATCGGCACCGGTCCGATGATCCTGCAGGAGGCCACCGCCGGTCAGCGCGTGACCTTCACTAAGAACCCGGACTACTTCGCCCGCAAGGTTCTGCTCGACGGGTTCGAGTTCAAGATTATGCCGGACCTCGCCGCCCGCGTCGCAGCGTTCCGCACGGGGCAGGTTGAGTACGCCTACTCGCCGATCTCGACCCCCAGCGAGCTCGACAACCTGAAGAAGTCGAACCCGGACATTCAGATCAACATGGTGCCGCTGACGTACATGACGTTCACGCTCGCCATGAACCTGACCGACCCCAAGTACCAGGACGAGCGCGTCCGACGCGCCCTGTCGATGGCCATCAACCGCCAGCAGCTGGTGCAGTTCCTCGGCGAGGGCCTGGGCAAGGCGCTCAACATCATTCCGTGGACCTACGTCCTGGACAAGGAACCGACGATCGAGTCGGGCGCCCTCGGTAAGTGGATGAAGTACGCCCCGGACGAGTCGAAGGCACTCCTCGCCGCGGCCGGCGCTGACAAGCTGCAGATGAAGCAGATCTACTACGCCTACAGCGCGGCGAACGACAAGACCGTCGAGGTCGCCGTTCCGATGCTGCAGGCCGTCGGCGTCAGCATCAGCGGTGGCAAGGTCGACTACAACGAGTTCAATTCGCAATGGGTGGGTGCGAAGCTCCCGGACGCCACGATGTCCGGCTGGGGCACCGCCGGCTTCGACGCTGACAACTGGTTCTACGCGCAGGTGCAGTCGAAGTCGCCTGGCAACCGCTGGCGCATCAACGACCCGCAGATCGACGCGTGGGCGGATCAGCAGCAGACGACGCTCGACCCGGCCGCACGGCGCGAGATCCAGAAGAAGATCTGGGATCGCGACCTCGACATGATGTACCGGCCTTCGTTCCCGGCCGGTTTCGGCTACGAGGTCCTGGCCGCCTCGCTCCGAGGCGTCCGCTGGGGGCAGGGGTCGCCGAACTCCAACAGCTCCTACTACAACTGGGGCAGCCAGGTCGAGAACGCCTGGCTCGACAAGTAAGCGCTTCCCGAGGCGCGCGCATCGCACCGAGGGCGCCGGCATCTGCCGGCGCCCTCGTCATTCCCGGCGCTAGTAGAGGGTGACGAGCAACGCCAGCGCGGCGAGTCCCATGAGCCCGGCGGTGGCCCAGCCGACCACAAGCGTCGCGGCCCCCGGCCGGAATGCCCCAAGGATGCGCCGGTCGTGTGCGGACACCATCAGGAACACGAGTAGCACAGGGGCGATGATCCCGTTCACGATCGCCGCGATGAAGAGGGCCCGCATCTCCGGCAGTGGACTGAAAACGATCCCCGCTCCGCCGCAGGTCGCGAGGATGATGACCGCGTAGAACTGCGGCGCCCGGCGGAAGGTCTCATTCAACCCCTCGGGCCAGTCGAAGAGTTCCGCGCTCGCGTACGCGACGGAGCCGGCCAGGACCGGCACCGCCAGCAGTCCCGTACCGATGATCCCGAGGGCGAACAGCAACGATGAGGCGTCACCCGCGAGCGGCCGGAGTGCCGCCGCCGCGTCGGCCGCCGTCTCGATGTCGCTGCGGCCCGAGCTGTGCAGCGCCGCGGCGGCGGTGAGGACGACGAAGTAGAAGCCGAGGTTCGCCATGAGCATGCCGATGCCCACGTCGGCGTCGGCGGCCCGCACCAGGGCGCGGACGTGCGAGGCGGGCTCCCGGCGCGCGAGGACTCCGTGTGCGCGCTCTTCCTCAGCTTCCTGCGAGGTCTGCCAGAAGAAGAGGTACGGCGAGATCGTCGTTCCGAGTAGCGCCACCAGCGTCGCGAGGGTCTCGCGGTCGGCTTCGAAGCGCGGGGTGAACGTGCCGGCCAGCGCCGCCCGCCAGTCGGGTGATGCCGCGAATGCCCCCAGCACGTAGGCGAACACCACCAGCGTGAGCAACTTGAGATAGCGCGCGAACTGCGGGTACGGGATCGCCACCTCGAGGGCGGCAATGCCGAGGCCGATCGGGACGACGATCGCCCCCGCGGGCAGGGGCGTGAGCAGCGCGGTCACGGCCGCGATCGCGCCGATGTCCGCCGCGATGTTCACCACGTTGGCGACGAACAGCAGCAGCACGATGATGCGCAGCCAGCCCTTGCCGTAGTGGCGCGCGATCGTCGCGGTCAGCCCCTCCCCGGTGACGACGCCGATGCGTGCGCAGATCGACTGCACCGCGAAGTTCATGGGTAACGTCACGAGGCTCGTCCAGAGCAGCGAGTATCCGTGCGTCGCCCCGGTCACCGTGTACGTCGAGATGCCCGAGGGATCGTCGTCCGCCACGCCGGTCACGAGCCCGGGCCCGAGGCCGTGCCAACCCGCCCGCGCTCGCCGCGCGGCGAGGATCAACGGAAGGTCGATGCGGCTTCGCGCGCGCGCCAGCACTCCGCCAGTCTAGTGTTGGCCGCGACGCGAAGCCACGACGGAGCCGTGGACGCCGAGGCAAGCCTGGTCGCCTCGGCGCGTTCCCCCTACTTGTCGAGCCAGGTGGTCGGGATCTGGCCCCCCGGTCGTAGAACGACGAGGTGGGTCTGAGCAGTCCGCCCCGGCGCGCCCCGCGCAGCCAGCCCTGGTACGTCGTGGCTTAGGGGCGGCATTCGGCACGGCACCGTACCGCTGGTGGTGATACTTGTTCCAGATCTCAGTCAGCAGATTCTTGACATGCGGCCCACAACTCGCGACAATCATTTCGTAAGGGGAGTAACCGACTCGGCCCTGGGCCGAGGATCGCGGTCGTCAGTACGGGCTTCGGCCCCGGCCGCGAATGAGCGCCCTCGCTCAGCGGTGAGACTTTGCGCATCCAGCCGTGGGTGCGCGAAGCGCACCGGGAGAGAGGGTCGTTTCATGTTCGATGAGCTGTTCGAGCTGTTCGAACGGGATCGCGGGCGCCACAAGAACGGTGCTCGACCGGGGCTGTTTGGGCGCCTCTTCGGCCATCACGCGGCCGCCGAGCCGCGCGATGACACTCGTCGCCACGTCGATGAAGACGATGACCAGCGCGACGAGCGCCGCCGGCCCCGCCGGCGCGACGAAATCGATTTCGACGACTAACTGATCTCCGACGGAGCGATGACGCCGAGCGCGTGCTCGGCCTCATCGCCACGCTGAAAGGTGCATCCGTTGTCCGAGCTGTTGCCCTGGGTCCTCTTCACAGCCTTCGTCATCGGCATGCTGGCCGTCGACCTCGGCTTTTTCCACCGCGAGGCGCACGAGGTGCGCCGCCGCGAGGCGCTGGCCTGGTCCGCCGTCTGGGTCGGCCTGGCAGTCGTCTTCAACATCGGCATCTACGCTACTCGAGGCGGCGCCGACGGCATCGAGTGGACGACGGGCTACCTGATCGAGAAATCCCTTGCCGTCGACAACGTCTTCGTCTTCCTGTTGATCTTCTCGACGTTCCAGGTCCCCGCGATCTACCAGCATCGCGTGCTGTTCTGGGGTGTCCTCGGCGCCCTCGTGATGCGCGGCGCGCTGATCGCGGCCGCCGGTGTCCTCCTGAGCACGCTCCACTTCGTGATCTACGTCTTTGGCGCGCTGTTGATCGTCACGGGGATCAAGTTCCTGCGCGACCAGGAGCACGCTCCCGAGCTGAACAGGAACTGGCTCGTCCGGTTCGCCCGGCGATTCCTGCCGACGACCGAGCGCTACGAGGGCCAGCACTTCTTCATTCGGCGGAGCGGCGTCCTGTACATGACGCCGCTCTTCCTCGTGCTGCTGCTCATCGAGGCGACCGACCTGGTGTTCGCGGTCGACTCCATACCCGCCATCTACGCGGTGACAGACGACCCGTTCATCGTGTTCACCTCGAACGTCTTCGCGATCCTGGGGTTACGGGCGATGTACTTCGTCCTCGCGGGCTACCTCAGCGCGTTTCGCTACGTGAAGCCCGCGCTCGCGGCGATTCTCGTCTTCGTCGGTGTGAAGATGCTGCTCACGGACATCTACAAGATTCACCCGTTGATGAGCCTCGTGGTGATCGTCACGATCCTTGTCGTGGCCATCGGCGCGTCGATCCGCACGAACCGCGCGGAGCAACGGGCCGCACCGCTCGCGGCGGAGCGAGGTGGCGGGCTCCCCGGCGAGCGTTTCGAAGCATCCTGACACGCCCGATGAGCGCGGGGAGGGAGGCGACGGCCCCCCTCCCCGCGTCAGGCCACCGGTTCGTCACCCGCCCAGGCGTGGCGCAATCCCTCGACATCGATCTTGGTCATCTGCAACATCGCCTGCACCACGCGGCCGGCGCGCTCAGGGTCGGGGTCCCCCATCAACTCCCCGAGCGCCGAGGGAATGACCTGCCACGAGACGCCGAAGCGGTCCTTCAGCCAGCCACATTGGCCCGGCTCGCCACCATCGGTGAGGCGCTCCCACAGCCGGTCGACTTCCGCCTGATCTGCACAGTCGACGTACAGCGAGATCGCCTCGGTGAAGTTGAACTCCGGTCCGCCGTTGAGTGCCGTCAGCTGTTGCCCCGCGAGCTCAAATGACACCGTCATCACGGTGCCCGCCGTCCCCGGGCTGCCGTCACCGAACCGAGCGACATCCGTGATCCGCGAGTCGGGGAACAGCGAGGTGTAGAACTCCGCTGCCTCCTCCGCCTGTGTGTTGAACCACAGCATCGGGTGAATCTTCTGCATCGTGTCTCCTTCCTCGCGAGCGGCCTACGCGAGGCCCGCGAGATGCGCGTCGAGGCGGCGGAACCCTTCCGCCATCCCCTCCTCCATGCCGGTTTGCAGCGCCCCGTCGCGCGCTTCTTTCGAGGCGTACAAGACGCGGAGCGTCATCGTCGTGATCCCGCCGTCGTCCTCGTCGAAGGTGATCGTGTTCACCGTGCCGCCGCCCATGGCCTCGAAGTACGGCTCGTCGAAGCGCTCGGTCGACACCAGTCGATGGGGCGGGTCGACCTCGAGGTACTCGCCGCTGAGTCCGAGTTCCATGCCGTCTGGCCCCAGGTGGACGTACCGCCACGCGCCGCCGGGCCGCAAGTCGATCTCGCAGACCGGTAAGGACCAGCCGTCACGGCCGAACCAGCGACGCAGATGCTCCGGTTGCGTCCACGTTGCGAATACGAGCGCCACCGGCGCTCGAAACTGCCGCATCACCACGATCTCCACGTCCGAGGGCAGACGCAGCACGGTGTCACCCGCGGTCATCGTTCCCCTCCTCGCCGCCCGGCGTAGCCGCCGCGCTGGCCTGCAGTTCCTCGAGGTATCTGTCCAGGTATCCAAGTCGCGTCTGCCAGTACCGCCGGTAGGGCTCGACCCACTCATCAACCTGGCGCAGCGCGTCGCCCCGCAGGTGGGCCGGACGCCACTGTGCGTCGCGCCCGCGCTCGATCAGGCCCGCGCGTTCGAGGACTTTGAGGTGCTTGGACACCGCCGGCAGGCTCATCGCAAATGGCGCGGCCAGCTCCTTCAGCGGCGCGTCGCCCTCGGTGAGTCTCGCGAGGATCGCCCGCCGCGTCGGGTCGGCAAGGGCGGCGAACGTGAGGCTGAGCGGGTCGGTCATGTATGAACCTAGCGGTTAATTAACCTGAAGGTTGTATACGTGAGACATTCCTGGCCCGTCAAGCCTGCGAGGGCCCCTTCGGCTCCGCTACACTGCATCACGATACGCGGTTGTTATTCGAGGTACTTGGTTGATACGGAAGGAGCACCTGCATGACCAGCGACCGCTACGGTTCGAATGTCTCAGCGCCGATCGAGCGTGTCCCGCTGCCAGACTGGCCCCACAAGGAGCTGCTCTACGAGACCATCGACAACGGCCGTATCGCCCTCATCACGATGAACCGGCCGGAGCGGATGAACTCGAGCGACCCCGACATGGGCTTCCGCTGGTACGACGCCTGGACGCGATTCGCCAACGACGATGAGCAATGGGTCGCCATCGTGACCGGCGCGGGTGACCGCGCCTTTTCCGCCGGGCAGGATCTCAAGATCCGCGCAGAACTCGAGGAGCAGGGCGGCGACGCGCCCTATCAGCGTCGCGCCCCGAACGTCACCCCCATCGGCGAGAAGCTTGGCTGCTGGAAACCGACGATCGCCGCCATCAACGGCTTCGCCATCGCCGGTGGCTGGGCTACGGCACAGAACTGCACGTTCCGCATCGCGGACGAGCATGCCGAGATGAATATCGCCGAGGCGCGCTGGAACCAGGCTGCGGGCTTCGTCGCCTGGCTGCCCCGCCTCATGAATACGAGTCATGCCCTCGAGGTGTGCATCATGGGCGACCGTCGCATCAGCGCGCAGCGCGCGTACGAAATGGGCTTCGTCAACAAGGTCGTCCCGAAGGGCGAGTGTGTGAACGAGGCCGTCGACTGGGCACGCACCATCTGCCGCATGGCCCCTCGCACCGTGCGCAACTTCCACCAGATGGTCTACCAGTGCTTCAACATGACCATCCCCGAGGCGCAGGCCTTCGCGAGCGCCCTTGAGTTCAACCTCCGGGGGATGGAGGACTCGCTCGAAGGCCCCAAGGCCTTCGCCGAGAAGCGGCCCGCGGTGTTCAAGAACCGCTGAGTTCCCGCTCGCGGGGCGGGCGCGTGTCGCCCGCTCCGCAGGCGTCAGCGCGCGACGTAGCCTCCATCGACGGGGAAGACACCGCCCGTGATGAACGAGGCGGCGTCCGAGGACAGAAACAGCACGGTCTGCGCGATCTCCTCGGGCGTTCCCATACGCCCGAGGGGCTGCATCGAGGCCATCGCGTCACGGACCGCCGGGCTGCCCTGGATCACCCGCTCAACCATCGGCGTATCGATCACGCCCGGGCAGACGCAGTTCACGCGGATACCCTGGGCCGCGTATTCGAGCGCCGCCGTTCGCGTGAGCTGGACGACTCCGCCTTTCGAGGCGGTGTAGGCGGAAGCGCCGGCGAATCCGACGAGTCCGGCCACCGAGGCGTTGTTCACGATCGCCCCGCCGCCGGCGCGCAGCAGCGCGGGGATCGCGTATTTCATGCCATAGAACACGCCGCCGAGGTTCACCGCGATCACTCGGTCCCAGTTCTCGAGCGTCGCCTCGGCCGTCGGCGCCTGCTGGCCTTCGATTCCCGCGTTGTTGAAGAGGCAGTCGATGCGGCCGAAGCGCGCCTCGGTTGCCTCCATCAACGCGGCTACTTCCGGCGCGCGCGCAACGTCGACGCGCACGAACACCGCCTCCGCCCCGCTCGCCCGAACCTCCTCGGCAACGGCTTCGCCGGCGTCCCCGTGGTCCGCAACCACGACCGACGCTCCCGCGCGCCCAAATGCCAGCGCGGTCGCGCGCCCAATGCCATGCGCCGCCCCGGTCACGACGGCGACGCGTCCCTCGAAGTCGGCCATTAGCACACCTCTTCGCCGTTCGGGCTGTCCCCGCCGCCTCGCCTCAGTACTGGCAGGCGGCGGGGCTCGAGGCTCGACGAGGACACCTGCGGCTACGTCTTGTCGTCGATACGGGTCGACGAGCCCTCGGTCATCGTCGCGGCGACAGCGGCGTCGCGCGCCGCCTCGGTCGCGAACATCGGACTCGTGCCGATCACCTGGCCATTGCCCGCCTTCAGGTTGAAATAGGCGCGCCCATCGCTGGCCGTCAGGCGGTCGTAGCGCGCCTCGTTGCCCGAGTTCGACTGCACGGACTCGATCCCGTTCTGCGCGGACGCCTTCTGGACGTAGGTCTCGCTGTTCAAGAGCGTGTCGCCCTCGGCGGTTCGCAGCGAGAAGCGAAACTGCCCGTTGCTCGCGGTCGTGAGTTCGAATGGCACCTGGATCCTCCTGTTCCTCGCCCCCGCTCGTCGATGCTGACACATTTACCGCTGGCTCACCAGAGGCCGGGGAACCGCGGCGCCGTCTAGTTGCCGACCGGAATCCAGGCCAGCGCCACCTCCTGCACGGACACGTCGGTCTTCTCGAGTGGCACCTCGACGGTCTCGACGTCGCGCGCCACGTCTGCCCAGCGGTCGTTGATCTCGGCGATCTCTCGCGCGAGCTCGGCCTCCAGCTCGTCGAGATCCTCCTGGCGGTCCTGCAGCTGTGACTCCGCCACGTCCAGCCGTTGCGAGGTGCGCGCGCTCTGGCCCCGCCGCGAAGACGCCCCGCGCAAGATGCGCCCCGCCCCGCTCGCCATCGACCGCGTCGTGTGCCGGCCCCCGAGGAACGCGCCGAGCAGGTCACCGGCCGCCCCGAGGATCTCCGAGGTCCGCCGTGTCGAAGTGTCCGTCTTCAGGACGTCGACGCGGTCCTCAGCCCGGTTGATGGCGTCTCGGATGCGGTCTGCCTTTGCGTCGTAGCGGTCCCGCAGCTTCGCGGCCTCAGCGTCGGCGGCATTCTGTCCGGCCTGGTCGCACCGCTTCGCGAACTCCTCTGGCGTCTCTCCCGCGCGCGCCGCCAGCTTCAATTTGCGGTTGACCTGCACCTCCATCCGCTGCGCCCTCGTGACCTGGTCCTTGAGATCGCGTTCGAGGTCACGGAAGAAGCTGGACTCGCCGAGCGGTGCGTCCGAGAACGCGTACGACGCGCCCGCGGGCGCTTCGCTGCGTAGATCGCGGGCGTCGTAGTCCACGTTTCGCGCGTCCGCCACGTTCGCGATCCGGCCCAGCGGGAACAGCACCGCTTCCCACTCGTCCGAGTGGTCGAGGTCGAGCGACGCCTCATCGAACCGCAGGTACAACCGTGCCACGATCGCAGGTTCGAGTCGGGTACCAGGCCGTCCGCCGACCTCTGCCAACCACGGCGCGGCCGAATCGACATAATACGATGCGACGCCAGCGGCGACGGTTGGCGGCACGAGGCTCGCGTCTGACGCGGCAGCTGTCGGTTGAGGTACTGCCGCCGGGGCGGCAGTGGCCGTGCTGGAGGGTGCGCTCACGTTCGCGGCGGGCGCCGGGGTTGCGGTGGCCGCCGGCGTAAGGGACGCGATCTGTTCGCGAGTGAGCGGACCTCGCAGGTACGACATAGCCCAGCGCGGCGTGAACAGCCGAGGTCCGCCGCGGTCGTGCGTGTTGTGCATCAGGAACTGCCGGGGACCCAGGTTGGCGAGCAGCGCCTCGATGCTCCCGGCGTCCAGCTCCGCAGACGCCGAGCGCAGGCCTTCGAGGACACGCTCCTTGTCGCGCTCAGTCTGCAGGCGGCCGATCATCCATGTCCCCGCGTTGGACATCGCCTTGTAGTCGAGGTCGACGGGGTTCTGCGTCGAAAGCAACAGGCCCACGCCGTACGCCCGCGCCTGCTTGAGCAGTGTCAGCAGCGGCCGTTTCGCGGGCGGCTCGGCCGTCGGCGGAGCGAAGCCAAACAGCTCGTCCATGTACACGAGCGCGCGCAGGTCGGTCGTCCCCGACTGTGCCCGCATCCACGTAATCACCTTGGTCAGCACCAGCGACACCACGAATTGCCGCTCTGCGTCGGACAGGTGCGCGAGGTACAGGATCGATACCCGTGGCCGTCCGTCCGGGTCGCGGAGCAACTGCCCGACGTCGAGCGGCTCGCCTGCCGTCCAAGCTGCGAAGCTTGCGGATGCGACGAGCGCGTTGAGCCGCAGTGCGAGGGCTCGCCGGTCATCCGCGGGGAAGAAGGTGTCGATCTCAAATACCCCGAGCTTGCGTACCGGGGGCTCCAGCGTCCGCGCGATCAGGGTCGCGAGGTCGAGCTGATCGCCGCCCGCCCATGCCCCCTCAATCAAGTTCGAGAGCAAGATGTGTTCGCGGCTCGCCAGCGGGTCCGCCTCGATCCCCACGAGATTGAGCAGGCCGGTCGCGATCGCCGCCGCCTCTTCGCGCACGGACTCCGCGCCCGAGCCCTCCGGGGGGGCGGCCATATTGCCGATCACGTTGAGCGGCGCGCCGGACTCGGAGCCGGGGGTGTAGATCGTGACGCGGCCCGAGGCATGTAACTGCTCGATGTCCGCAGGCCCGAGCCCGGAGCGCTCGAGACCGCTCCGCCACTGTTCCGCCTGCGCGGCGGCGAACTCATCGACCGATTGACCGGCCCGCTGAGCGTCGCCCTCATTCACCCAGGGGCGGAAGTCGGCGCCACTCAGCCCCGGGAAGGTCAGCGCGAGGTTCCCCATGTCCCCCTTGGGGTCGATCACCAGGGTAGGCACGCCGGCTGTCAGCAGTTCCTCAATCGCCACGATGCCGAGGCCGGTCTTGCCCGACCCTGTCATGCCGACGATCACGCCGTGCGTGGTGAGGTCGGTCATGTCGTACGTCATCGCCTCGTCCGTGCGCTGCCCGGAGGCATCGAGCACCTGCCCGAGGTAGAGTTCGCCTGCTGTTCGCTCCACGAGGCCTCCTTCGCTCGCCGCACCGCCGCTGCGCCGCACTCCGGCCGATCTTAGCCGCGGCGCCGGGACAAATCGATTCATTCCAGGCCGTATGATCCTGCTCGAGTAGGGCCGAGGGAGGTTGGTTCGTGCGCTTTGACGATGACGCTCAGCTCGACACGTCACAGATCGAAGACCGACGAGGGCGCCGGTTGGCCGGTCGTGGCGGCATCGCCGCGGGGGGTGCGGGCGGGCTCGTAGCCATCATCATTGGTATCGTCGTTGCCCTCTCGGGCGGTGGGGGCGGCAACGGCTCGCTCGCGCTGAGTCCTGAGCTTGAACAGCTGCTCAACCAGACCACCGGCGGCGCTGACGTCCCGTCAACACTCGCCCAGGATTGCCGCACGGGCGCGGACGCCAACGCGCGCGAGGACTGCCGCATCGTGGCGGTCGTGAACAGTGTTCAGGCGTGGTGGCAGAGCGAGTTCGCGTCCGCCGGCCAGCGATACACCCCCTCACAGACGCAGTTCTTCGTTGGGCAGACGGTCACCGGGTGCGGCTCGGCGACCTCGTCCGTCGGGCCGTTCTACTGCCCGCCAGACCAGAAGGTCTACATCGACCTCGGGTTCTTCGATGAGCTGCGCAGCCGCTTTGGCGCCACGGGCGGCCCGTTCGCGCAGGCCTACGTAATCGCGCATGAGTACGGGCACCACGTGCAGGATCTGACGGGCGACCTCGACCGTATCGGGAACGATCGCTCCGGGCCCACGAGCGCGGCGGTCCGCAGCGAGCTTCAGGCGGATTGCCTGGCCGGAGTCTGGGCGCACAACGCCGTCGGCACCGGTTTTATCACGCAGTTGACACCGGATGCGATTGCGGACGCCCTCGACGCTGCCGCCGCGGTGGGGGACGACCGCATTCAGGCCTCGATTCAGGGCCAGGTCAACCCCGAGTCCTGGACGCACGGTTCCGCCGAGCAGCGGCAGCGCTGGTTCCAGCGCGGCTACGACCAGGGTAAGCGCGCGAGCTGCGACACCTTCAGCGGCAGTATCTGACGGCGATTCGGTATACCTGAACGTGGATTCCTGATTCGCCACCTGTTCCGTCGCATGGCAACCTGAATCGAGGACTGCGGAGACTCGGAAGGAACTCGGCGAGGGTGCTGGCGATTCGGGAGATGCGGCGCCGGAAACTCCAGTTCGCGCTGGTGACCGGCGTGGTGGCTCTGGTGTCGTTCCTGATCATTATGGTCACGGGGCTCGGCCTTGGCCTCTACCAGCGCGCCGGTACGGCCCTGCTGTCGCTCAACGGCGACCAGCTCGCCTATGCGGACAACGCGAACCTCTCCCTCATCCGCTCACGGCTTACAGAAGCGCAGGTGCGCGACATCGAGGCGAAGTCGGGGGCCGACGACGCGACGCCGCTTGGCTACATCGCGGCCGTCATCGAGTACGCGCCCGGGCGACGAGATACGGCGGCTGTCGTTGGCCTGGTTCCGGGATCCTTTGCCGAGCCACGGACCATCGAGGGACGCGCGCTCTCCTCGCCGGATCAAATCCTGGTCGACCGCTCGTGGGCGCGCCTCGCTGGCACCAGGGTCGGTGACGTCCTGCCGCTGCCGGTCGGCTTCGATCGACGCAACTTCACGGTGGCCGGCATCGTGGATCAGGGGTACTTCTTCTTCCAGCCTGCGGTGTACGTCTCCCTCGAGGCGTGGCAGGCGATCGCGTACCAGGGCGACGCGAGTCAGCGGCCCGCCGCCAGCGTCGTGCTGCTCAAGGGGAAGACGCTCGATGCGTCTCGCGGAAGCGGCTGGGAGGCCGTCACGAAGCGGACCGCGTTCGACAACATCGAGGGTGTTCAGGCCCAGCAGTCGACCGTCAATGCGCTCCGCTACATGGGACTGCTGATCGGCGCGATGGTGATCGGCGTCTTCTTCTACGTCATCACGCTCCAGAAGGTGTCGCTGCTCGGCATCCTCAAAGCGATCGGAGCGTCCGGCTTCTACCTCGTGACGCAGGGGCTGCTGCAGGTCGCGGTCGTCTCGGCCGTTGGCGCACTGCTGGCCGTGGGGCTGGCGGTACTGCTCCAAACCACGGTCCTCGCCTCGAGCAGTGTGCCGATCGCCTTCACGACCAGTGCCGTTCTGACGACCGCGCTCTCGGTGCTGGTCGCGGGCATGATTGGCGCCGGCCTCTCCGTGCGACAGGTCGCCGCCATCGATCCGATCATCGCGATGCAGCAGCAATGACGGACGCCATCCTCGAACTGCGAGGCGTCTCCAAGTCGTTTGGCGAAGGAGACCGCCGCGTCGACGCCGTCCGAGATGTCACGCTCGATATCGATCGTGGCGAGATGGTGTCGCTGGTTGGACCGTCGGGTTCCGGGAAGTCGACCCTCCTCGCGATGGTGGGAGGCCTGCTGCAGCCCACCGCGGGCGCCATCGTCGTGGACGGCGAGGACATCACTCGACACGGCAAGGGGGCGCGTACGCGCTACCGGCGCGATCGGGTGGGCTTCGTGTTCCAGGGCAGCAACATGGTGCCCTTCCTGACCGCTCGCGAGAACCTGCTCATTGTCGGCGAGTTCGGCGGCGTCGACCGCGGCGCGCTGCGTCATCGCGCGGACGAGCTGCTCGAGGAGCTCGGTCTCGCCCGCGTGCGTGACCAGGTCTCATCACAGCTCTCCGGTGGCGAGCGTCAGCGGGTGGCGATCGCGCGCGCCCTGATGCGTGACCCCGTGCTCATCCTCGTGGACGAGCCGACCGCGAGCCTGAACAGCGAACTGGGTTCGAGGGTGGTGGACGCGCTGAAGGAAGAGATCCATGGCCGCAGCAAGGCCTGCATCATGGTGACCCACGACGAACGCATGGCCGAGCGTGCTGACCGCCTGATCGAGTTTCGAGACGGGCGGCTGCACTCGGCCGACGCCCGCCCCGAAACCGTGCGCTCGTCTGAAGCTCGTTAGGCGAGCTGGGGCACTCCCGCGAGTGCCTGTTGCACCAGCTCCGCGGGGTACTCGTAGTCCTCGAGCTCCCCGTTGAAGTACTGCTCGTAGGCGCCGAGGTCGAGGAACCCGTGGCCGGAGAGGTTGAACAGGATCACCCGTTCCTCGCCCGCTTCCTTCGCCTCCAGCGCCTCGTCGATCGCCGAGCGGATTGCATGCGCGGATTCCGGCGCCGGGACAATGCCCTCGGCGCGTGCGAACTGCACGGCTGCGGCGAACACCCCGAGCTGCGGATGCGCTACGGCGTCGATGTAGCCTTCCTCGTGCAGCTGGCTAATCAGTGGCGACATGCCGTGGTAGCGCAGGCCGCCCGCGTGGATCGAGGGCGGCATGAAGCTGTGCCCGAGCGTCGACATCTTCACGAGCGGTGTCAGCTCCGCCGTGTCGCCAAAGTCGTAGGTGTACACGCCCTTCGTGAGCGTGGGACACGAGGCAGGCTCAGCCGCCACGAACCGGGTGTTGCGGCCGCCGTTGAGCCGTTCCTGCATGAACGGGAACGCGAGACCGGCGTAATTCGAGCCGCCGCCGACGCACCCGATGACCACATCCGGGTACTCGCCAGCCAGCTGCATCTGCGCGATCGCCTCCTGGCCGATCACCGTCTGGTGCAGCATGACGTGGTTTAGCACAGACCCGAGCGAGTACTTCGTGTCCTCGTGGGTCGCCGCGTCCTCGACCGCCTCCGAGATCGCAATGCCGAGCGATCCGCTCGAGTTCGGATCGCGCTCGAGAATAGTGCGGCCGGCGTTCGTGTCCTGGCTCGGGCTCGGCACGACCGAGGCGCCGTAGACGTTCATCATCGCCTTGCGGTACGGCTTCTGCTCGAACGAGACGCGCACCATGTAGATCTTCAGTTCGATGCCGAACATCTGACACGCGTACGCGAGAGCCGTCCCCCACTGACCGGCCCCGGTCTCGGTCGTGATGCGGCGGACGCCCTCGAGGTGGTTGTAGTAGGCCTGTGCGACGGCAGTGTTCACCTTGTGCGAGCCGGCCGGGCTCACGCCTTCGTACTTGTAGTAGATGTGCGCCGGCGTCCCCAGTGCCTCCTCGAGGCGATGGGCGCGAAACAGGGGCGCCGGACGATAGGTTCGATACACGTCGAGCACCGGCTCCGGAATGTCGATCCAGCGCTCCGTGGAGACTTCCTGCTCGATGACCGCCATCGGGAACAGCGGAGCGAGGTCGGCCGGCCCGAGCGGTTGACCGGTGCCCGGGTGGAGCGCGGGAGCGGGCGGGTTCTTCAGATCGGCCGCGATGTTGTACCACCGCGTCGGCACCTGATCCTCGGGCAGGAGGTACTTGTACTGTCGGGCCACGGATCCACTCCCTTTCGCACGACCGGGTGGCGAGCGCCAGCGCCCCGGTTCAGTAGACGCGCCCGGCAGTATAGTCCCCGCGCGATCGAGGGAGCAGGGCCGTTCGGCCCTCGCCTCAGGAGAGCTGCCGCACCACGCCTCGGAAGGTCTTAGCCACCTGCTCGAGCTCCGGGAGTCCGGCCCTGGACAGCTCGTCGGCGTGGTCCGCGAGCTCGCCGAAGCGCTCCCGGAGCAGCCGCCAGGCGGCGTCTTTGTAGGGCAGCGGGTGCAGTGTCCGCACGACGAAGCTCGGTCCGGCGGTACGACCCGGGTGGCGCACCCCCGCGGGCATGCGCGCGAGCAGCTCACCGAGCGGCACGAGCGTGCCCGCCATTGTCTCGATCGCCGTGTTGCACAGCGCGTCGGCCTCCTCGTCGCTCTCGTCCGTCATCACGAAGAAGCGCGCGAGCAGATGGAGCATCGAGACGTACGCCTCGTTGAACAGGTCGCTGAGCCGAATCGCCGGCTCGTGATCGATCAGGTTGACTGGACCGTTCGCTTCCGGAGGCGTGCGCGTGAACGGGTTCTCGAGCATTGGGTATGCCGGCTCGAAGCCCGGGTGCGTCTCGCGGAAGGCGAGATACTCCTCGAGGATGCGATTGAAGCGAGCGTAGTGAGAGTCGGGATTCCCGCTCGAGTCGCCCTCACCTTGCTCGACGACGTGCGCGAGGTTGCGCGCGGTCGTTCCGATGTCGACGATCGGTTCCCACCCGCTGGACTCGAAGAAGCGCCGGAATGCCGGCCGCGGGGGCGGGCCCACGAAGACGTTTTCTTCGCCCAGCCGCTCGACAAGCGCGCGCAGACTGTTCTCGGCCACTGAGTACACGTCGCCCTGGGAGTCGAACTGGCGGGGGTCGGCCCCGATCTTGTTGTCCATATCGCCCTCGATGCGCTGGAGCCGCTCGGGGGAGGTGTACGCGGGGAGGTTCGAGCCGTCCGGCTGCTCGACCGCGATGAAGTGGCGCAGCACCTCCTCGCTGAACGGTCGTAGCTCGATCTGGTAGTCGGGCAGGTACCATGCGCAGTCGTGAGGGAAGTTCGGGCGGTCGAAGTTCGGAGCTGCCCCCAGCGCGGTCAGCAGGTTGTTGACGACCGCGAGGTGGAACATCTCCTCGACGGCCACCTGGATGATGCTGCGTTTCCAGCCGAGCACCGACTCTACCGCGTCGGCGGGCAGTCCTTCCTCGACGCTCTTCTTCAGGGAGAAGGCCGTGAACAGGTAGCTGCACGACAGGCTGTGTTCCAGCTCGGTCGCCTGGTTCAGCATGAAGACGAGTTCATCTCGGTGGGATGCGACGACGTCGGTCACGAGCGCTCTCCGTTTCGACTGGAAGGACGCAACGCACCACGCTCGCGCGGACTGCGCTGCCGAGGCGCGAACGGACGGTACTCCGGCGACCGATCGCGAGCAACGCCGCTCCAGGAAAACCGCGAGATAAGCATGTTTCGCCGGCGATCACTATGCTGTGCGACCGAACAACGACGCTCCGAGGGAGAACAAGAGTGGACGACCAGCCGCACATCCAGATCGACGTCAACGGGCCCTATATCGTGGATGGCCCTGTGCCCCTCACGGAGATGGCGCCAGTGCACACGCTGAATGGCGAGCCCGTCGACTGGCATGTCCTCGGTGCCATCGAGTCCGAGGAGTGGCCGGCCTATCTGTGCCGCTGCGGAGGCTCGAAGAACAAGCCGTTCTGCGACAGCAGCCATGAGTCGAATGGCTTCGACGGAACCGAGGCAGCGGATCGCCGCCCGTTCGCGGAGCGCGCCGTTGTGGACGAGGGCGCGCACGAGCAACTGCTTGACGACAAGCCGCTCTGCGTGCGGGCCGGCTTCTGCCGCACGCGCACGACCAGTGTCTGGGATCTGCTGGCGCTCGGTGGCGACCCCGAGGCCGCCGAACGGCTCCGCGAAATGACCTGGAACTGCCCGTCGGGCCGACTCGTCCTGCGAGACCTCGATGGCAATGACATCGAGCCCGAGCTCGCGCCCGAGGTCGGGGTGGTCCCCGGCGGTCCGCTCTGGATTCGCGGGGGCATCCGTGTGACTGGCTCAGACGGCACGGAATGGGAGACGAGGAACCGCGTGGCCCTGTGTCGCTGCGGTGGCTCGGCCAGCAAGCCGTTCTGCGACGGCGCCCACCTGCGGCGTCATTTCGACGAGCGGTAGCACGCCGCAAACGGCTGCTCGGCGCCGCGGGTCAGTCCGCGAGCGTCGAGGCAAAGACCTGCCACGCGAGCGCGGACTTCGCCGTCAGGCTGAGGAAGACGTATACCGTCTCGCCAAAGACATAGTCGCGCCACGGCCCGACCCGCCGGTACTGCAACCACATGTTCAGCGCGAAGACGTTGAAGAACAGAAACAGCGAGATAAAGATCCCGTAGACGAACGCGGGTGGATCCGCTGGCGAACCGGGCGTCACGAAGTAGATCGCAATCGCGACCCACGGCACGGCGCCCGCGATGCAGCCCACCCAGAACGGGAGCAACCCGCCGTCGCCCGGCCGCTCTGTGTGCTCCTGCACCAGGCCGAGCAGGATCATCGTCGCGTTCACCCCGAACAACCCGACGAGCGCGGCGATGTCGCCGATGCCCGTGAGCATCGCAATCAGCACGATCATGATCGAGGCGCTGAACGCGTACTCGATCCAGCGCGCGTCGTTGCGGCCGCGTTCGAGGTTCCTCGTGTACCACCCGAACACGCCTGGCAACACGAGGAGGAAGTGCGCCGCCGCCGAGATGAATACGAACGCCGCGACTGCCGGCCCGATGCGCAGATCGAAGAGATGGTCGAGTTCAGCTGGCCCCGAACCCGGTGGGCCCTGCATGAACGTCGCGTGCACGGGTAGCGAGAAGTCGTTGCTCAGCGCGAGGAGCGCTAGGCCCTGCGCCAGGTGGAGCACGCCCATCCCGAGGTTGTACCAGCGGAGCCGCCGGAATCGCCGCGTCGTTGTCTCGTCGGTCACGCATCCTCCCGCCATCTCGTGCGTCTGAATCCAGCGTAGCGCATCGCCGGAGCGCCGCCCGCGGCCCCCGTACACTGGATCGTGAAGAGAACGGAGCGCGCAGTTGGAGCGAGTGACAACCGAGACGGCAACGCTCAATGTACTTACGCCCGAGGGTGGCTCGCTTTCCCTCGAGACGCTCTGGGCGGATGCGCCGCTACTCCTGGTTCTCGTGCGCCACTATGGCTGCCAGTTCTGCCGCGAGCAGATCGCGCAGTTGCGTCGTATCCTGCCCGACCTGGAGCGGGCCGGGGTGGACGTCGCCATCATCGGCAACGGTACGCCGCTCATGGCGCAGGCATTCGTCGAGGAGACGGGTCTCGAGGTTCCGCTCTATACGAACCCGGGCCGTGAGGTCTACCGTGCACTCGGCGCGCGGCGTCCCTCGCTGCTCGCCATGCTCGACCCGCGGTTGTGGCTGAACGGCCTGCGAGCGATGTCGCGCGGCTACCTCCCCCACCGCGTCCAGGGCGACGCCGCGCAGCTCGGTGGCGTGTTCTTGATCCTGCCCGATGCCTCGATGCCGTTCGCCCATCGGAGTGACCGCGGAGGCGACTACCCGTCGAACGCCTCTATCCTTGACGCCGTCCGTTCCCTTGAGCGGATGGCGGCCTGACGCGCGTCAGCCGCCGGCCTGTTTGACACGCAGACCGCCCTCTTCGAGCCGGGCCTGCACGCGGTCGCGATGGTCCCCCTGGATGACCAGGACGTCGCCGTCGCGCGTCCCTCCGGCGCCGCAGTGCGCCTTCAGCAGCTTCAGCCAACGGTCGAGGTCGGCGGCCGTCCCCTCGATGCCCGAGACCACAGTCACGGTCTTCCCGCCGCGACCCTTCTTCTCGCGCCGCACTCGCACGTATCCGTCGCGCGGGTCCGCCGGGCGCGGCGCCGCCTGCGACGAACCTCTAGGCGTGACGGGTGGCCGCACCCTCCCACCGTCGGTGCCATCGGTGGAGTAGACGAGGCGCGAGTTTGCGTCGGGCATCGAGGCTCCAATCGCGTGCTTCCTCAGGGCCTCCATTGTCGCCCGCAAGGCCCGTGCCTGCCTGTCACAAATCGAGATGGAGGCGCGACGTTCGCCCGCACATGTTCGATGTCGTCGTCCGCCGTCCTCAATCACGATGTACACGGGAGAGACGGTGGCGGCGGGCGTGGGAAGGGGTCACAGGGTGAGTGTCATAGCCTGGATCGTGCTCGGCCTGATTGCGGGAGCGCTGGCGAAGATGCTGATGCCGGGACGCGACCCCGGGGGCATCCTGGGCACCATCCTGATTGGCATCGGCGGGGCAATCGTCGGCGGCTTCATCTGGAATGCGTTCACCGGCAACGACAGCTACGGCGACTTCGATATCGGCGGGATTCTCATCGCCGTCCTTGGCGCCATCATTCTGCTGTGGGGGTATCGCGCCCTCGTGGCGAATCGCGCGCACTGAGGCATTCGTGCGCACTTCGACACCCCGAGGTGGACACTACTCCGCGGCTGGAGTGCTCGCCCCGGCCTGCCGAGGCGTGACGCGCCAGTTGCGCTCGCCCATCAACTGCTTGAACTGACCGATGCGGACGATGATGTTCTTCATTTCGGTGTAGAACAGCGTCGCGAAGAACAGGTAGACGAAGAACCAGCCCTTATGGCGCTTGATGTCGGGCGCCGCCGCGAAATAGGCAAGCAGCGTCTGGCCTGGCCCGACGATGAACGTGAAGATCGATGTGAATACGAACACGGGCACGAACCAGTCGAGTGAGCTGGTCGTGAGCCAGAAGGCGACGATCGGGAAAATCTGCAGGGAGATCCACGGATACAGCTCGCGCCATACGAGCAGGTGCAGCATTCCCAGTTTCTGGCGGAACGAGAGATGCCGCGAACGCATGCTCGGGATGAAGTGCAGCAGCGAGACCTGGAACCAGCCCTGCGACCATCGCATCCGCTGATTCCAGAGCTGCTTCAGCGTCACCGTCGCGAGTTCTGCCGAGATCAACCGTCCGTCCGAGGCGATGCGTGCGCCCACCTCGACCGCTCGCATCGAGGAGTCGATGTCTTCCGTGAGCATCGTGCTGCGCATACGCGTGCGGTGCAGCCGGTCGGTGCGCCAGAAGCCGTTGGACCCGCCGAACAACCCAAAGCCGTGGAGGACGGTCCGCCCCGGATGGCTGACCGCGTAGATCCCCTCGAACTCGATGGCAACCATGCGGGCGATCCAGGAGGCCGTCCCGTTCCGCACCATGCAATGCCCCTGGACGATGTCGTAGCCGTCTGAAATCCAGCGCCAGGCGCGCTGGAAGCTACCCGGTGCCGGCATGTGATCCGCGTCGAACACGCCGACGAATTCGCCCGTCACCTGCTCGAGCGCCCCGTTCACGTTCTGGGCTTTCGAGGTGCTGCCATCCACCTTCAGCGCCAGGAAGTGGGGGAACTCGTACGTGAGTTGCTGCAGGCGTGCCTCGATCGGCATCGGTGTGGGGGTGTTGTAGGCAAGGATGACCTGGAGCGTATTCGGGTACTCAATGTGGAGGAACGTCTCGAGCGTCTGCATGATGGTCGCTGCTTCGTTCGGCAGGTAGGCGGCAATGATCGCGGTGGCTGGCGGGTATGGCTGCCGCGGCTCCTCGGGCGGCTGTGGCGCCCGAAACGAGAGGATGCCCTCAATCCAGATCAGCGTGCCAGTGATCAGAAGCGCCACCACGACCGTGAGGTACATCGGGTAGCTGATGTCCCAGCCTGCCCGGTACAGCGCGAGGTACCCGAAGTACGGAAGCACGATCCCGACGGCAAGTGTCAGGACGATCTGGATCGGCAAGCGCAGCGCGCTGAAGAATCGGCGCCAGAGTGCGCGTCCGCTCGCTCCTCGCGCCGAGCGTTGTGCGCGCGCCCAGGCGATGACCCGGTCGTCGGCGATCACCGGACGCAGGTCGCCCTGGCTGGCGGCGAACTCGTAGGCGAAGGAGGCCAGCTCGAGCCAGTCGTCTGCCGACTTCGCCTTCGTGCTGGCGGAGTACCCCATGTTCGGGGTGAGCAGTACCCGCTGCCCCTCGATGTTGAACGTGCGCCCGGTAATGTCGAGCGTGAGCCGCCGTAGCACTTGAATCGCCTGGTCGGCGTCAGTCTCGGGCATCATCACCCAGATCGTGTCCGACCCGATGCCAGCCACGAGGTCAAGGTCGCGCAGCGCGCCACGCGTCACGTGCACGCCGTCTCGCATCGCCCGCGCCGCCGCCACCCCGCCGAGGCGGCCCCGGATGACGTCCATCTCCTGGAACGAGATCCACGCCAGGGTGGCGGGCAGGCCGCCCCGCTGGAAGCGCGCGAACTCCCGACCCAATTCTTCCCGGAAGCTCCGCTCGGTCAGCAGACCGCTGCCCGGGTCACGGTCGAGCATGGGCGCGGGCACGGGCACGCGCGCCAGCTTGGCGCGCACCCGTGCGGCCAGCTCCTCGCCCTTGAATGGCTTCGTGAGGTAGTCGTCGCCTCCGAGTTCGAGCGCCCGGACGATGTCCGAGGTTTCGCTCATCGAACTCAGGAATACGACCGGGATACGCGTCAGCTCCGGGTCTTCACGCAGATGCCGCACGAGCTCGAGGCCGCTGACCGTCGGCATGTCGACGTCCGTGAGCACGATGTCTGGACGCAGGCTATCGATGAGTTCCATCGCCTCGGCGCCGTCGCGCGCCGCGATGACTGAGAGCCCCTCTGCCTGAAGGACGCGCGTCGCAATCGCCAGAATCAACTCATCGTCGTCGACGGCGAGGACGAGCTTGCCGGCGATCGGGTTGGCCACGTTCGTCACGCTCGTGTCGGTGGTCATGGGCGTCTCCCCCGTGCGATCACGAGGAAGCGGTCGAGCGATGTCGCCAGTCCGGAGACCGTTTCGGCGCTCACCGCCGTGCCAGCCGCCCCCGCCTGCTCGACGCTCGCGGCGTTCGAGGACAGCGCGACCGCGCCCACGCTGGCGGAAAGCCCCTTCAGCGAATGCGCGGCCTGCCGGCTCTCGGCGGCGTCGGCCCGCTCCGCGGCGCCGCGCAGCGTCTCGAGCCGCGTCCGAGCCTCGTTCGCGAACAGCTCGAGGAGCGATTGCTCTCCCGGCTCATCGAGTTCCAGCAGTGCATCGAGACGGTCGAAGTCAATGGCGTCGTCCACGAAGTCCTCCCCTGTCGGCGGCTCCGGTGTCTGCGCATTGCGGTGCAGACTCTCGGTAAGCTGGGCGAGCGTGAACGGTTTCGGGAGGATGTCGTTGAAGCCGGAACGCAGGCAATTCTCGCGTTCCTCAGGAGTGACGCTCGCGGTCATCGCGAGGATCGGCAGTAGCCCTCCGGCGTCGCGGATCCGACGGAGCGCCTGGAAGCCGTCCATGATTGGCATTGAGATGTCCATCAGGATGAGGTCGTAGTCGCCTTCAGCGGCGGCACGCACGCCCGACTCCCCGTCGCTTGCGAGGTCGGAGGGGATTCCGAGGCGCGCCAGCATTCGCGAGGCGATCACGCGGTTAGTCTCGTTGTCGTCCACCACGAGGACGCGGCGGATGTTCAGTGCCTCGGCTGCGGCCGCACTCACTGGCGTCGCGGCGGAGGCGGAGTCGGTCGGTTCCGTCCACGCCGGCAGCGGCAGCAGCACGCGGAACACTGAGCCGCGTCCTGGCTCGCTCTCCACCTCAATCGCCCCACCCATGAGCTTGACGAGGCTCAATGAGATCGAGAGACCGAGGCCCGTGCCGCCGAACCGCCTCGTCGTGCTCGACTCGGCCTGCTCAAATGGCTCGAAGATCGCTGCGAGGCGGGACGGGTCAATGCCAATGCCCGTGTCGCGCACCCGGATTTCGACACCGCTTCCGCCATCTAGGCGAGGCGCGGTCTCCACCGTGACCTCCCCGGTCGGCGTGTACTTCACCGCGTTCCCCACGAGGTTCATCAGTACTTGGCGGATGCGCGTCCGGTCTCCTACGAACTCGGATGGTAGTCCTGGGTTCGTCTGCTGCCGCAGCCGGAGGCCCTTCGCGCCCGCGGTGGGCCCGATCATCTCGATCGCCTCGCGCACCACCGCCGCGAGCTCGAAACGGGCGTCTTCGAGCGTCAGCTTTCCGGCTTCCAGCTTCGAGAAATCGAGGACATCGTTGATGACATCCAACAGAGCGTGCGCGGAGACATCGAGTGTGTTCGTCAGGCCGGCCTGCTCGTCATCGAGCGGCGTGGAGCGCAGTAGCTCCACCATGCCGATGACGCCGTGGAGCGGTGTCCGGATCTCGTGGGACATACGTGCAAGGAAGTCGGCGCGCGCTTGGTACGCCGCGTCGCGCTCCTGTTCGGCTCGCACGCGGGCGAGACGGCCGCTGACCCAGTTCGCCATCACGTTCTGCAGGTCGACCTCGCGGGCCTCGAAGGGCCGCGAGTGCGCGGCTAACCCGAAGAAGCTGATGCAGCCGTAGACCGTGCCATCGACGATCAACGGCGATCCGAGGTATGCCTGCAATCCGAAGTCGCGGTAGGCCTGGCGTTCCGAGAAGACAGTCCCGGCCACGTCGGCGATCGCCGCCGGCTGGCCGCTGCTGATCACCTCCGCGCAGAACGTGTTCTCGACGTCCAACATCTGGCCCCGCCGCAGTGGGAATACGTCCGGTCCGTACACCTCGTCGATTTCGTAGCCGGTGCTGGTCATGTGACCGATGAGGCCTGCGTCCATCCCAAAGAGCTGGCAACCGAAGTTCAGCAGCCGATTGAGCTGTTCGGACAGGTCGAGGCCCGCGTCGGCGGTCAGGGTGTACAGGCTGCGCAGCGCGTCCTCTTGCTCGAGGAGTGACAGCAGCAGGTTGCTCCGTCGCAACTGCAGCCGGTCCATGACATGTCGGCAGAGCAGCTGCAACGCGTTCTGCTGACTTGCGGAGAGCGTGGCCGGCTCGCTCCCAAGCACCATGACCGCCCCGACCCGGATCCCCTCCGGCGTGGTGAGCGGCGCTGCCGCGACGAAGTGGACGCCGTAAGTCGTGAGCAGTGGGTGGGCGGGCCACCGATCGGCGATCGCCTCACCGCTGACGATGAGTGCATCGCCGCTGCCCGCGACCAGGTCTCGAGTGAGCGACTGGCTCATTGGCAGGGAGGCGGCTTCGAAGCCGACCGTGGCCTTGAACCACTCCCGCTCTCCGTCGAGGAACGAGATCGTCGCCATCGACGTTCCGCAGGCGAGGGCGGCCAGCGAGGCGAGGCCGTCAAGCTCGGGTTCGGATCGCGCCTCGAGCACCTCGAGGTCACGCAGCGCGCCGAGCCGCTCTTCCACTCGGTCCACGATCTGCTCAGTCATCGTCGGGCGTGGCGGGTGCCACAGCGCGACCCGCGCTCGGCCGGAACGCGAAGCGGGCGCGGTCGGCAACACCAAATTGAGGCGCCGGTCTCATCGAGGTAGTCAGTCCTCGAATGCTGTGCTGTCAGTCCTTAACATCGCGGACGCGTGGCGACTTCCATGCGAGTCTCGATGCTGCCGAAGCATGCCGCGAACGTCCGAAGCGCGCAACTACGGTGCGAAGCGATAGCCACCGGTCGTCGCCAGGATGTAGTAGGCGCTGGAATCGATGAACCGCTGCCAGGAAGGGGCGCTCGCCCCACCGGTCTCCACCCAGTCCACCCAGCCTCCACGGACGCCGTTACCGTCAGGCGTCACCTGGTGCAATCCACTCCCTGCCGCCCACGAACTGGTGGAGCTGCAGTACGTCTGCTGCCCGGTGTCCAGCCAGACGAGACATGCCTGGAAGGAGTATCCCGGCGAAAGGCGGTCCGCCTCGGAGCCGTCGTTCCAGACGGCCGCGCCGGTGGCGGCGTTCACGAGGTGAGCCTGGATCCAGCTGCCGACCGCGGCGCCAACGCCCGCGGCGGGGACGTCGAGCATCTGCGGTGCGTAGTTGATCCATTCGTGCTCGGTCAGCGTTGACACGCCGTTCTCGTCGATCGCCCCGTACCAGACTGGCGAGCCGGGGTCTTTCAGCCGCGTATTGATGCCGTTCAAGATGCGACCGCTGGCCGCCGCATAGCGATTCGCGCGCACGGCGTCGCCCTGTGTGCGCGCCCACTTCTCCGCGGCCTTCAGCGCCTGATACCCATATGAGTTGTCAGATGTCCAACGCCAGCGGAGATAGCTGCCGTTCGAGTCCAGACCGCCGCCGAGCAGTCCGTCGTCGGCCCCGCCCTTGTTCGTGGGGTCCTGCAGGCGCACGAGGAAGTCGGCGCCCCCCATCATCGCGGCGTACCAGCTCCGGCTGAATCCGAGCCGGTCGAGCGCGAGCATCACCTCGGCGGTCTGCGTCGGCGACTTGCTCAGGACTACGGGGGCAGCGTACGAGTACTGGTCGTACCAGCTGCCGTCGCTCGCCTGCATCCGCACGAGATAGTCCGCGGCCTGCTGTGCGCGCTGGCGGTAGCTCGACGCTCCAAGGCAGTCGCTCGCCCGCACGAGCCCAAGGATCGCCATCGCATTCTCGCGCGGCACGACCCAGGTCGGTGCGCCGAAGACGTTGTTGATGGCACCGGACGCACGGTCGTTCTTCTTCACGTACTGCGACGCGACGATGTAGTCAGCCTCGAGCTGAACGTCAGCGGCGTTCGCGCACGCCGCGAGAGCCGGCGTCGCGGCCCCCGAGTGCTGCAGCCGCGGCGTCACCACGAGCGCGAGCATGCCGATCAGCGGCGCCAGCACCAGGTGCAGGCCGCGACGACGCACCAGCACCAGGGATTTGGGCCCGCGCCGCTCTTGCCGTGCCGCCTCACGAGACGGAGCTGCGCCCCGCCGGTCTGTCCCCATGACGCCAGAATCGCAGAACCCGTACGCGCGCACGTCCGCACAGTGCTGTATCCGACGGCATACGTCACACATCACGTTCGTAGCGCCTCTCGGCGCCGTTTATTACCCTACCGTCGTCGGGTAGAGGTATGTGCGATGTACGACGTGACAGCCTTGCATGGGCTCAATTAGGCAGCTGACGTGTACGGGTTGAGTTCAGCAGGTGACGCGGTGGGCGTCTCCTACGCGTCCGGCTGGGTCGGTTCTCGCTGGCAAAACGCCGCCCTTGCCTACGCGATGCCGCCCGCGAGCATGAGCGTCCTCTATGGCGTGAACACCGCTCGTGTCGCGGTGGGGCGGCAGCTCGTTTCCACCTCGCCATCCGCCGGCATCGTTGCGAAGGGTGGTGCGGTGTTCAATGTCTCGGACGACGTCGGTCCGGATGCCTTGCTCACCGAGGTGAACAACGCTGGTATGGGCTGCGGGTGGAATCTTCAGAGCGGACGCGGGTTCCTGTATGACGTGAATTCGATGACGGTCGCGCGCTGGATCGACCCGTTCGTCGGTGACGAACCCATCTCACTCTTCGCCGTGAATGCAGCCGGTCATGTCGCGGGCTTGAGCGGCCACCGAGCGTTCGTTGGCGGCTCCTCGCTTACGGATCTGGGACCTGCCGGATTCGTAAGTGACTTGAACGACTCAGACGTTGTCTGCGGTTCGGTCGAGGCGTCCGGTCCCGCCGGCTTCCTTCCCGCGGCGTGGACTCCCGGACAGAGCGGCGCCAGAGCGATCCCGCTGCCCGGGGGCTTTGTGGGTGGCCACGCCGCCGCCGTCAACAACCAGGGGGACATTGTCGGCACCTGCTGGCGGGGCGGGCTGATGGACCGGACGCAGTCCGCCTTCATCCACCGATCCGATGCCACCGTCGACCTCAACACCCTGCTCAAC
>JAIBBD010000013.1 GCA_019694855.1 Dehalococcoidia bacterium
ACCCGCGCCCCGCGCGCGAGCGGCTGCAGCGTAGCGACGAACGGCCCCGTCGAGTGCACGATGCCGTCGTACGTCTTCTCGCCTCGCACCAGCCCGCCCATCGCGCGCCACACCCGGTCCGAGTGCCGCGCCAGCCACGAGAACGGCCCGGGCGCGGCGTGGAAGATCTCCATCAGCGCCCGCGACGCCACCAGGTCGGGGAGCAGCTCTCGCTCCACCGCCAGCTGGTACCCCGACAGGCTGCTTGCCCGCCCCTCGAGGTAGTCGACGGCCGCCGGCGCCACCGCCACCCCGGACGCAATCGCCGCGTAGATGCCCTCCCCCGACAACGGGTCGACGAGACCCGCCGCGTCCCCGATCACGGCCGCCGCGAGGCCCGCCACGTCGGTGCCCGGCCGCTGCATGGGGAGGTGGTGGCCGCGCAGGTTGGTCAGCATCGACGCCTCCCAGCCGAACGAGCGCGCGTACGCCTCGAGCGAGTCGCGCAGCTGCCCGCCCACGACCGCCTTCCACCCACCGACGCCCACATTGATGTGGTCGCCCTTGGGAAACAGCCAGCCATAGCCCCCGGGGAGCCAGCCGAGCGAGAGCGCGACCTTGCCGGCCAGCCACGGCGGCGGACCATCCGGGCAAGGCAGGTTCCCCTCGAGGGCGACCGCGCTCTCCAGCGGGTGGTCGAACCCCAGGTGCGTCCCCACGACGCCGTTCGCGCCGTCCGCGCCGATCACCACGCGCGCCCGCACCTCGCTGCCGTCGGCGAGGCGCACCTCGAAGTCCTCGGCCGTGCCGGTCAACTCCCGCACCGCGAGGCCGTCACGAAACTCCGCCCCCGCCTCCTGCGCCCGCTCCGCGAGGAACGCATCGAGGCGGCGGCGCTGCGTCATGAACGTCAGCGGTGCGCCCGACTCGCGCACCTTCGTCTTGCCGTTCGGCCCCTGCAGGATTGCGCCGGTGACGACGTGCTCGACGACCGGCTCGATGTCGAACGGCAACAGGCCCGCACAGCGCACCGTGACCCCGCCGCCGCAGGGCTTGTCCCGCGGGAACTTCGCCCGGTCGACGAGCAGTACCTCGTGCCCGCGCCGCGCGATCTCGCGCGCCGCGGTGCTCCCGGCCGGCCCGGCCCCGACGACGATGACCTCGCGTTGCATCCCCTCGATGCTACGACGCCCCTCGACTGCGGTCGCGACTCGGCGCCTTCCGACCGCCCTCGAGATGCTACGCTCCTTCCTGCGCCCCAGGAGGTTCCGCATGCGAGAACAGCTCATCAGCCTGCTCGCCGAGCGCATCGGCCTGAACGAAGACCAGGCGGGCCAGGCCGTCGATACCATCCTCGGCTTCGTCCAGGAGAACCCCCAGCAGCTCCTCGGCCTCCTGGGCGGCAATTCCGAGCAGCTCGCGAGCCTCCTCGGTGACAACCCGCCCGTCGACCTCGACGATCTCACGGGGTCGCTCGGCAAGCTCTTCGGCGGCTAGGGCCCAGCGAGGTGGGCGCCGACATCGACCCCGCGCTGCTTCCCTGGATCGCGCCGGAGGAGACGCCGTTCTGGCGCTACCTCGGCATCCGCTTCGTGGAGGCCGAGGGGGGCCGCGCCGTCGTTGCGATGGCGATGCGTCCAGAGTTCGGCACCGTGAACCGCCCCGACGTCGTCCACGGCGGCGCCATCGCGACCCTCATCGACGCCGCCGCCGGCACTGCCGTCCGCACCATCCGCTCCGCCGACGAGCCCGCCTGGCGAGGCATGTCCACGACCGACCTCAACATCAGCTACCTCGACGCCGCCACCTCGGACCTCACCGCCGAGGGCCGCGTGCTCCGCTCGGGCCGCACCATCGCCTGGGCCCAGGTCGACGTGCGTGACGCCAAGGGCGTCCTCGTCGCCGTCGGCCGCGTCACCGCCGCCATCCGCCGCGCCTGAGCGCCACGCTGCCGCGTCACGGTATGGTGAAGCCGTACCCCTGCCGCGAGGAGGCCCGTGCGCTTTCGATCCGTCCGCACGCTGCTCGCGCTCCAGCTGCTCCTCAGCATCGGCACGCTGGCGCTGTTGTTCTGGCGCGTCGACATCGTCGGCGCCGTCCGCCAGTTGCCGGACGTGCGCTACGGCTGGCTGGTACCCGGCCTGCTCATGTTCACCGCCTCGAAGGGGATCCACGCCTACCGCTGGCGCTACTTCCTGCGCCACCACCAGGAGATCCCCACGCGGCACCTCTTCGCGCTCTTCCTGGTCTCGAACCTCGCGAACGCGGTCATTCCCTTTCGCGCCGGTGACCTCCTCCGCATCGAGCTGCCCAACCGCCGCTTCGGGGTCGCCCGCGCCGAGATGGCGAGCACCGTCCTCGTCGTCGAGTCGCTCCTCGATGGCGTGACCTTCGTCATCCTGTTGACGACGGGCATCGCCCTGCTCGACCTCCCCGAGGTGTTGCGCTCCACCCTGCTCACGCTCGCGGTGATTGTGCTGTCGATCTTCGCGGTCACCGTCCTCGCCGCCCGTTACGGCACCGCCTGGGACCCAACGCACAGCCGCGTGTTGCGGCCCGTCCCGGCGCGCGCGCGCCCGTTCATCGGCCGCCGCTTCGTCGAGACTGTCGCCGGCCTCGCCTCGCTGCGCACGACGAGCGCCACGGCGGTCGCCATCGGCATCTCGATCTGCGCCTGGGTCACCGAGGTGGGCGTCTACTGGTTCATCGGCCACGCTTTCGGCCTCGGCATGACCGTCGCGGAGGCCCTCGTCGTTACCATCGCGGCGAACCTCGCCGTCGCCGTCCCCGTGACGCCGTGGAACGTCGGCCCCTACGAAGTCGTGGTCACCGAGGCGCTTGTGGCCATGGGCGCCCCGCGCGACACCGCCTCCGGCTACGCCATCGGCTCGCACTTGCTGCTGCTCGCCTGGATCGGCGTCACCGGCTTCGTCGCGATGTGGTCGCTCGACCTCAGCCTGCGTGACCTCGTGCACCGATCCGCGCAGGCGCCGCCCGCCGCCTGACCGCCGTCGAGGCGCCCCGGACCTCGCCGCCCTTACACCTCGCTGCGCAGATACGCCGTCGACAGTGCGTCGGCGTACTCGTTCCACCGCGAGCCGTCGTGCGCGCGGATCCACTGGATGCGCGCCCGCGGCCGTGCCTTGGCGAGCGCGTACGCCTCCTGCACCAGCTCGAGGTTCTTCACCTCGCCGGTCGTGCGCTTCCAGCCTCGGCGCTCCCAGCCCGCCGCCCACTGCGTGAGCGTCTGCACCACCAGCCGGCTGTCCGAGTAGACGTCGCCGGCCTCGCCCGGGCCGAGCATGCGCAGCCCGGCGATCATCGCCGTCAGCTCCATGCGGTTGTTCGTCGTCGCGGCCTCGGCGCCGTGCTCCTCGACGACGACGCGCCCGCCCTCGACGCGCACCGCGCCCCAGCCGCCTGGCCCCGGGTTGCCGCTGCACGACCCGTCCGTGAACACACCGGTGTCCGGCCCGGCCACGTACCGTTCGAGGATCTGCGCCGTGGTCAGCAGCTGCGAACGGGTCGCCGAGTTGCCACGCGGGCCGCCCGAGGCCGGCGCGAGGCCGCCTCGCCCACCAGCGAGTCTGCTGCTACCCCTCGGCGCCTTCGAGCCGCCGGCGCCCCGGCAACGCATACACAGCTTCGGCGTCCAGTTCGGGTACTTGGCGAGCGTCGCGGCCGGCAGCTCGAAGGCGTCGCCGCAGCGCTCACAGGTGAATCGAGGGCTCGTCATCGTCGAATCGTACGGCGCGGCCGTGCTACTCGATGCTCACGCCGCCGTACAAGAGTACCCGGTCGCCGCTGAAGACTTCGGTCTCGATGTTGGCGACGACGACCACGGGCTCATCCGAAACGACGATCGCGCTGCCCACCCAGCCATCGGGCAGGCCCGCGTCGTCCCACTGCCGCAGCGTCGCCTGGCCCTCGACGGTCACCGGGCCGAACAGTCGCCCGTTCGGGAACTCCTTGGAGTAGTAGATGACCCGCACATGGGCGGTCGATCCATCGAACGTCAGCACCCGCAACGAGGAGTTCCACCCATCGTGATCCCCGAATGGCCCGTAGTTCTTGTTCACCACCGGCAGCATGACCTGGCGCGAGGCGGCCTCGGTCGTCAGGCCTCGGTAGTTGTCGAGTGAGCCGTCGGTGTCGCGCCGCTGCACGACCACTGCGATCGGGCTCGTCGCCTGCAGGCGCACCGTGCCGCGGAAGTTCGGGGGCAGGTCCTGGTCGTCCGGCAGGCAACCCGCGACGCCGGAGAGCGCCTGGTCACAGGTGAGCGCCGAGGTAACCACGACGTCGTGCTCAATCTCGACCGCCTCGCCGGCGTCGTTCGTCCCTTCGTATCGCAACGTCACCTGGTTCGCCGAACCGGGAGACGCGTTCAGGATGCGGAAGCGCGTCGACCACGTACTGCCCCGGTCCGAGGCGTTGCGGTCGATCTGTGGCAGTGCGACCGTCCCGGTCACCTCGTCAGGGCCAATCCCGCGATACGTGGCGAGGCCCGCGCCGTTGCGGTCGCGCGTGTCGACCGTGGCCGCCAGTGTCTGCGCCGAGGCGGCGACGCCGCTCCCCGTCGCCAGCGCCCGCACGATCGCCGCCCCCTCGAAGTTCGCGACCGGCAGGTTCGTCTCGTCGCGCAGCAGGGTGCCGTGCGCCGGCACACGCTCGCCGCCGTTGGGGCAGCCAGCCGTCGGAGCGGGCGGGTCCACCGCCGTCGCCCCCGAGGCGCCCTCGGCCCAGTACTCGATCTGCACGCACGCGTCCGCGCCGTCACTCGAGTTCTGTACGGAAATGCGCGAGGCATAGCCGGCGTTGTTCTGCACCACCGGCAAGTACAGCGTCGGAGTCCCGTGCCCGAGCTTTAGCGTGTCGCCAGCGATCTGGAACTGATCGCCCTTGAACACGTCACGCGCGAGGAGCGCCACGAACGGCTGGTCCGCCGTCACGAAGGCCGACCCTCGATACCCGCCCGCGAGGCCGCCGAACCCCTGTTGGAAGAACGACCAGCCGAAGCCAGGCTGGATGGCGCCGCAGCCGCCGTCCGGACAGCCGTCCGTTGCCACCTGGTGGCCAGCGAGGTCATAGAAAGTCACGTCGACCGTCGCGGGCTGCCCACCGAGGTTCTGCACCCGGATCCACGAGTTTTCCTCGCCCAGACCGAGCGACTGGGCGTCGAGCGACGGCCTCGCCGCGACGAGGGCCGCCACAGCGGTCATCACGAGCAGCAGCGCTACGAGGGTGAGGCGGCGAGGCACGCCTCGCCTTCCGGGTGACACCAGCAACGGCCTTTCGCACCCGCCGCCCCGATCATACCCGCGCCACCCGGCGTGTCCACCACGCTCGGCGTGGGCGGCGTCGCGCGCGTCTCGACACAACGCCAAGGCGGGCTGTACCATGCTCGCTCGACGCGGACGGCGCGCCGCACCCGGGGTGTAGCTCAGCTTGGTAGAGCGCGTCGTTCGGGACGACGAGGCCCGCAGTTCGAATCTGCGCACCCCGACCACCTTCTCCCCGAAAGAGAGCCTCCCCGGTGGATTCCGGCGGAACGAGCCCCGCAACCGCGTCCAACCGGCGCCAGGACGTTCCTGCTCACGGGAACGCGCCCCGGCAGCGCACTTGCAACGCATTTGCAACCATCCGAGAGAAACCTTTCTCCGGAAACGGACGTTCTAGTTACGTTCGGACTGAGAACATGACCGTCACGGGCGGCGCTGGCAGTCCGAGAAGGCGGGTACAGCACAGATGGTTCAGACGATGAAGCGCTCTCGGAAGCAGCGGATCGACGCTGCCATTGCCTACGCTCTCGACCGGCGCTGGGACCTGGCGGCGGCCGAGAACCGCTCGCTGCTCGAGGAGTTCCCCGACGACCTCGAGGCGGCCAACCGCCTCGGCAAGGCCCTCACCGAGCTCGGCGACCTCGATGGCGCCGCCGCGGCCTACCAGCGCTCGCTCGAGCTCGACTCCACCAACGTCATCGCGCGCCGCAACCTCAGCCGCATCGAGGAGATGCGCGGGTCGGCCGCCAAGCGCCGACCGGCGAAACGCGCCTCGACCGCAGGGGCGGCGCCCACCCCGGCGGTCCGCCCTCACTCGCTTATCGAGGAGTCCGGCAAGTCCGCTGAGTTCGAACTGATCGAACCCAGCGCGCAGGGGCTACGTCGCGCCTCAGCGGGTGAGCCCGCCGAGCTCGTCCCGACCGCGCGCGGCATCTCGGTCCAGACTGCGGGCGGCGTCGTCCTCGGCCGCATCGAGACCCGCGCCGGCCTCCGCCTCAAGCGCCTCATCGAGGGCGGCAACCGCTACGCCGCCGTCATCCGCCGCGTCAGCGACACCGAGGGCTCCATCTACGTCCGCGAGACCTACCGCGACCCGTCGCTCGTCGACCAGCCCTCGTTCCTGCCGCCGGCCACCTCGGCCCGGCGTCGGCTGACGCCGCGCGCTTACACGAAGTCCTCGATCGTCCGCTATGGGGGCGAGGGCCTCGACGGCGACGAGATCGAGGACGACGAGGGCGAAGGCGGCTGGACACCGCGCCCTCGCCGCGGCGAAGACGACGAGTTCGAAGACGCCGGCTTCTCCGACTCCGACGCCGAAGACGATGGCGAAGCACTCCAGGACGACGACGATGACGACATCATCGTCGCCGAGGATGACGACGAGCCCATCGTCGACGACGACGAGGAGATGTAGCGTCAGCGTTCTCCCGGCCCCGCGGCGCGGTAGGATGCGGGCATGGACGAACGCCCCCGTATCCTCATCACCCGCGCCGAGGACGTCACCGGCGAACGCTGGAACGACTACGCCGACCGCGTGACCGCCGCCGGCGGCGAGCCCGTCGCCGCCGACCTCGCCGACTGGACCGCCGGCGCCGAGCCCCCGGACTACGACGGCGTGATCGTCACCGGCGGCGTCGACGTCGATCCCGCTCGTTACGGCGACCCGCCCAGCGCCAGCCTCGGCCCCACGAACGCAGACCGCGACGCCTTTGAGGCGGCGCTGATCGAGCACGCCCTCGACCACGACCGCCCCGTCCTCGGCATCTGTCGCGGCCACCAGCTCTTCAACATCGTCCATGGCGGCTCGCTCCTGCAGCACATCGAGGAGCGCGAGCCCCACCGCGCCCGCCGCGGCGAGGATGGCGGCATCGCTTCCGGCTGGCACGAGGTCGAACTGACGCCCGGCACGGTCCTCGCCGGCATCCTCGGCGACGCGCCCCTGCGCGTGAACTCCCGCCACCACCAGGCCGTTACCCCGGACCGCCTCGCCCCTGGCCTCACCGTCGCCGCCACCACCGAGGACGGCATCATCGAGGCCCTCGAGGACTCCTCGAAGCGCTGGGCGCTCTCAGTGCAATGGCACCCGGAGCGCGCGGAGATGGACGGCGAGCCCTCACGGGCCCTGTTCGAAGCGTTCGTGGGGGCGTGCAGGCGAGGTTAGACCGTATCTGGTGCAGCCGAGTCAGACGCAGACCTCGGCGGGCTTGGAGGACAGGAACGATGTCGTTATACCAGCTGAGCTCTGGTGGCTTACGCCAGCTGCCCGTCACGACTTTCCAGGCCATGGGAATCAAGGAGCGCAGCGATTTGCAAGCGACGATCCGGGACTGTCCCGAGATTCTGGGAGAAGAGCTTCTCATCATCTCGGAGGAGTTCGGTGATTGGGAGGACAGTAGCAGGAGGATCGATCTGCTTGCGCTGGACGCTCGCGGGCAGCTTGTCGTCATTGAACTAAAGCGCGATGCCCCCGGCTTCGCAGATCTCCAGGCCATTCGTTATGCTGCGATGGTCGCCAACATGACCTTCGAGAGAGTGGTCGAGACCTACGACAATTACCTACGGCTGCGCGAGCTGGAGGGAGACGCTGAGGAATCGCTGGCAACGTTCCTCCCGACGGGACCGGAGGGCGCGTCAGTCAAGACCGAGAAGCCACGAATCATCCTCGTGTCGGGCGATTTCTCTAAGGAGCGGGAGCTCACAACGGCCGCTCTGTGGCTTAACGACGTCGGCCTGGATGTCGTTTGCGTTGAGCTGAAGCCGTACGAGGTCGCTGGGCAGCCTGTTATCGACGCCAACCGAATCATTCCCGTGGCAGAAGAGGAGATCTATCGCCTTCGCCGCCGAGAGCGGACCGCAGAGGTCGCTCGGCTGATAAGCATCCCTTGGACCGCCGACGATGTCGCACGACTCAAGGCGGCCGTGACGAATCCATCAGTCCGTCTGCTCCTCGATCTCCTCTCCGCCGATCCAGCAACTTCGATCTCTTTCGCCATACTCGTAGAGCGAAGCGGGCGGTCTGTTGGACAGGTGCGGGGTGATCTCGCTAGTCTCACGGCATTGATCAAGTCGCAGTTCGGACGCAGCAATTGGCCGATCTACATCGATTGGATTCACGGGCAGGCAAACTACCGAATCGACGAACATGTGGCGTCGTGGTGGCTTCAGGCCACCCAGCAGCCGTCGGCAGGGTGAGGCTCGGACCACGCGCGCGTCGGTCAAGGCCGTATTCAGCGTCCGCCTGTTCCGCTGGGAGTAGCCCGAGGTCAGGCCGCTCGCACGCGCACCGTGACCGTGTGCAGGCCCGTCGCCCCGTTCGGCGCCGGCTCGTGCCGCGCCTCCGTCTGCGGCGTCCCCTCGCCGTCGGTGGCCTGCACCTCGAGGCGATACTCGCCCGGCTCCGGCGTCCAGTCCTCGACCACCCACTGCCGCCAGCTGCTCGATGACAGCGCCTCACCGAGGCGCGCGCGATGCCACGTCCCGCTCGAGTCTCCCGCGCGTGTGATCCGCACGTCGACCTGCTTGATGCCTCGGATGCCGCCCCAGGCGACCCCGGCAACCGGCACCCGCCCCGCCGTCGCGTTCTTGCGAGGCGTGTCGATGCGCGACTGCGTCTTGATCGGCGCCTGCTTCAACCACCCCCGCGGCACCCAATACGCGTCGAACGCATCGAGCGTCGTCAGCTCGATCTCGCTGAGCCACTTCGTCGCGGACACATAGCCATACAGCCCCGGCACCACGAGGCGCGCGGGGAAGCCATGCGCCGCCGGCAGCGCCTCGCCGTTCATCCCGTACGCCACCATCGCCGTCCGCCCGTCGAGCGCGACCTCCGTCGGAAACCCGACCGTGAACCCGTCTACCGACCGCCCGACGACCTGCGTAGCGCCCGGCCGCACGCCCGCGCGCCGCAGCAGGTCCGCCAGCGGCACCCCCCGCCACACGGCGTTCCCGACGAGGTCGCCCCCCACTTCATTCGAGACGCAGCACAGCGTGATCGACTCCTCGACCGCCGGGAGCGCCATCAGTTCCTCGAAGCTCAACTCAAACGGCTGCTCGACCATCCCCTTCACCCGCAGCCGCCACTTCGAGCTGTCCACCCGCGGCACTGCCAGCGCGGTGTCGATGCGGTAGAAGCGGTCGTTCGGCACGACGAGCGCGGTCACCCCTGGCACATCGAGGCCCGCGGGCATCCGCGCCGGGTCCACGGTGGGGATCGCTACTTCCGCCCGCTGCGCCTCGACGTCGGCCCCGGTATCCAGGCTGCGGCCAATCACCGCTGCCACGGCAGCCCCCGCCGTCGCCGTCCCCGCGAACGCGAGGAAGCGTCGCCGATCCGCCACGCTCCGCCCCGGCATCGCGACCGCCTCGCGAGGCGTACCGCGCTCCTCGACAGCCAGGCGCAACAGCCACTTCAACGCGAGGTAGCCCGCGAACGCCCCACCCGCGCCGGCGAAGAACGCGTCCAGCGTCGACACGGTCACGTCACGCTGCTCGGCCAGCCACCCCGCAAATCCGAAGGCGGTGAAGATTGCGCCGCCCGCCCACGACACCCGCGCCGCGAGCGGCCCCAGCAGCGCTCCCAGCGCGAGGGCCACGAGAACGACCATCCACACGAGCGCCGGCTTGTCGTTCGTCCCGAACGTCGTCTCTCCGAATCGGAGCAGGCTCCCGGGCAACAGGTCGACGACCCAGTCCGCGACCACCACGACCGGCGGTCGTGCCCCGACCGCAGCGGCGATCAGCTCCCCCGCCCCCAGCGCCACCGCCGCGGCGACGAACCCGGCGATCGCGTGCGCGAGTGGTGGTCGGACGCTCCAGCTCATTCCTCGACCCTCCCGAGGACAGTGGACACGATTCGAACCCGCCGGTGCTTACAAAGCTTGCGCGCGCAGGACCGGCCGCGAGGAGGGCCGGAGCGGGTGAGGCCAAGCCTCCACGCTGGTACCATGACGGTACAGGTGCCTACCCCCGTCCGAGCGCCCATCCCCGCGCGCTTTTGACCGTTATTCGCAGCCGAGAGGGACGCCGTGGTCCAGGAGAACACCGAGCGCATCAGCCCCCGTCGCATCGAAGACGAGATGGAGCGCTCCTACCTCGACTATGCGATGTCCGTCATCGTCTCGCGCGCGCTCCCGGACGTCCGGGACGGCCTGAAGCCCGTCCAGCGCCGCATCCTCTTCGGCATGCAGGAGCTGGGCGTCGGCCCCAACTCCGCCTTCAAGAAGGCCGCGCGCATCGTCGGCGACGTGATGGGGAAGTTCCATCCCCATGGCGACAGCGCCATCTATGACACCCTCGTCCGGCTCGCCCAGGACTTCACTCTCCGCTACCCGCTCGTCACCGGACAGGGCAACTTCGGCTCCATCGACGGCGACCCGCCCGCGCAGATGCGCTACACCGAGGCGCGCCTCGCCCCCATTGCCGCGGAAATGCTCGCCGACCTCGACCGCAACACTGTCGACTTCTACCCGAACTTCGACGACTCGATGCAGCAGCCGGCCGTGCTGCCCGCGCGCATCCCCAACCTGCTGCTCAACGGCGCCAGCGGCATCGCGGTCGGCATGGCGACCAACGTCCCGCCGCACAACCTGCGCGAGCTGTGCGACGCCGTCGCCCTGGTCATCGACCAGCCCGATGCGACCGTCGACCAGCTCATGCAGATCGTGAAGGGACCGGACTTCCCGACCGCCGCCTCGATCTTCAACCGCGAGGAGATCCGCCAGGCCTACGCTACCGGGCGCGGACGCGTCACGATGCAGGCCCGCCTCGAGCTCGAAGAGTCGAGGGCCGGACGAGTGCAGATCATCGTCACCGAGCTGCCCTACCAGGTGAACAAGGCCACGCTCATCGAGCGCATCGCCGACCTCGTCCGCGGCAAGCGCATCGAGGGCATCTCCGACCTCCGCGACGAGTCCGACCGCCAGGGCATGCGCATCGTGATCGAGCTCTCGCGCACCGCGAGCTACGCGGCCGTCCGTAACCAGCTCTACAAGCACACGGCGCTGCGCTCGACGTTCCCCGTGAACATGCTCGCGCTCGTCGACGGCCGGCCGCAGGTCGTCACGCTGCGCGAGGCGATCCAGGCCTTCATCGACCACCGCCGCGAGGTCATCCGGCGGCGGAGCGAGTTCGACCTCGAGAAGGCCCGCGAGCGCGCCCACATCCTGGAGGGCCTGCTCAAGGCGCTCGACCTGCTCGACCAGGTGATCGCGACGATTCGCGCCTCGGCGTCCGCCGATGCCGCCAAGACCGCGCTGCAGGCCGCGCCCTTCGACCTCTCGGAGCGGCAGGCGCAGGCCGTGCTCGACATGCAGTTGCGGCGCCTCGCCGCCCTCGAGCGCCAGCGCATCCAGGACGAGCACCGCGCGCTCATGGAGCAGATCGCCTACCTCGAGGACCTGCTGGCCAACCCGCAGAAGGTCGACGGCCTGATCAAGGACGACTGCACGGAGCTCAAGGAGAAGTACGGCGACGACCGCCGCACCCAGGTCTTCGAGCAGCCCGTCGAGGACATCTCCGAGGAAGACCTCGTCCCCCACCAGCGCATCGTCGTCACGATCTCGGACCGTGGCTACATGAAGCGCGTCCCCCTCGAGACCTACCGGCCGCAGGGCCGGGGCGGCCGGGGCATTACCGGCATGGTCACCCGTGACGAGGACGCCGTGCGCCACCTCGTCGTCTCGGACACGCATGATGCGTTGCTGCTCTTCACCCAGCGCGGGCGCGTCTACTCCCTGCGCGGCTACGAAGTGCCGGAAGGCAGCCGCCAGGCCCGCGGCATTCCCGTGGTGAACCTCGTGGAGATGGACCCGCAGGACCGCGTCACCACGGTCATCGCCATCTCCGACTTCGACCGTGACTCGATGATCCTCACGACCGCGAACGGCGAGGTGAAGCGCACCCGCCTCACCGAGTTCGCCTCCGTGCGGCGCTCCGGCATCATCGCCATCGACCTGCCGGACGGCGACGAGCTCGTCGCCGCGCGCGCCGCCCGCGACGAGGACGACGCCATCCTCGTCAGCAGCGACGGTCAGGCCATCCGCTTCGGTGTCGGCACGCTGCGCGTCGCCTCGCGCGCGTCCGGCGGCGTCCGCGGCATGCGCCTCGGCGCCGGCGCGCACGTCATCGCGCTGGTCGTCGCCAGCGAGGGCACGGACCTCCTCGTGGTCTCCGAACGCGGCGTCGGCAAGCGCACGCCGATGGAGGAGTACCCGCGCCACGGCCGCGGCGGGCAGGGCGTGGTCACCTTCCGCGTCACCGACCGCAGCGGTCCGCTCGCCGTCGCCCGCGCCGTCAACGCCGAGCACGAGGTCATCCTCGTCTCCCGCGAGGGCATCGTGATGCGCACGCGGGCCGACCAGATCAGCCAGCAGGGCCGCGGCACTCAGGGCGTCGCCGTCATGAACGTCGACGCTCAGGACGCCGTCGCGTCGTTCGCCCAGATCGACCTCAGCGTCGGTTCGGGCAACCCCGGCGCATGACCTCGAACGCCGCGCCCGACGAGTTCTCGCTGATCGACCGCATCATCGCGCGGCTCGGCGATGCGGCGGCCACCTCGATCCTCGTGCCGCCGGGCGACGATGCGGCCGCCTGGGCGCCCGCCAACCCCGGCGTGATCGCCACCACCGACGTCCTCACCGAGGGCATCGACTGGCGTGCCGACACGATGTCCTACGAGGACGTTGGCTGGCGCTCGATTGCCGCGAACGTCTCGGACATCGCCGCCATGGGGGCCACCCCTGAAATCCTGCTGGTCGCGGCGGTCCTCGGTGACTCCCTCACACCCGAGGAGCTCGACGCTGCCATCGACGGCATGGCGGCCGCCTGCCGCGAGCACAACGTACGCATCGCGGGCGGCGACATCAGCCGTGGCGACTGCACCGCGTTCGCCGTCACCGCGCTCGGCTCCGCGCGCATCGACCGCGCCGGACGCGCGCTCGTGCTCCGCCGTGACACCGCACGGGTCGGCGAGATCGTGGCCGTCTCCGGGAGCCCCGGCGCCGCCCGCGCCGGCCTCGCGGTTGTCGACGCGAAGCGCACGCATGAGCCGGCCGCCGAGCCGCTGCTCGCTGCGCTCCGTCGCCCGGTCGCGCGCGTCGACGTCGGCCTCGCCGCGGTCCTTCGAGGCGTGCAGTGCGGCATCGACATCTCGGATGGCCTCGCGCAGGACCTCGGCCATGTGGCGAAGCGCTCCAACGTCGGCATTGAGATCGACCTCGAACGGCTGCCGTTGCACATCCACGCCATGGCGATGTTCGGCATCGACGCGGCGCGCAACTACGCCATCAGCGGCGGCGATGACTACGAGCTCGCGCTGATCGGCCGCGGCGACATCATCGAGTCACTCGGCCTGCCGCTCACCGTCATCGGCCGCGTGGTGGCGGACCACCCCGGCAGCGCCGTCGTCCTCCGTGCCGACGGCCGCACGTACGAGCCGCCTCCCGGGTGGGACCAGATTCGTATGCAGCCCTGGTCCTCGGCCTGACGCGCCGAGGCTCCTCGAACTCCCGATGAATACCGCCAACCGCGTGGTGATCACGACGACGACCGGCGCGAAGACGCGCGCCCTCGGGCGGCGTCTCGCGCGCCTGCTCCGAGCAGGCGACGTGCTGCTCCTCCAGGGCCCGCTCGGCGCCGGCAAGACCACGCTCGCCCAGGGCATCGGCGCCGGCCTCAAGGTCGACGAGCCCGTCCGGAGCCCGACCTTCGTCCTCATGACCCGTCACGAGGGCGGTGCGCTGCCCCTCTACCACGCCGACCTCTACCGCCTCGAGACCGTCGAGGAGGTAGAGGACCTCTCCCTCGATGAGCAGGCGGCCGACGGCGTCCTCCTCGTGGAGTGGCCCGAGCGTGGCCTCGACGCCCTCCCCGCGCACCACCTGCTGGTCGTCCTCGAACCCGTCCCTGACGAACCCACTTCGAGGCGCATCACCGTCGTCGCAGTCGGCGACCGTTACCGCCGCGTCCTCGACGGGTTGTTGGCCGCCGGGCTCGCGGATCGGGTGTGACCGGCCGATTACTGCTGTCGTCGCGCTCGAACTCGAGCGCGTCCTCGGCATTCCTGCCCTGCTCTGGCTCCGTCAACAGGCTCGGTATGACCTCTACCTCGCGCGCGAGGTAGAGGCAGCGCGTAGTGCCTGACGTCTGCTACTCCGACAGCAGCCCGCGCTCCCGCATCTGCGCCGCCAGCTTCGCCGGGATCGGCCGGCAGCCGCACGCCTCGCGATGCTCGAGGTGCCAGCGCGCTCGCTCCTCGAAGGTCGTCCGGGGCGGCATCGGATGAGCCGCGTGCCACTCAGCGTTCAGCGCCACGCGTACAGTGTAGGGCGGTGACGACCACAGAAAGGCGGCAACCCAATGCCCGACACGCGTGACATGGCCAGCGTCCGCTACATCATCGAGGACGTGCCCGCCGCCCTCGACTTCTACACCAACGCCCTCGGCTTCGAGGTGCTCACGAACGCCGCGCCCGCCTTCGCCGACGTGGCAAGGGGCCACCTGCGCCTGCTCCTCAGCGGTCCGCAAAGCTCGGGCGCCCGCGCCCTTCCCGACGGCCGTCAGCCGGTCCCCGGCGGCTGGAACAGAATCCACCTGATCGTCGATGATCTCGAGGCCGAGGTCGCCCGCCTCCGTGAGCGCGGTGTGACCTTCCGCAGCGACATCGTCCGCGGCCCGGGCGGCGCCCAGTGCGTCCTCGACGACCCGTCCGGCAACCCGATCGAGCTGTTCCAGCCCGCAAGCCGCTAGCTCGAAAGCGACCCATGGCCGAACTCGGCATCGACACCGCCTCGCAGACCATCGCCCTCGCCGTACTCGAAGGCGAGCGCGTGCTCGCCGAGCGTGGCTGGCGCCTCGAGACGACCGCCTCGCGCGAGCTGCTGGCGGGCATCGATGAGCTGCTGCGGGACGCTGGCATCGAGCGCGACGCCGTCGAGGCGATCGCGGTGAACGTCGGTCCTGGCGCCTACACCGGCCTCCGCTCCGGCGTCGCCACCGCTCAGGGCCTCGCGCTCGGCCTCGGCGTGCCACTCGCCGGCGTCGCCCGCCTCGAGGCCGACGCCTTCCCCCACGTCGCACCCGGCGTACCCGTCGTTGCCGTCCATGACGCCGGCCGCAGCGGCCTCGCCTGGGCCGCCTACGTCCCCTGCGACGCCCCCGAGGCCGGCCCGCCCGAGCCCCTCGGCCCGCCCCGCCTCGACACGGCCGAGGACTGCGCGCGCCTCGCCCCCGCGCGCGCCCTCTGGTGCGGCGAAATCACGGACGAGCTCCGCCGCGCTCGCGAGGCCGCCGGTCGATCGGGCGACACTGACGCCGAGGCCAGCGAAAATGTGCGAAGCGCCGCCGACCTCGTGCGGTTGGCGCGGCTGCACCGGGCCTACACCGATCCCGCCGCAGTCGACGTCATCTACCTGCGGCCGCCGTCCATCGGCGCACGCGCGGACCGGCGCTAGCGGCCGGTCACTCCTCGGAAGGGGTGGTTGTGGAACGGACCCTCATCCTCGTGAAGCCGGACGCCATGCAGCGCGGCCTCGCGGGCGAAATCCTGGCGCGCTTCGAGCGCCGCGGGCTGCGCATGGTCGGCCTCCGCCTGCTCAAGGTCGACCGCAACATGGCGAAGCGCCACTACGCCGAGCATGTCGGCAAGCCCTTCTTCGAGGGCCTGGTCGCCTACATCACGAGCGCGCCCATCGTCGCCGCGGTCTTCGAGGGCACCAACGCCGTTGCCGCCGCCCGCCAGCTCATGGGCTCCACCCGCCCCACCGAGGCCGCCCCCGGCACCATCCGCGCCGACTTCGGCCTCGAGGTCGGTCGCAACCTCGTCCATGGCTCCGACAGCGTCGCGAGTGCAAAGCGCGAGATCGACATCTTCTTCGAGGGCCAGCGCCTCGCTTCCTGGAAGCGCGACGTCGACCCCTGGATCTTCGAATAGCCTCGAAGCTTCCGCCTCAGTAACAACGAAGGCCCGCCTCACGGCGGGCCTTCGCATTTCGCACTGCGTGACCTCGGGCCTACTGAACCCGCACGACCTCCTGCGCCCGCTGCCACAACCCCTCGAGGTTGTAGTACGCGCGCTTCTCGAGCGAGAACAGGTGGACGATCACCGTCCCGAGGTCGACCAGCACCCACCCGCCGTCCGGCAGGCCCTCCTGCTTGAACGGCCGCCCCGCGGCGCTCGCGTCCGCATCGAGCGTCTCGATGAGCGCGTTCAACTGTCGCTCGTTGCCAGCGGTGGCGATCACGAAGTAGTCGGTGAACGTGGAGAGCGAGGTGAGGTCGAGCAACACCACGTCCGACGCCTGGCGGTCCACCAGCAGGTCGACGACGTGGTGGGCCAGTTCAGAACCCTGCAGCGCGGCCTCCTCAACGTTGGCCCCTTCGAGGGGGCCCGGTTGAGCAGTATATCAGGGCTCTCCTCTGGCCCCACCGCCGGCGCGTCTGCTTCCTCGCCAGCAGGCATACGCTTGAAGGGTGATGCCCTCCAACCAGGGCGCGTGGGTTGCCGCCGTCCTTGGCAGTGCTCTCGTGTCGGTACTCATCTTGCTGCTCGTGAGCTGGCTGCTCGGCTAGCGGCCGCCCGCACCGAGGCAGCGCCTACAATGGAACGATGACCGCGAAGCCACGCGTCCTGGTCGCCATGTCCGGCGGCGTCGACTCCGCCGTTGCGGCCGCCCTGCTCCACGAGCAGGGGTACCAGGTCGTGGGAGTCACCCTCCGCCTGTACACCGAGGCCGACGACACCTCGTACCGCTCGAAGCGCTCCTGCTGCGGCATCGAGGACGTCGCCGACGCACGCGCCGCCGCTCAGCGCATCGGCATCCCTCACTACGTCCTCAACATGGAGCAGGAGTTTGAGCGCGACGTCCTGGGCCCCTTCGTGCAGGCCTACGCCGAGGGGCGCACCCCCAACCCCTGCCTCGCCTGCAATCAGCATGTGAAGTTCTCGACGCTCCTCGAGCGCGCTGTCGCCATGGGCTGCGATCTCCTCGCGACCGGCCACTACGCGCGCATCGACCGTGTCGAGGAGGCCCCTGGCGTCGAGCGCTACCGCCTGCTCACGGCCACGGATGAGCAGAAGGACCAGTCCTACGTGCTCTACACGCTCGACCAGGGCGCCCTGGCGCGCACGCTGTTCCCCGTCGGCGAACTGCCCAAGTCCGAGGTGCGCCGCATCGCCGGCTCGCTCGGCCTGCGCGTCGCCGACAAGCCGGACAGCGCCGACATCTGCTTCGTCCCCGGCGGCGACTACCGTGACCTCCTCCGCGCTCGCGGCGTCCCCTTCGAGGCAGGCGCGATCGTCGACACCGCCGGTGCGCCCCTCGGACGCCATGAGGGCGCGGCGGGCTACACCGTCGGCCAGCGTCGTGGGCTCGGCGTCGCCGCCGGCGAGCGCCGCTACGTGACCGAGGTCGACGCGCGCGCCAACCTCATAGTCGTCGGCCTCGAGGACGACCTGTTCGCGCGCCGCCTGCGTGTCTCGGACCCGCACTGGGTTGGGTCCGCGCCGATCGAAGGCGAGCCGCTCACCGCCCGCATCCGCTACCACGCGGCCCCCGTCGAGGCGCGCGTGGTCGACCGGACCGAGGCGGACTTCCTCGTCGACTTCGCGCGCCCCGTCCGTGCTGCCGCGCCCGGACAGGCCCTCGTCCTCTATCGGGGCGACGAAGTCGTCGGCGGCGGCACCATCGAGGGACGCGCCGGCTAACCCGCCGCATTGAGTCCCGCTAGGCGCACCCCGTACGATGGAGTACGAAGGAGGCCGCATGAGCCTGGAAACGCTGCGCGACCTCGTCATCGTTGTCTACGGGCTGCTGGGCATCGTCCTGTTCGTGGTCCTGATCGCCGTCGCGGTCGGCATCTTCTTCACCGTCCGCCGGCTGACGCGTCTCGCCCAGGAACTGGTGGCCGACCCCGTGCGGCCCACCCTCGAGGAAGTGCGCCAGACAATGGCCAACGTGCGCGGCACCTCCGAGTTCGTCGCCGATCGCACCGTGCACCCCGTCATCCGCACCGTCGCTGCCGTCCGAGGCGTGCGCCGCGGTCTCGGCGTGATGGCCAGCGTGAGGAAGCGCGGCAAGTGAAGCTCGGCGCCATGCTCCTCCTCGGGACCGCCGCCGCGGCAGGCTTCGCGGGCGCCAAGCAGCTGCTCGCCCGCAGCGAGGCCCCACAGGGTCTGCCGGAGCCCCTCCAGACGCGTCTGGATGCCCTGCACGGCCATTTGCACCGCATGCGGGGCTACGCCGCCGAGGCGCTCGCCGCGGGCCGCGAGGAGCGCGATCAGGCCGAGCGCGAACTCCACGCCGAGTACCTCGCCCACACGCAGCGCACGTCCTCCTCGATCACCCCGCAGCGCTAGCCCTGCCGGGCAGGGGCGGCGTCTCCGCACGGGTGGCCGTCAGTTTGTCCGAGGCGAAGCCGCGAATTTATACTGACCGGCGGAGAGGTGTCCGAGTGGTTGATGGTGCCGCTCTCGAAAAGCGGTAGGCGAAAGCCTCGTGGGTTCGAATCCCACCCTCTCCGCCACGCCCCGCACTCGGGGCATCCGTGTTCAGCCGCCGCACTCCTCGGCTGACGTCGCCGCCCGCGTGGGCCCCCGGAGAGGTGCTGGAGTGGCTGAACAGGCTCGCCTGGAAAGCGGGTAGGGGTTAACCGCCCCTCGTGGGTTCGAATCCCACCCTCTCCGCCATCGACCCGTATCGCTGTCCCCGAGCCTTCGAGGCCTCAGCTCGTGACCCGCTGACCGCGGATCACCGTCCTCGAGTCGTACTCACGCGTCACCGTGTTGAAGTCGCCGCTGCATGTGATGAGAGTGATCGCGTCGCCCTCGGGCACGCTCGAGCTGAAGATAGTCCCCCAGTCGCCCTCGGCCTCCGCCACCTGCCGCTTCCACACGACCTTGTAGCGCACGGTCTCGCCGTGCATGGTCACCTCGATGAGGTCGCCCGCCTTCAGCAGGTTGATGTCACGAAACACGCCCTCGCCGCGGTAGTTCACCTGCGCGTAGGGCACCAGCGCCGCGTAATCGACGTGCGCGGCGAACACCGGGTTCTTCCCCTGCCCGATGTCACCGCCGAAGCGCGGGTCCACCGCGAAGTTGTACCAGCTCACGTCCGAGGGCCCGAACGGGTTCAACCGCTGCAGGTTCAGGTCCGAGGCCACCGTGCGCTCGCCGATCGGCGCGTCCACCCCGATCCGAGGAATCTTGAACCGCCCGAGGTTTGCGCTGGGCGGGTCTCCATGCGCCTTCACGAAGTCCCGCAGCGTCTTCAGCGTCGGCAGGTCCGGGTCCTCGGTCGGCAGTGGCTCCGCCGTGTGCGTTGGACCGGGCACGTCCACCGACGCCGTCCGCGTCGAGGGCGCCGACACCGTCACGGCCGGGCTGTCCTCGGCGGTCCCGCCGTCGGCCACCAGGCTCACCGCGAGCCCGACCAGGAGCACGAACACGACGCCCGCCGCCACAGTCGCGATGCGCGTCCCACGCGTCTGCAACGCCCACCACCGCCGCAGTGGCACCATTCACGCCTCCATGCCGGGGACCGAGGGAGCGGGCGAGGCCCTTGTCTATCTACGATACCGCCGCCGGCGAGCATCGTACACGAATGCCCGCCGGGGAGCGCCCGGCTCGCCGGACACGAAGCGCCCCGGCCCGCCGTCACGAGGACGGCCGCAGCCGGGGCGCCTGCCGTGCAGTCGACGGCGCTGCTAGACGCAGCGCCCGATGAAGATCGTGCCCAGCGGAATTGTGTTGTTCGGGAACAGCGCCATGACCGCCTCGTTGACGACGCCGATCGCCGTGCCGGGGATATACACGGCGAAGGTGCCGTCCGGCTTGTTGTAGAAGAACGCGGACGTGTCCTTCGGGCAGCCCGAGGCCGTCAGCAGCTGCTCGAAGGTGCCGCCGCCAAAGGAGAAGCTTCCGAAGCCGCCCGTCGCCGGTGGCTTGTTGCCCGCGATGATGCCGCCCTGCTGCGCGTGTGCCGTGCCGCCGCCCTGTGCCGGCATGAGCACCAGCAGTGACGCCAGCGCAGCCGCCAGTACGGACGCCCCGATGAACCTGCGAATCATGACTCTCCTTCTCTCCTGGCTCCGCGGAGCCGCCATTGGCTGAGCGTCATCCCGCCCGTTGATCGCCCGATGACCGCCCGGGCCCCGAGGCGCCGCGAACGTCACGCCGTACAGGGTACCCTCCGCCGCCAGTCAGCGGCAGGCCCAAAAGGGGGGGCCGCGCGCGCTGCCTCGGCCGGCGTTCACAACAAAGAGAAGGGTGGCTCCCGATTGCTCGGGAGCCACCCTTCAGTTGGTGCCCAGATGTCACGCCGGTAGCAGCCGCTCCGTGCGCGTCGACCGAGGTCAGCGCGCGCGGCTCGATTCTGCTCCCGACGTCACACTACGACCTAGCCCTCGCGGCGGCCGTAGAGCTGGCGGCCAGCGACCGCAGCGCCGGCAACCGCGGCGAAGCCAAGGAGCAGCCAGAGGCCGCCGTTGCCGCCGTCCGTGCCGAGGAGACCAGCGTTACCGGTCTTCGGCGGGGCCGGGGTGGCCGTCGCGGTGGCGGTGGCCGAAGCCGTCGCCGAGGCCGTAGCCGTGGCGGTCGCCTGCGACACCGTCAGCTTGTAGCCGTTGGCGATGTCGGAGGGCGTGCCACCCGACTTCCAGGTCGCGGCCGGCGAAGCCGTCGCAGCCTGGCCGTTCACGGTGAAGCTGATCGCAGCACCGTCGGTCGGACCACACGAGTTGTCCGAAGCGATCTGCATGGTCCACTCACCAGCGGCCGTAACCGTGGCGGTGCCACACTGCTTGCCGCCGATCGAGGCGGCGACGGTCTGGCCGGCCGTGAGGCCCTTGCCATACAGCACCGCCGGCAGCACCTGCGCCGAGGCCGAACCCGCGGCAGCGAGCCCGAGCGTCAGCATCAGGGCGGCAGCGGCAGCAACGAGCCCGAAGCGGGTCATTGCCTTGCTCAAAATCATTCAGTGTCTCCTTAGTGCAGCCTTGCGATTGGTTGCACGCCTTCCCGCCAAGACGTGGATGCGTCCCCGGGCACCACCGTCATGATGGTGCCCGGGGACTTCCGAATCAAGCGAGTTGGCGAGTGCCCCCTACGCTATACGGCCTTGCACGTCGCCGTGAAGATGGTCGGGTTCGGGATCGAGACGTGCTCGTTCGGGAACAGCGCCAACCACTCGGCGTTCGCAGCCGCGACCTCAGAGCCAACAACCCAGCTGGCCCATCCGCCGTTCGGCTTGTTGTAGAAGATCACGACCGTCTTCGGCGTGGCGCAGCCCGTCGCAGCAAGGAGCTGCGCGTTCGTGCCGCCGCAGAAGAGGAAGGTGCCCCAGCCACCGGCCGCCGGAGGCTTGCTACCGGCCAGGATCGCGTCCTTGCCCGCAGCACACGCCGTCGGGGTGACGTGGATGTCACCGCTCAGGTCGAGCGCCTCGGTGCAGGTCGGGTCAGCGCCCGCAACCTGCTCCAGGCTGGCGGCAACCGTGGTCACGCCCGGGATGGCCGCGATCACGTCGCCCTCGATCACACCCTTGACGGTGTCCTCGGTGACGCTGACGAACTGGACGTTGTCAGCACCGTCGCCCGAGTCGACCTCTTCGAGGTGACCGATGATGCCGTCCGGCACCCAGTTGCCCTTGGCGTCGACGAAGGTCGCCACCACGTGCGCGTGGTCACCGATGTTCAGGGACTTCCCGAAGTCCGGAATGGTGCACGACACGGGGTCGCCACCGAACTGGACAGTCACGGAAGCCGTAGCCGAGCCATTGAGGACCGTGACCGTGGCGATGTCGCCGCTGGCCGCAGTCGAGCCCGAAGTCAGGTAGTTCGAGGCGGTGTCGACGTCCGTGGCGCTGCCAGTGTTCGTCGTCGCCGCACCCAGAGCACCCTTGGTCGTCGTCCACTGGAGGTCGACGTTCGGGACCAGCACGCCCGCGCTGTCACGCGCCTCGGCGCAGAGAACCGCACGGTTGTTGTTGAAGCTGGTGTTGTTGTTGAACGAGTAGTCGGCCGCCGCGATCACGTAGACCGTGGTGTCCTTGCACGCGCCAGCCTCGTTCGAGGCGCCGCGGAAGCCACCCGGCCCGTCGCCGCCGTCCATCGGAACCATCTGGCCCCAGTTGTCGGCGCCACGGAACGCGGAGAGCTTCAGCGAAGCCACCGGCCCGACGACCGTGATCGTGGTGCACTTGGCAACCAGGTCAGGACCGACCATCGCGAGCTGGTGGGCGCAGAACGTGACATTGCCGCCCAGGAAGCCGGGAGGCGCCTGCCACCACTGCTCGAGGTGCGTACCGTTGAGGTCCGGGCCCGCACACGGCGTGGTGCCCGTGATGTCGATGGCGATCTGCGTGTCGCCAGGACCGAACAGGCTGTCGCAGAAGTCGCCGTTCAGGCCGTCGCCGAAGCCGTTGGAGTCGATCAACGTGTAGCCGATCGTCTCACACGGGGTCAGGAACTGGTCGTAGCAGCCCAGCGGGTTGAACGGGAACCCGGTTGGGTCGAACCCGATGAAGTCGCCGGCGCTCGCCGTGACGGTAACCGGCTTGTTGCTGCAGTTCGGAAGACAGATGTCGTCGTCTTCCGCATTGATCTGAAGCTGAGCGTAGAAGTCGACGCCGATCTTGGCCGTGGTCGTGCCGATGGAGGCGACAACGGCTTCGGTCGGCTGGGCCGAGCTGCCGTTGTACGACACCAGCAGCAGTGCCACCGCGGCCACCGCGGCAATCGACACTCCCGCAAGGAGTTTCCGAATCAAGTTGTTCTCCTATGGTGAACTGTTGAGTCCATCGATCCAGTTGCGATTCTGCTGTCAGCCCCCTCCTTCACCCTGCGTGCCCATCGTTCAGGCTTCTCGTGGGGTTCGCCTTCCTGCTCGGGGCCGCCAGGTGGCGTCGCTCGAGCGGGACGTCACATAGACGTGGCCTCCCTGCCGAATGGCGAACAGCGCACGCATACTAACAGCAACTCATACAAAGAGCCGCCCGGGCATGATCGTGCGCAATCAGACAAACGCTCCGACCTCGCGAAAGGTTAATTGGTCGTCTGGATCATCACCAGATCGATCGAGGCTACGGACATTAGCGCAGCTGGCAGCTTCAAATTGAGCGGGACGCTCTGCGTTGTGTCGCTCGCCAGCGTCCCGCTGTAGATCGGGGCCACCCCCAGCAGCCGACCTGAAGCGTCACGCAGATGTCCCCACAACGCCACGCCGTATTGCTGCCGCTCATGATTCGAGATATCGATCGTCGACTGCGCGAGCGGCCACGCAAGCCGGGGCGGTGCAACCTCGAAGTTCTTCTTCCAGGCTGTATCGGAGTTGGCCGCAGTAGCCCGTAGGTCCGGCACCAGCACCACGTTCGCCGGGTCCAGCATGATATCAGCCGATGGGCTCTGGAACGCCAGTTGGAACGGGCTCACGCCGCCGGGCTGCAGGAAGGGCGAACCCGGTAGCGCTGGGCGGAATGTGTCAAGCGCGGTACCGCTGCCGTCGTGCACGAAGGAGCCGAGAGCGAGCATGTATCCGAGCGAGCTTCCGGTGTTCTTGATGTTGCCGGCCACATAGAGCGTCCGCCCGTTGTCGCTGCGGTAGGTGTTTGTGATCTCCCACGACATCCGCATCTGCCCCGCATCCTGCGGCACGATGAGGTCGGGCACGTGAGCCAGCCGCCACTGCCCTTTGCGGCGCGCCAACAGGAAGTCGCGCGCGCCGAAGTTCGTAATCACGCGCGCCGACACGGTCCCGGCCGCCGAGTCGAGTGTGGTCGTCCCCAGCGACTGCACCTGGAACCGCAGTTCCTCCGACTGCAACGGGGCGACCTCGAGGATCAACCGGTCGATCTCCGGAGTCGTCAGTTCGTCGCCCGCGAGGACCTCGATCGCCGTCTGCGGGTTGTACGAGTTCACGCCGTCGTAGAAGCGCTGAATCGTCTCCTGGATCTGCTTCCGCTCACTCGAGCCAATCGAGGACGGCATCTCCTCCGGCCCAAGCTTGGTCATCTGACGCTGCACGAACACGCCAATCACGATGACGAGCACCGCGACGGGGATCGCCCCAATGGCCAGCAGCAGCCGTTGCTGCCGTCGTCGAGCGCGTGCTGCGTCGGCGGCGGCAATGGTCTTCCGTGCGGGCACAGCGCCTCCTCGGGCCTCGTCAGTGCGGCAACGCGAATCAGTGTAGGCGGGCAGCGATATAAGAGGAACGCGCGGCGGCGGGAAGGGTTGCCTCGCCTCGACCCCCTCGAACTCGCGGTCATTGGGCAAAGAAGAGGGGCTCCCCGTTCGGGAGCCCCTCGTTCCATCGTCCGGGCCGCTGGCCGAATTCAGCCAGGCCGCCCCCCTGCTAGGTAAGCGCCTTGCAGGTCGCCGTGAAGATGGTCGGGTTCGGGATCGAGACGTGCTCGTTCGGGAACAGCGCCAGCCACTCGGCGTTCGCGGCCGCGACCTCAGAGCCAACGGCCCACACGGCCCATCCGCCGTTCGGCTTGTTGTAGAAGATCACCACCGTCTTCGGGGTGGCGCAGCCCGTTGCCGCAAGCAGCTGGTCGTTCGTGCCGCCACAGAAGAGGAAGGTGCCCCAGCCACCGGCCGCCGGAGGCTTACTGCCGGCCAGGATAGCGTCCTTGCCCGCTGCGCACGCCGTCGGGGTCAGGTGGATGTCACCGCTCAGGTCGAGCGCCTCGGTGCAGGTCGGGTCAGCACCCGCGATCTGCTCCACGCTCGCCGCGATGGTGGTCACACCGGCGATCGCCGCGATGATGTCGCCCTCGATCACACCCTTCATGGTGTCCTCGGTCCGGCTGACGAACTGGACGTTATCAGCGCCGTCGCCGGAGTCGACCTCTTCGAGGTGACCGACGATGCCGTCCGGTACCAGGTTGCCCTTGGCGTCGAGGAACGTCGCCACCACATGCGCGTGGTCACCGACGTTCAGCTGCTTCTTGAAGTCCGGGATCGAGCACGACGCCGGGTCGCCACCGAACTGGACCTGCACCGAAGCCGAGGCCGAACCGTTGAGCACGGTCACGGTGGCGATGTCGCCGCTGCCCGCGGTCGAGCCGGAGGTCAGCACATTGCCCGCGATGTCGACGTCGGACGCGTTGCCCGTGTTCGTCGTCGCGTACCACAGAGCGCCCTTGGTAGTCGTCCAGATCAGGTCCGCGTTCGGCACCAACACCCCTGCGCTGTCGCGCGCCTCGACGCAGATGTCAGCCTTGTCGTTGTCGAAGGTCGTCACGTTATTAAACGTGTACTCCGCCGCCGCGATCACGTAGACCGGCGTGCCCTTGCAAGCCCCGGCCTCGGTCGAGACGTCACGACCACCGCCGAGCGTCGCCGCGCCAGCTTCGGCAATCGGCAGATCCTCGCCGCGCAGAGCGTACGCCTTGAGCGACGCCACCGGGCCGACAGCAGTAATCGTCGTGCACTTCATGACCGGGTCAGGCCCAACCATCGCCAGCTGGTGTGCGCAGAACGTCACGTTGCCGCCCAGGAAGCCGGGAGGCGCCTGCCACCACACCTCGACGTGCGTCAGGTTGAGGTCGACGAGCGGCGCATCGGTCGCACCGACCTCGAGCTTGCCGAAGTAGCACGCGTCGTGGTTCTTGATCCAGATGTTCGTGTCGCCAGGACCGAACAGGCTGTCACAGAAGTCGCCGTTCAGCTCATCGCTGAACCCGTTGGAGTCGATCGTCGAGTACGGGATGCCGCACTCGCTGTCGCACTGCACGTCCTGCGGACGCAGGTCGACCTGACCCTCGCACGGGACGAGGAACTGGTCGTAGCAGCCCATGTTGTTGAACGGACCCCAGAGCGGGTTGTTGATGATGAAGTCACCCGCGCTCGCGGTCACGTTGAGGTTGTTCGTGTTGCAGTTGGGAAGACAGATGTCGTCGTCTTCCGCGTTGATCTGGAGCTGCGCGTAGAAGTCGACGCCGATCTTGCTGGTGGTCGTCCCGATGCTGGCGACGACGGCCTCGCTCGGCTGTGCCGAGCTGCCGTTGTACGACACCAGCAGCAGTGCAACCGCCGCAACAGCGGCAATCGACACTCCCGCGAGGAGTTTTCGAATCAAACAGTTCCTCCTACTCGCCGAACCTGGCTGGGTCAGTTCGCCGCACACCACGACACGGCCCGCCGCAAGCGAGACCTGGTGCACGCTTCACACAACAACGCGACCCGAGGACGAAGGTTAACCGCTCATCCCAGAAACGACGAGACTGAGGCGGCTCCCGGTACGAGAACAGCGTCTATAAACAGATTCGAGCGCCCGAGTTAACTTTATCCACGCCTCGCGTGTTCTTCCTGTTGAACAGGGGGAAGATGCTCCTGTGTCGGCGAGTCGAGTACGATCCCGCGGTCGGCTGCATGGCCGGCCGAGCTACTCGGCACGCCGCGCCTGGAGCATCTGGTGGTTGACCACTCCCCCTCTCAACGTCTCGCCTCCACCGGCGAGCCTCGCGAGGTGCTTCCTCCCGAGGTCGAGCGCGATCTCGTTGACCGCGCACGGAGGAGGGATCAGGAAGCCTTCGGGCTCCTGTACGACGCGTACCTGCCCAGGCTGTATCGCTACTGCCTGACCAGGGTCGGCAACGAGACGGACGCGGAAGACCTGACGGAAGAGATCTTCCTGAAAGTCTTCCGGGCGATCGAGGGGTTCCAGTGGCGTGCCACCGGTGCCCCGGCCGCCGACCCGGCCTCCGAGGACGACCCGCCTCCCGCGGACCCGCCCTCAGCCGAGCCCGGCAGCCAGGAGCCTCGAGTGCCGTTCGCGGCCTGGCTCTTCCGCATCGCCCATAACCACGTGATCTCGTTCCACCGGCGCGCCGCCACCCGCGGCCCATCGGCGGAACTCTCCGAGGCGATCCGCGATGACCGGCGCGGACCCGCCGAGATCGCGGAAGCCAAGGTCGCGGCTGAGGAGGTGTTCGCGGCGGTCAGGCAGCTCCCCGAGGCGCAACGGGACGTCCTCCTGTTGCGGTTCGCCTCCGGACTCTCGGTCGCCGAGACCGCGGAGGCCCTCGGCAAGCAGCAGACCAACGTGAAGGTCCTCCAGCACAAAGGCATACAGCGGCTGAAGCGGATGCTCTCGGGCGAGGCGGAAGGCGCGGCAGCGGACGCCGAAGGGCGTCGCAGATAGAGACAGCGGAGCGGATGCGCGATCACGGACACGACGAGGCACAGGAGCGGGAGCCCCTTACCGGGCCCGACGCCTCCATCGTCGTGACGCCCATCGAGGCGATGGAGGTGCAACGCCTCGCGGACTCCCTCGACCGCATCGAGGCCGGCGAGCACCCGCGTCTCCGCACTGAAGACGCTGAGCTCGCCTCACTCCTGCGCACTGCCGGCCGCCTTCGCATCCAGGCCGAGCACCTGACCGACAGCTCCTCCTTCGACTCCTACCACGCGCGCTCGCGCGCCTACATCCTCCACAGCCTGGAACGCGATGCTCTGGAGCAGGCCGGCGGGGCCCCAGAGGATCCGCGTATCACGCCGCTGCACGTGCGCACGCGCCAGTGGGGTCGTACCCGCTGGGCGGTCGTCTCGTCGGCGGTTGCGACCGCCGCGGCGGCGGCCGCACTGTTCATCATCAGCCTCACGGGCGCGCCCGGAGGCAACGATGGCGGCGTGGATGTCCAGCCGCGCCTCGGCGCAAACCTCACTTCCCAGTCCACCGAGGCTGAGCTCGAGCGTATTCGCCGGGCCGTCTCGGCCATCCAGGAGCACGCGGCCCGCGGCGAACCCGCCGACGCCAGCCTGCTCCGCACCGTCACCGAGAGCACAGCGGCCGTCGCCAAGGTCATCGAGACCAAGCCGCAGGCCGTCTCACGCGAGGCCGTGGCGACCTACCTCGAAACGGTGAACACCGCACGCACGGTCCTCGAGACCGTGGCGCCCGAGGAAGGCGGCGTCGGCGCCCTCGCGGCGGCGCAGGTCGCGACCGAGGGCGGCCAGCTCACCGCCTCGCGCTTCCTCGAGAACGCCGCCTCCACCGAGACCGCGACGCCCGAGGGCACCGGCACCGCAACCGCTACGGGCACGGCGTCCACGACCCCCAGCCCCACCGCGACGCCAACCCGCACGCCGACGGCCACGCCCACCGGCACCGCGACCCGCACGCCGACGGCGACGCCCACCGCGAGCGCCACGGCCTCGCCGTCGCCGACCGCGACGACTCCCTCGTCTACCAGCACCGCCACACCCGAGGTCACCATCGAGGGCGACGAGGCCACGACGACCGTCGTTATCCCGTAGCCAGTACGCCGCTCCGAATCCCGAGGCTCCCGCGTGGGGGCCTCATTCGTTTTCGGCCTGCCAGCTCAACGCTGCCAGTTCCCGCTTCTCGATAGGACATATGTTCTCCTAGCCTCCTCGTCGTACCCGAAGGAGGCGATGGACATGGCCCTGACACTGGCGGAAGGCGCGAAGCTCTCCAACGACGTGCTCCTCGAAGGCGTGATCGAGACGGTGATCAACGACAGCCCTGTCCTGCAGCGGCTGCCCTTCGTCGAGATCGTCGGCAACGGCCTCACCTACAACCGCGAGAACGCAGCCGCGACCGCGGCCTTCTACGGGGTCGGCGACACCTGGGCCGAGAACACGCCCACGTTCACCCAGATCACGACGGCGCTGACCATCCTCGGCGGCGACGCTGACGTCGATAACTACCTCGCGCGCACCCGCAACAACGTGCAGGACCTCGAGGCGGCGGTCGTGACCCTCAAGGCAAAGGCCGTCCAGCGCAAGTTCGACGACACCTTCATCAACGGTGACACGGGCATCGACACCAAGTCATTCGATGGCGTCGACAAGCAGTGCACGGCCGGCCAGACCGCCTCGATGGGCACGAACGGCGCTACCCTCACACTCGCCAAGCTCGACGAGGCGATCGATCTCATCCGCGGCGGCAAGCCCGACATCCTGCTCATGTCGCGCCGCACGCGCCGCAGTCTGACCTCGCTCGCTCGTGCCTCCGGCTCCGGCGTCGTCGAGCAGGACCGCGACGAGTTCGGCCGCATGGTCCAGTTCTACGACGGCGTGCCGATCGGCGTGAACGACTACATCTCGGACGCGAAGACGGTGGGCACCTCCTCGGACTGCTCCACGATCTACGCCCTGCAGTTCGGCGAGGGCGCGGTCGTCGGGCTCACCGGCCCCGGTGGCCTCACCGTCGACCGCGTCGGCTCCCTCGAGACGAAGGACGCCACGCGCATCCGCGTGAAGTGGTACGTCGCGCTCGCGATCTTCAACCAGCTCAAGCTGTCGCGCCTCGTCGGCGTCCGTCCGTAAGCGGACGCCTCGAGGGCGCGCGCACCCCGGAGGTGCTGCCATGGACCTGCCGACGATGCGGACCCGTGTCCGCCGCGACCTCCGCGACGAAGACGCCGCCAACTACCGCTGGACGGACAGCGAGCTCGACCGCCACATCGCCCGCGCGGTGCAGGAAGTCTCGCTCGCCGCCCCGCTCGAGGCGTCAGCCACGCTCACGACGACCGCGGGCAGCCGCGACCTCAGCATCACGACGCTCGCCTCGCGCGTCTCGGTCGAGGCCGCCGAGTATCCCCTCGGGCAATACCCACGCAGCCTCGTGCCCTTCACCACCTGGGCGGACACGCTCTCTCTGCTCATCGACGGCAGCCCGCTCGGCGGCGAGTCCGTGCTCGTGCGGTACACGAAGCTGCACACCCTCGATGGCAGCGGCACGACGTTGCCCGACCGGCTGCACGACCTCGTCGCGACGGGCGCCGCCGCGTACGCGGCCCTCGAGTGGGCCTCCTACGCCACGAACCGCGTCAACGTCGGCGGCACCGAGACGTGGCGCAACTACCACACCTGGGCGCAGGAGCGCATGGCCGCCTTCGCCAAGGCGCTCGCCAAACTCGGTCGCGAGCGCCGCTTGCGCTCGCATCGCATGTATCAGTCCGCCGTCGGCGCGGTCGCCGCCCGCGACTGATCGAGGCGCGAGGAGCATCCATAGATATGGAAGCCGTATGCCAGCGGCCAGAATCCGGATCGGGGGTGGCCAGGACGGGAGTCCCGGTGACTCACCCACCCCTCCGACCCGCGAACCTGCCGAGGCGTCGCGCCCGATGCGCGCGCTGACCTCGACGCTCCTTGCCGCGCAGCAGGCGGCGAGCGGCGCGCCGGTGCTGGGCGTCGGGCTGCACGACCGCGACGTGGGCGTGGCGCGGCTGCGCTGGGCGCGCTGGTACACGGGCGCGGAGGCCGCGGGGCCGTGCGTGGCGGCGGTCCCCGACGACGGCTCGCTGCTGCGGGCGCGCATCGACGTGGGCGCGGCCACGATGTACCACTCCCGGGTCGCGACGCCGGGGCAGGGCTCGACGTACTCAAGCTGGACGAGCCTCGGGACGGTGGCCACCGCGCCCAGGCTGGGGCTGGCGGCGGCCGGCACGCGGGCGCTGCTGGCCTACGTGAACGGCGCCGGCACGGGCGTGCTGGTGCGCGAGAGCACGAACTCGGGCGCGAGCTTCGGGGGTTCGACGACGCTCGTGACGGCGGGCGCGGCCGTGACCGCCATTGCCTGCGCGTTGCGGAGCGACGGCAGCGCCGCGGTGTTCTACGCCGTCGCGGGGGTGGTGTACCGGATCACGAGGAGCGGGTTGGGGGCGTGGGGAGCGGCCACGGCGTGGTCGTTCTCGCTCGTCTCCGTCTCGGGCCTCGCCGCCGTGTTCGACGCCGACTACCAGGTGCTCGTCTCCGGGGCCGAGTCGGGCGGGGACGCGGTGCTGTGGGCGACAACGTTCGGGGTGGGCGCGGGCGCGCCGCTCAACACGTGGACAGGGCCGGCCGAGATCGCGCGGGCCGGCAGCGGGACGCAAGTCACGTACCTGGCGACCGGGCTCGCCACCGCCGAGGTGCCTCGCGCCGCGCTGGTCGAGTCGTACGCCGGCGGCGGCGCGTACCAGCGCGCGCAGCTCGCCAGCGGCACCGACCTCACGGACTTTGCGGACTTCAGTTGGCGCGAGCCGCAGCCGTTCGAGGTCGCGTCGAGCCACGGCGTGGGGATCGCGGGCGGGGGCTCGGATGCCTGGCTGGTGACGCCGGCGGGCGTGTGGCACGCATCGAGCGCGGTGACGCCGCTCGACCTCAGCGCCGACGTGCTGGAGGCGGAGGTCGTGCAGTCGTGGGAGCGCGGCCGGCTCCGCCTCGTGCTGCGCAACGAGGACGGCCGCTACGCGGCGGCGACGGTCCCCGCCCTGGCGCCGGGTGGCGAGCTGCGCGTCGGGCCGGGGTACGTGACGAGCTCCGGGGTTGAGACCTCCGACGGCCCGCGCTTCTGGATCAGCTCGGTCGAGCGGCGGCGGGCGCGCGGCCTCGCGACCGTCGAGGTGGAGGCGGTAGACGCCTGGGGCGTGCTCGCCTCGTGGGTCGCGCCGCGGCAGCTCGTCTGGGCGGCCGGCACGACGAGCGTCTACGACATCCTCACGGGGCTGCTGCAACGGGCCGGCCTGCGGCTGAGCCTGACGCCCGGAAGCAACGAGAGCACGGTGCACAAGCCGGGGTTCACGGTGCGGGCGGGCGAGGACGGCGCGGCGGCGGTGCGCCGCCTGCTCGCCCTGGTCCCCGACGTGCTGCGGATGCGCGGCACGCTGCCGCTGCTGTTCGAGCCGCTGGCCTCGGACGCGACGGACTATGCCTACGGCGCGGCGCACGCCATCGAGGCGCTGAGCGTGGCCGAGGGCCGGCCGGCGGCGGGCTGGGCGCGGGTGTTCGGCGAGGGGGTGTTCGCCGAGGCGTTGGATGTGGCCGCGCTGCGTTCGGGGGCGAGCGCCGCCCTGGTGGTGGACGCCAGCCTCACGGCGCAGGCGCGGGCCGACGTGCGCGCGTCCACGGTGCTGCGGCGCGAGGCGCTCGCGGTGCCTCGAGGCGAGCTGGTGTCGCCGCCGAACGTGGGGCACGAGGTGGGCGACGTGGTGGAGCTGACCGACGCGACGCTCGGCCTGAACGCGGCGAAGTATCGCGTCGGGAGCTGGCGGCTGCGCTTCGCGCGCGGCGGACGTCCGGTCTATGAGCAGACGCTGCAGCTGGTGACGGTGTAGGAGGCGACGATGGTCGAGCGCGGGGAGCTGATCGCCTTCAACAGCACGACTTACCTCGCGACGGTGCGCTTCGCCGCCTCGCTGCCGGGGACGGTCGCGAACGTGCCGGTGTCACGCGGGATCGCGGCGGCCCAGATGGTGGTGGGCCGACGCGTCGCGGTCGCGGTGTTCGACCCCGCGCAGCCGCTGGATGCGGTGGTGGTGGGGGTTTGGTGACTGATTAACACTCGATTTCGAGTATTGACACCTCCCATGTGAGAGTTGTACTCTCACATGCGTCGGAGGTGGTCTCCGGCTAGGAACGGAGGACAGGATGAAACTTTCGGGTATCAGTCAGGTCGAGGTGGTAGCGCGACGCGGCAACAACCTCGATACGGTGTGCTTCAGGGGCTTCGCTCCCCTGGCGCACCTTGCTGCAATCTCCCAAGCGGACGTCTTCGACCAGGACAAGAATCCCGACGGGCTCCAGCGCGACCTGTCTCCTAAGCATGCAAGCGAAGCGTATGACTACGTTCGTCGCGAGCGAGTGATCGATCAGCCGAGGGCATTTCCAGAAGTCGTCCTGAACGTGCGCGACAAGAAGGTCGTCGAGATCGAGGAACTCAATGGAGGCTCCGAGGACCATCAGCTCGTCCGCCTGAAATTCAATCTGGATCGAATGCGGGACGACGCAGTCCACGTAAGCCGCGTCGACGGGAATCACCGCCTTTTCTATGCGCAGGGCGATGACCGAACGCGCGACCCCCTTCTCACAGAGGCGCCGTTCCAGATCCACGTCGGACTGACGCGCGAGCAAGAACGCTCACTGTTCGTGGACATCAACTCCAACCAGAAGGGGCTAAACAGCTCTCATTTGGCAGTCATGCAGAGCAAGCTCACGCCTGAACAGCGCGAGATTCGGGATCATCTGGACCGCTGGATTGCCACCCGACTGGCAAGTGATCCGGAGTCCCCGTGGCATGGGCTGATTCATCTCGGCGGGTCGAAGAAAGGCGCTCGGGCTCAAGGGCTCACACGTCTGGCCAACTTCGCCAGCCTCCAGAGTGGTGTTGGCCGCACGCTCGCTAAGAGTCAGTACATTCACGATCTGACGGACGCCAACGCTCAGTACGCGATCATCCGCAACTACTGGCAGGCGGTGCGAACGGTGTTTTCGGAGGAGTGGGCGAGCCCAAAGGACTACCTCCTCCTGCGAAACACCGGCGTCTTGAGCATGTCCATCCTTGCCGGCACGATCATTGATCGGTGCATGCCCCAAGGTCGGGCGGGTATTTCGGATATGGCCTTCTACCTACGCCAAGCACACACGCGGTTCGAGTGGTCGACAGACGGGGAGCTGGCTGGGATGTCCGGCAACCGTGCAGCTCTCACGATCGCGGGGGCAATGGCGGAGGAGTTGGCAGATGAAACGGGGCTTACGGCCATTCGTGACTTGCAGAACATGCTCGTTGGGCAGACGAGCGGCTGAAGCCATGGCCGGGGGGGCCGATGTCTTCCCCCCCGGCTACCCCAAAAAGCGGTCGGCCACGCGAACTGCCCCGGCACCTCGAGCGACTCGTCCAAGTGCCGGTGGTATCGGGATCCCCGTGTGCCGGGTGGCCAACACATTCTGGGCCCCCGCCACCGTCACCCCAGCCCTCAGTTGTTACTTTCGGCCCCAAAAGTTACAACTCCCACTCCACCTGCAACTCCAGTAACAACTCCCCCACCCCCCCGCCCATTGCCCGCCCCGCCCCACCCACCTACCATCGAGGCGACATGCACACGCCCGTAGTAGTAGTACCCGGCGGCGGCTAGCCGGCCCTCTCGAGGCCGCACGCCGCCATCTGCCCCGCTCCGGCGGGGCTCTTTGTTTGCGGCCCGCCCGCCGAGGCGCCCGCACCCGCATCGAAGGACAGCACCATGACCACCACTGAGAGCAGCCCCCGCGAGATGGCCACCGCCTACGAGCCTGCGCAGGTCGAGCAGCGCCTCTACGAATGGTGGGAGGCCAACGGCTTCTTCCAGCCCTCGGGGCCCGGCCCGGACGGCAAGCGCCAGCCCTTCACCGTCATCATGCCGCCGCCCAACGTCACCGGTGAGCTGCACCTCGGCCACGCCCTCACCACCGCCATCGAGGACATCCTCGTCCGCTGGCACCGCATGCGCGGCGACGACACCCTCTGGCTCCCCGGCGTCGACCACGCCGCCATCGCTGTCCAGAACGTCGTCGAACGTGAGCTGCGCCGCGAGGGCATCGAGCGCCGCGACATCGGCCGCGAGGAGTTCCTGCGCCACGTCTGGACCTGGGTGCACAAAACGCGCGACGCCATCGGCCGCCAGCACCGCCGCCTCGGCGCCTCCGCCGACTGGACCCGCGAGCGCTTCACCATGGACGAGGGCCCCCAGCGCGCCGTCCGCCAGACCTTCGTCAACCTCTACAACGACGGCCTCATCTACCGCGGCGAGCGCCTCATCAACTGGTGCCCCGACTGCGGCACCGCCCTCTCCGACCTTGAGGTCGAGCACGCCGACGAGCCTGGTTCCTTCTGGTACGTGCGCTACCCGGTCGCCAACGAGAACGGCGAGGCGACCGACGACTACATCGTCATCGCCACCACCCGCCCCGAGACCATCCCCGCCGATACCGCCGTTGCCGTCCACCCAGAGGACGACCGCTACCGCCACCTCATCGGCCGCCGCGTCGTGGTCCCCACCTCAGCCCGCGCCATCCCGGTCATCGCCGACGAGGCCGTGAGCATCGAGGGCGGTTCGGGCGCCCTCAAGGTCACCCCCGGCCACGACCCCGTCGACTTCGAGATCGGCCAGCGCCACGGCCTGCCCGTGCTTACCGTCATCGGCCTCGACGCCCGCATGACCGACGCCGCCGGCGAGTACGCCGGCCTCGACCGCTTCGAGGCGCGCGAGCGTGTCGTCGCCGACCTCGAGGGCCGCGGCCTGATCGAGAAGATCGAGGCCTACACCCACTCCATCGGCCACTGCCAGCGCTCCGGCACCATCGTCGAGCCGCTGCTCTCGGAGCAGTGGTTCGTGCGCACCGAGCCCCTCGCCCGCCCCGCCATCGAGGCGGTGCGTGACGGCCGCATCAAGTTCGTCCCCCAGCGCTTCGACCGCACCTACTTCCACTGGATGGAGAACATCCGCGACTGGACCATCAGCCGCCAGATCTGGTGGGGCCACCGCATCCCCGTCTGGTACTGCGACGACTGCCGCACGATGACGCTCCCCGCCGCCGATGACCCCATGGTCGACCCGGCCACATGCGCAGGCTGCGGCTCCGCGCGCATCCACCAGGACGAGGACACCCTTGACACCTGGTTCTCGTCCGGCCTCTGGCCGCACTCCACCCTCGGCTGGCCTGACCCGGACGCCCAGGATCTGCGGCGCTACTACCCGACGCAGGTGATGGAGACCGGCTACGACATCATCTTTTTCTGGGTCGCCCGCATGATCATGCTGTCCCTCTACAACATGGACGGCGTCGTCCCCTTCGAGACGGTCTACCTGCACGGCCTCGTGCGTGCCCCCGACGGCTCGAAGATGTCGAAGTCGAAGGGCAACACCGTCGACCCGCTCCAGCTCATCGACAGCTACGGCACCGACGCCCTGCGCTACGCCCTCATTTCGAGCACCTCGCCGGGCAACGACCAGCGCATCACCGACCAGCGCGTCGAGGCCGGCCGCAACCTCGGCAACAAGCTCTGGAACGCCTCGCGCTTCGTTCTCACGATGGTCGAGGACGGCGACGACCTCGCCCTCCCGCCCGCCGGCGCGCCCCTCCCCCTCGAGGACCGCTGGATCCTGTCGAGGACCGAGCGCGTCGTCGCCTCCGTCGACGAGCTGCTCGGCAAGTTCGAGCTCGGCGAAGCGATGCGCCAGGCGCGCGACTTCTTCTGGGACGAGTTCGCCGACTGGTACATCGAGGTCGCTAAGGTTCGGGTCCGCGACGGCGACCGCTCACCCCTGCCCGTGCTCGTGCACGTCCTCGACCGCACGCTGCGCCTGCTCCACCCCTGCATGCCCTTCGTCACCGAGGAGATCTGGCAGCGCCTCGTCACCGTGCGCCCCGACCCCGCGGGCGCGTCCGCGTTGATCGTCGCCGCCTACCCGCAGGCCGACCCCGCCCGCCTCGACGATGAGGCCGAGCACACCTTCGCCGCGCTCCAGGACTTCGTCCGAGGCATCCGCAACGTCCGCGCCGAGAAGCGCGTCGAGGCGGCCCGCTGGGTCGAGGCCTACCTCGTCGGGGCTGAGGCCGCGGCCGCGGCCCGCGCAGCCGCCCCCGCCATCGAGGCGCTCGCCCGCGTCCGACCGCTGCACATCGTCGACACCCCTGAACAGGCTCCCACCGACGGCGTCGTGACCGCCGTCCTCCCGGTCGGCCGCGTTGTCCTCCCCATGGCGGGCCTCTTCGACCTCGACGCCGAGCGCGCGCGTCTCCAGAAACAGATCGCCGAAGCCGAGGGTGAAGTCACGCGCCTCGAGGCCAAACTCGGCAACGAGCAATTCACCGCGCGCGCGCCGGAGCAGGTCGTGGCGAAGGAACGGGAACGCCTGGCCACCGCCCGCACCCGCCTCGACGGCCTGCGTCAGTCGCTGGCGGAGGTGGGGTAAGGGGCGCGACGCATCGCGAGGGCCGCTCGACGCCAGTCACAGCCCGCGCGCGACCAGCCACGCCGCCAGCGCCAGCTCCTGCACAGCGAGCGGCAGGTTCATCGCGACGTACGACCTGCTCAACACGCGCAGGGTGCGCAGCAGCACGAGCACGCTCCCTACGGCTGCCAGCACAGCGCCGGCCAGTCCCCAGGCCGCCAACCACCGAGGAACCAGTTCCCCTTCGAAGAGCGCCGACGACAGCAGCACGCCGCCAACGCTCAACGCCAGGATCATCGCCACGTGATTGACGAGGTCGCGCGCCGTCCGCAGCACCTCGCCGAGCCGCACATGGATTTCGTTCGACCCGCCAGCGCGCGTCGCGTCCTCGCTGACCGCCAGCACCAGCAACAACACCACCGCGCCGAGGAATACGAATCCACCCGCGAGCAACCGGAAGCTCAGCACGCCGGCCGCCAGCCACTGGTCGTGCAGGTCGAGCAGCGGATACCAGAGCACCCCGATACCTGCGTATAGCGCACCCATCGCGAATTGAAACAGCGCCGCACATCGCACCTGCCCCCGCCGCGCCGCCGCCCGCTCGAGGTAGTCCGGCCCATCCACGCTGGGCGCGACGCTCAGCAACCCCGCCCCGGTCGCGAGCACGTACAAACCCCCGAGGACCACGGCCGCTTCCCGTTCGCTCACCCGCGCCTCGCGTCATCAACTGGCTTGCCCGGCGGGCGGCTCGCCCCCAGAACGCCTGTTCGCTATACTACCTCGCAACGACCCGCCGAGGAGCATCCATGGACGACGCCCAGCGCGGCCCCCTCGCCCGATCGCAGGCCCCCGAGGACGCCGGCGTCGAGCTGACCCTGCGCCCCCGTCGCCTCGACCAGTACTTTGGCCAGGACGCGGTCAAAGAGAGCCTGCGCATCTCCATCGCCGCCGCCCGCGCCCGCGAGGAGCCCCTCGACCACATCCTCATCCACGGCCCCCCCGGCCTCGGCAAGACCACCCTCGCCATGATCCTCGCCGCCGAGATGGGCGTCTCCATCCGCATCACCGCCGGGCCCGCCATCGAGCGCACCGGCGACTTGGCTTCGGTGCTCACCACGCTCCAGACCGGCGACATCCTCTTTATCGACGAGGTCCACCGCCTCCCCCGCGTCGTCGAGGAGACCCTGTACCCCGCGATGGAGGACTTCTCCCTCGACATCATCCTCGGCACCGGGCCGCAGGCCCGCGACGTCCGCCTCAAGCTCAACCGCTTCACGCTCATCGGCGCCACCACGAGGTACGCGCTCGTCTCCCAGCCGCTGCGCGACCGCTTCGGCGCCACCTACCGCCTCGACTTCTACGACGAGCGCGCGCTCGCCCAGATCGTCCGCCGCTCCTCACAGGTGCTGGGTTGCGCGATCGACGACGACGGTGTCGCCGAGATCGCGCGCCGCTCGCGAGGCACCGCCCGCGTTGCCAACCGCCTCCTCCGCCGCCTCCGCGACTACGCCGAGGTCGAAGGCGACGGCGTCATCACCGGCCCGCTCGCCATCGCCGCGCTCGAGCAGTTGCAGATTGACGCGCTCGGCCTCGACGCCATGGACCGCGAGCTGCTGCGCGTGCTCATCGATCGCTTCGGCGGCGGCCCCGCCGGCCTCGAGACCCTCGCCGCCGCCGTCTCCGAGGAGGCCGACACGATCATGGACGTCTACGAACCGCACCTGCTGAAGGTCGGCCTGCTGCAGCGCACCCCCCGAGGCCGCGTCGCCACCCGCTTCGCCTACGAGCACCTGCACATCGAGCCGCCGAAGCCCTTCGCCGTCGAGTCTCCCCAGCGCCCCCTCTTCGACGCGGACGCCCTGTAGCCGGCCACACCCTCACGACGACGGCCGAGGTGCTGCCCTCGGCCGTCACGCCTGTGCGGACCCGCTCGCCAATCGTCACATCCGAGGCGGTCCCGAGCGCTGCCCGTCACCGGACTCCGCCGCCGGCGGCTCCGCGGGCGCATCGACCGAGGGCAGCTCGCTGCTCGGTGGCCAGGTCGACCGCGACCCGTCGGGCGTCGTCTCTCCCGGCTTGCCTGAGTCCTCTGGCTGCATTGCCCCCTCCGTGGGCGTCGTCGAGGTGGGCGCTGAGGCTTCGCTCTCGGAGCCGACCGTCGATCCTTCCGCGGTCGCCGCATCCATCGGGCCGGCGCCCTCCGGCTCGGCGCCCGTGGCGCCCTGGCCGCTCGAGGGCTGCGACCCCTGCTGCCACGTGTCGCGCGCCGCGCGCCCGGCAGCCCGCGCCGTCTCGGCCAGCTGATCGGCGGCCTGCCGTGCCGCCTCGGCCGCTGCCTGTGCGGACGCCGCCGCGAGGCGAGCCCGCTCCGCCATCTCGTCGATGTTGTCGCGCATCACCTGCCGTGGCCCGGCGTCCGTGCGCTCGGCCGCGGGCAACAGCAGCCACATCACGACATAGGCGATGATGCCGACGCCGGACACCAGCGACAGCACCACGAACACCACCCGCACCAGCGTCGGATCGAGGTCGAAGTGCTTCGCGATCCCCGAACACACCCCGCCGATCATCCGGTCGTCACGGTCTCTCGTCAGCCGCCGCCGCTCGTCCATGGTCACACCTCCGCCATCGATCGTACGGCAGCCGCACACCTCCCGAAGGTCACCTACGCCACCTGACTCGCGACCCCCGGCGCGGGGATCGAGGCGAACACCGGCCCCCACGCCACCTCGGTGCGCACCCCCTCATCGAGGTGCCGCCCCGTGTGATGCCCGAGCACGCGCAGGATCAGCCGGTCGCGACGGCGCAGCGCCGCCGACCGAATCAGCCGCTTCCGCGCCACCTTTCGCAGCAGCGGGTCCAGCTCGGTCTGCAACGCCACGCCCGAGCGGTCGCCGTGCGCGTCCCCAAACGCGATCCGAGGTGTCTCCGCCAGGTCGTGCAGCGTCCGGTACACCAGCTCCACGTAGTCCACGTGCAACCGCACCCCGCCGCCCTGCAGCAGGTCGAGGAGGTACGCCCGCGCTTGCTCCGGGATCTCCCACACCGCCCCCGGCTGCACGGCGATGTCTCGCGCCTCCTCGACGTTTTCGAGCACCGCGATCGGATTGCCCGACAGCTCGAGAATGCGGCTCAGCTGTGTCAGCGCGCGGTTCAACTCCGCCAGCGGCTCGCGCAACGGCTCGATGTCCGAGATGCCCCAGAACTGCTTCGGCCACGGCACGTTTGGATAGATCACGTACGGGATCTCGCCATACGGATTCGGCCTCGCCTCGACCGGCTGCCCTTGCAGCCACAGCTCAAAGCGCTCCGAGGTCCACGACTCGATCACGTCCACCGTCGCCGGCAGCCGGCCGCCCGGGCTTCGCGGCGTGTGGCCGATCCGCTCCGCCACCTGCTCCGAGGGCATCCGGTACCGCGCCGCCACCCGCCACAGCCGCCGCACATCATCGCCTACCCACCACGCGTACAGCCCCTGCACGTCCGGCGCGGAGACGACCACCCGCCGCTCGCGCTCGTCCCACACGACCTTGAACGCGCCGTCCCCGAGCACCGCCGTGTCCACCTCGGTCTCGAGGTCGAGCCGCGCGAGGTCGTTCGAGTCCCACGCTTCCACCAGCACGCGCTCGGCCTCCGCCGCCTGCCGCCGCCCGGCCGCCGTGTCCTCGACGGCCACGACCTGCGGCCGGTGCTCCGTGACGAGGTAGGATGCGCCCTTCTCCACCATCGCCCGCGCGTAGTTGAACGTCAGCGTCCGCTCCCGGCCGCGCGCCGGCGGCGACCCCCGCCGCCCCTCGTAGTAGTCGAGGTACTCCTGGTACCGCCGCAGCCGGTCCGCGTCCCGGTTCGCCAGCAGCCGCGGCAGCGACTCCTCGCTCACCGCCCGCGCTCCTCGCACGGTGTCGAGGTCGGCCCGCCCGCCTTCAGCACGCGGAACACCGTCCGCCGCGACACTCGAAAGCGCACCGAGATCTCATCCACCGGCACGCCGATGTCGTAGCGCAGCCGTCGGATCTCCTCGTCGCGCACGCGGTTCATCATCGTGCGCGCGCCCCCCGGCTCGTCGTACCGGCAGCGCGGCAGGGGGCACCCGAGGCACGACGAGAACAGGTCGCACCCCTCGTCACGGTATTCGAAGTGCTCCGGCAGCGCGTCCTGGCGTGTCCGCCGGTCGTCCGTCTCCGCCGTCCGCGCGGGCGGCGTCATCACCATCTCAAGCGTCGAGATCATGCGGGAATCCTTTCCGCCGTCACCGGCTCCGGGAGGCGGCCGCGCGCCGTGCGCTCGCCTCCCTCGAAGCGCGCTGCCCACACCGCCAGCGCCAGACTCATCAGGTAGTCGTCGTGGCCCTCCGAGGGGTCCACGTGGAACTGCATCAACCGCGACTCGCGGTACACCGCCCGTGCCAGCTCCAGTTGCCGCCGGCACTCCGCCCATTCCACCGACCCGTCCATCCGGTACAGCCGCAGCCGCCCCGAGTGCACCGCCGCCAGCAGTCCGAATCCGAGGCGTGACTTCCGCTCCGCCGTGAACGTCACCGCCTCCACGGTCGACCGCCCGAGGCGAGACGTGAGCAGCTCCGCGATCGGCCCGCCGAGGCCGGTCGCATCAATGGCCAGCCGCCGCACTCGCCAGACCCGCCGCAGCCGGTCCGCCAGCGTCGCGAGCAGCGACTCCGTCGCGACCCCCTGCCAGGCCTGGTGCTCGACGACCTCGATGCGAGGCCCGCCTTCGCCGCCCGGCACGAGCCGGGCGACCGTGAGCACCGTCCAGTCACGGTCCCGCGACCCGTCTCGCTCCTCGCTCGCCGCTCCCGCGAGGTCGAGCCCCGCGACGTACCGCTCGCCCGCCATCGGCGTCGACCGTCGCTCGTGCTCGCCTTCGACCTGCGCCAGCGACGCCCCATCGAGCAGTCGCCCGGCGTCGTGCACCACTTCGAGGAGGTATTGCGTCCGGAACAGCGGGTGCCGCTCCCCAAGCCGGGCCCGCTCCCCGTCCACGTGCGCGCGGTACGGCGGCACCTCCTCCGCCACGGCGTTGCAGTCGAACTGGAAGTGCCGCCGCACGCCGTCGGTGCGCTCCGCCGCCAGGTTCGCCGCCTTCGCCTGCTCCAGCAGCGAGTTCGCGGCCCAAGGCGTTCCGTAGAACACCACGGGCGCGTTCGTCGAGGCGGCCATCGGCCGGAACGCGCGGTCGAACGTCTCGACGTCGATGTCCTGCGCCTCGTCTGCTTCGAGTAGCAGGTCCGCCGTGTGCCCTACGACATTCGCCGTCGGCTCCGCCGACAGGAACTGCGCCGCCGCGTTGCCGCAGCGCACCGTCGCGCCCTCGGACCGCACGAGGATCGATAGCCCCGCTTCCGCCGCCCGATTGCGCAGCCGGCGCATCGACAGCCGCGCCTGCGGCTCGAACGTCGGCGCGCACTTCACGACCGTCCCACCCGCCCGCATCCGCGCGAGGAGTAATGCCAGCTCGATCTGCGCTGACAGTTCGTTCTTCCCGCCCTGCCGCGCGATCTCGATCGAGACCGATCCGCCCTCGCGACGGAAGATCCGCCGCAGCACCGCCTGGCCGGCGATGCGCTGGTACGGCCGCAGCCACGGCAGTGGCGGCTCGGCGCGCCTGGGGACGGCCGTCGCCGCGCTCATCCGAACAGCCTCCCCGCGAGATCGCCCAACGCCGCCGCCAGCACCGCGAAGAACAATGCATTCACCCGCGTCCGCACCTCCTGGACGTCCCGCTCGAGGTACCGCAGCTGCTCGTGCATATCCGCCGCCGGCGGCCTCGACCTGGCTCGCCGCCATGCCCGGATCGCGTCGCCCAGCCGGTCGCCGCTCATTCGAACCGCTCCGTGAATGACTGCATTAACTGCTCCGCGAGCCCGCTCACGGCGTCACCGATGTTGCGCGCCTCCTTCGAGGACAGCCGGTGCTCCGCCAGCAGCGACTGCACCAGCAGCCGCACCCCGCGCTCCACGATGTCGAGGTCGCCCGGGTGCTCGCCGAGCGCCTCTCGCAGTCGCAGCCGCAGGATCGCGATCTCCTCCTGCAGCCCGTCCACGCTGCGGGCCACGCCGAAGTCGTCGCGCTCCGCTCGCGACAGCGCCGACTCGTAGAACGGCGGCCGCACCGCCGTGCCGCGCGGCTCGTTCATCGCCGTTCCACCGTCAGCAACGCGATCAGCTCGTCTCTCGTCGCCGGCGCGGCCTCCTCGATCGTGTCGAGGACACCCAACAGCAGCCGCAGCGCCGCCAGCTCGTACTCCTTGCGCGCCAGAGCCGCCGAGAACGTCGTCATCGCCGGCCGCCAGCCAGCAGCACGGCCGTCACGCCGAGGTTCGCGATCGCCAGCGGAGCCTCCAGCAGCGCCGCCAGGGCGCTCCCCTCATCCGCCACCCCGCCCGCGACCGCGCCCAGCGCGATCGCGACTGAAAGCCCGGTCAGCAGCGCCGAGGCCATCCGCCGCGGCCCGCTGGAACGCGCCGTCCGTTCAAGGAACAACGCCGCGTTCAGCGTCCCGCTGCCCGCCGTGGCCGCGCCCTCGAACGCCGTCACCGATGCCCATCCGCCGCCAGTCATGGCAACCCCCTTGCCTGCTGCACGGGGCACAGTAGAACAACTGTTCCACGACCATCAACCCCAAAGCGGCGCAATGTATCCACACCCGCCGGGGCGCGACGACGCCTCTTCACGCCTCCCGGGGAAGCACGCGAGAACCGAGCAGGACGTCAGGAGATTCGAGGCAATTCGAGAACCAACGAGCGCGGAGAGGCACTCAGCCGAGCGGGATGTCCGCCTCCACCGTCGTCCCCTGTTGCGGCGTCGACTCCACCCGCAACACCCCTCCGAGGGACTGCGCCCGGTGCGCCATCGAGCGCATCCCGATACTCGTGGACAGTGGGCGCCGCGCCGCGTCGAACCCTCGGCCGTTGTCCCGCACCCGCACGGACAACGTCTCGCCGTCACACGCCAGCTGCACCTCGACCGCCGTCGCCTGCGCGTGCTTGCGCACGTTGTTGAGCGCCTCCTGTACGACCCGGAAGGCGGCCACCGCCGCGTCCTCGGCCAGACCGTCCGGCAGTGTCTCTGCCACCAGCCGCGTCGGCGTCCCGCTCGCAGACTCGAAGTGGTCGCAAAGCTCGCCCACCGACACCGCGAGGTCGCCCGTGAACTGCCCGGCCCGCAGTCCCATGACGTACGCGCGGATGTCTCGCGAGATTGCGCCGACGTCCTCGGCGGTCGTGTTCGTGCGCGCGGCCAGCTCCGTGGACGCCGGCTCCAGCTGCTGCGCCATCGCCTTCAGTTCGAGCCCGACCCCGAACAGCCCGCCGAGGACACCGTCGTGCAGGTCGTGCGCGATGCGCACCCGCTCCGCCTCGAGCTCCGACTCGATCTCCACCCAGTGGCGCGCTGCCTCGGCCGCGACCCGCTCGCTGACATCGCGCAGCAGTCCCTCGTAGCGGGCGGCTCCGTCCTCCCCGTCCTCGAGCCGCGACACCTGCGTCTCGATCCAGGTCCAGCTTCCGTCCTTCCGCCGGTAGCGCAGGACCGGCGACAGGCCCACCTGGCCACCGTCGCGCAGCCAGGCGTCGCGGGCCGCGCGGTCGTCCGGATGCAGCAACTCGTCGACGAGGTCCGGGTTCGCCCGGAACTCCTCGGACCGATAGCCGAAGATCCGCAACGAAGCCGGGCT
>JAIBBD010000080.1 GCA_019694855.1 Dehalococcoidia bacterium
GTGCGTTGCTCGCCCGCGCGCTCCTCGAGTACGCCGCGCACGAGGATGAACGGCTCCGTGCGGATTTGATCTTTGAATTGCTCCGACAGTTCGCGGCTCACGAGCACGTTCACCATCCCGAACTCGTCCTCGAGGAGCAGGAAGATGATCCCCTTCGCGGTCATCGGCCGCTGACGGCATACCACGAGGCCCGCGACGTCCACCTCGGTGCCGCCTGACATCGAGCGCAGGTGCTGGCTCGAGGCCACGCCCTCGCCCAGCGTCCGGCGCAGGAACTGCATCGGGTGGCTATCCGGCGACAGTGACAGCAGCTCGTAGTCGGCCGCCATCCGCTGGTACGCCCCGAAGTCGGCCAGCGTCACCTGGTCCTGCTCCACCGATAGCGGCAGCCGCAGCTGTCGCTCGCGAGGCACGGACAGCGCCGCCTGCTGCAGGCCGCCCCAGAACAGCCCGAGCTGCCACAGCAGCTCCCGCCGGTTGAGCCCGAAGTCGTCGCACGCCCCGACGCGGATCAGGCTCTCGACCGCCTCGCGGCTCAGTCCCGTCCGCTGCACGAGGTTGAACAGCGACTGGTACGGCCCCTCGCGGCGGCGCTCGTCCTCGATGCGAGTCGCCCCCGCTTCGCCCACCCCGCGCACGTACCCGAGGCCGACGCGCACGGCGCCGTGCGCATAGCCGCCGTGCCTGCCGGTGTGATGCTCGACCGAGCAGCGCGCCATGCTGCAGTTGATGTCCGGCCGCACGACCTCGACGCCGTGGCGTTTCGCGTCGTTGGTGAGCACGTGCGGCGGGTAGAAGCCCATCGGCTGGTTGTTGAACAGCGCGCAGAAGAACGGCGTACGGTAGTAATGCTTCAGCCATGTCGTCTGGTACGCGAGCAGCCCGAAGGCGGCCCCGTGGCTCTTCGGAAACCCGAACTCCGCGAAGCCGAGCAGATTCTTGAACATGCGCTCGGCGGCCGCCTGCGGCACCCCCTGTGCCCGCGCGCCCGCCATGAACGCCTCTTCGTACTGCTGCATCGCGAGGAGTGAGCGCTTCCGGCTCATCGCGCGCCGGAACTGCTCCGCCTGCCCCGCCGTGAAGCCGCCCATCCCCCGCGCGACGTCGATCACCTGCTCCTGGAACAGCACCACCCCCAGCGTCTCCTCGAGGACGTCGTCGACGCAGGAGTGCACCTTCGGCGGCCGATACGCCTCGCCGAGACGGCGCTGCTGCTCGCGCTCGCGCACGTACGGGTTCACTGCCCCGCCCACGATCGGCCCTGGCCGCACGATCGACACCTGCACCGTCAGGTCATCGAGGTTCCTCGGCTGCGTCCGAGGCAGCATCGCGATCTGCGCCCGTGACTCGATCTGGAAGACGCCGACGGTATCGCCGCGCTGGATGTCGTCGAAGACCGCTTCGTCGTCGAAGGCGATCGTCGAGAGGTCGATCTGCGGCCCGTTCTCCGCGATCAACTCTACGGTCTCCTCGACGGTCGACAGCATGCCGAGGCCGAGGAAGTCGATCTTCACCATGCGTGCGTCGTCGACGCTGTCCTTGTCCCAGTGACACAGGTAGCGGTTTGGCCATGCCGCCGGCTGGCACGGGACATAATCGATGAGTGGCTCCGAGGAGATGACCATCCCACCGACGTGCTGCGAGAGGTGGCGCGGGAACCCCGCCAGCTGCTGCGACAGCTCCGCGAGGTCACGCCAGCCCTGCGCCTCGAGGCGGTCCGCGAACTCGGGGTGCCGCGCCAGCTCGTCCGGCAGCTGCGAGATGCCGTCGTGCGGGCTGGCGCGCTTTGCCAGCCGGTCGAGCTCTGACAGCGGGAGGCCGAGGGCCTTGCCCACGTCGCGAAGCGCGCTGCGCAGCCGGTAGGTCGGAAAGATCGCCACGAGGGCGGCGTGGTCCTTGCCCCAGGTGTCGTGCACCCGTTCGATCAGCACCCGCCGGATGTCGCGCGCGAAATCGAGGTCGATGTCGGGGAACGTCCGCATGTCCTCGTTCAGGAAGCGCCCAACCGTGAGCCGGTTCGCGATCGGGTCGATGTGCGAGAGCCCGATCAGGTAGCACACGATCGAGGCAACCGAGGAGCCACGTCCCCGGCCGGGCGGCAGCTTCGCGAACTGGCGCGCGCTGTTGGCTCCGCGCACCTCGCGCGCCACGTCCTTTGCCAGCTCGAAGATCTGGTGGTAGATGAGGAAGAACCCGCTGAGCTGGTGGCGCTCGATCAGCGCCAGCTCGTGGTCGAGTCGCTCCTGGGCCGCCACGCGGTAGCGCTGCCGCCGCCCGCTGTACTGCCCATCGAGGCGCTCCTGGCAGATTCGCCGCAGCTCGTCGATCGGCTGACGGCCCTCGCCCAGGTCCGGCTGCGGCAGCCGGTACCCAAGGTCCTCGGTAAGGTCGAAGCGGCAGCGCCAGGCGATGCGCACCGAGTTCGACGCCGCCTCCGGGTGGTACTGCTCGAAGCGCCACGCCTGCTCCTCGGGCGGCCGCAGGTAGAACTCCGCGTTCGGCCGCCGCTCGCGGTGCGACTCGTCGAGGGTCTTGCGGTGCCGAATCGCGGTGAGCACGTCTTGCAGCCGGTGCCGGTCACGCTCGTGGTAATGCACGTTGCCCGTACCCACTACGCTCACACCCGCGCGCTCCGCCAATGCCACCAGCGCGTGGTTGCGCGGCCGGTCGCCGAACACGAGGTTGTCCTGCAGCTCGACGAAGACGTCGTCGCGCCCGAACCAGGCGATGAGCCGTCCGAGCCAGCGGGCGGCCTCCTCGCCGCGTCCCTCCTCCACCAGCCGGGCGAGTCGCCCCTCGCGGCACCCGGTGAGCACGATCAGCCCCTCGGCGTGCGCCTCAAGGTGTTCGACCGCGAGGCAGGCATCGAGGCGTCGCTCCTCCTTCGCATGCGTGTCCTCCTCGAGCAGTCCGAACGCGATGCTCGAGAGCCTGCAGAGGTTTGAGTACCCCTGCTTCGTCTCCGCCAGCAGCGTGAGGTGCGAGCGCACCTCGCCGTCGCGCGTCCGCTCGGCGACGGTCAGTTCGAGGCCGGTGATCGGCCGCAGCCCTGCTTCCTTGGCGGCGCGCGCGAACTCCATCGCGCCGAACATGCCGTTGTGGTCCGTCAGCGCCAGCGCGCGATGCCCCTGCGCGCGCGCCGTCCACATCAGCTCGTCGAGCGTCGACGCCCCCTCGAGCAACGAGTAGTTCGAGTGCAGGTGCAGCTCGACGTACGGCGTGCCCTCGAGCACGGCGAGGGGGATCGGCTCCAGCGGGTCGCGAGGCGCCATCGAGCGTGGCGTGTCCGCCTCCACGAGCTGCTCGACCTTGTGGCGCTGCGCCTCATACGCCGGCCAGCGGCCGCGGCCGCGGTCCTGCTCGGCAGGTGGCTTCATCTCAGTACCGCTGCTCGTACCAGCCGGCCGCGAGGTGCTCCTCGTCGTCGTGGAACAGCGTCAGTGTCCGTCCGCCGTCGATGACGACCTGGTAGTACGTGCGCCGCACCGAGGCGTCCCGCCACCACGCTTCCGCCACGCGCCATACCTCCTGCACCCGCTCCACCTCGAATGCCCGCAGCGCGCCCAGCGCGCCCGTCACCACCCGCCGCGGCAAACCGTGCTCGTCGAGGTCGACCTCGACCGGCCGCGGGAGGTTTAGGGGTCGTAGTCCATGAGCGCGTAACGGCGCTCCGGCAGCCTGCTCCATGGTTCCACCTCCACGACCTGTGCCACTGGCGACTGCCCGAAACGCACCCGCAAATGCCGCACCATCTCGTCCAGCTGCTCCCGCCGGCGCAGGTGGTCGACGAAGAGCCCGGGCTGACGCCCGGTCTCCGTCGTCAGTCCGCCCAGCTCGATGTCCAGCTCCGCGACCGGCCCCGGCAGCTCCGCGTACTCGAACTGCGTGCGGATCACAGTCCACAGTCGGGCGCGGTCGTTCGTCGGCTCCCGTAACGGCTGCACGCGCTCCCACAGTTGTTCGTCCTCGGTCACGGCCTGCAGCCGGACCTGCCGCACGAAGCGGTCCGCCGCCCGAGGTTGCCGCAGCGCCCGCCGCAACAACTGCCGCGCACCCTGCAGGATTGCCTCTCGGCTGATGAGCGGCGCCTCGGGGCGTACGCGCTCGTGCACGCTGTCGAGGACGACCCGCCGCGGGTGCAGCGGCTCCGGGTCCTCCCCTCGCGCGGCGAGCCACGCGCGGCGGCCGGCTGCCCCGAACTGCGCCTGCGCCGCCTGCATCGGCAGCGCCGCGAACTCGCCGATCGAGGTGATGCCGAACAGCCGCAGCCGCTCGATGTGTTCCGTCACGAGCGGCAGCCACTCCACCGCGTGCCTCGCGAGAAAGGCGGCGCGCTCCTCGTTCGCCACGCGCACGGCGGTCCCCGGCGCCGCCGTCTTCGCCGCCACGAGCGCGGTGAACCGCTGCCCCGCCACTCCCAGCCGCGCCGGCAGATCCATCGGGGCCGCCGCGAGCATGGCCGCTTCAAACTGGCCCGGCTGCGGGTACAGCCCCTCGAGGCCGCGCAGGTCGGCGAACACCGTCCCCGGCTCTGCCTCCTCAACGAGCGGGCTCACACCGGCGGCAGCCTCGACGAGCTGCGCGGCGGCGTGCAGCGTGCTCGCCGGCCGCGGCTCCAGTACCGCCAGCCGCGGGCACAACGCGACCGCCTCGCGCAGGGTGATCCCGCGGCGGACGCCCCGCACGGCGGCCTCGGCGGTCACTTCCGCGACGCGCAGCCCGCTCTCGTCCGCGAGCGCGACGGCGCGACTACGTAGCTCAGGCTGCTCAGCCAGTCGTTGCTCGAGCGCAAGCGCCGGCACGGTAAGACACGCGTACAGCACTTCAACCCCCCGCTACGGCGGTAGGGTAGCACACTAGTTCTAGTGCCCTGAGGGTACGGCGGCATCACGGACACCGAGGCGAAGAGCGGAGGACGCTGCTACTATGAATCCGCGGCTGAGATCGCGATCGCGAATTCGTGGCCAGCAGAATCGTTGCCCTCGTAGCTCAGTGGATAGAGCACCGGCCTCCGGAGCCGGGGGCGCAGGTTCGAGTCCTGCCGAGGGTACCAGTCTCCCCCTTACGTCTTTGGGCTGGAAAACAGCATCTCCATGTGACACGCTGGATCTCGATGCCGTTGCAAGGCGCTCCCGCCGGGGACTCACCGGCTTGAACCGCTACGACGAATCCGCCTACGCCGCGCGCTGGATGCTGGTCATCGTGGCGCTCACCATGATCGTGTGCCTCGCCAGCGCGTTCGTCGTCCTGGCACGGGATGCTCCGTGGTGGGTGCCAGTGCAGCTCGTCGCCGTAGGCGTGATCCTCGGCTTCGTCGAGTTCCTGTTTATGCGACTCCGTATCGAAGTGACCGAGGCGCGAGTGCGCTTCCGCTTCGGCCCGTTTGGCCCCACCCTGAAGCGGTCGGAGATCCGATCCGCCGAGGTCGTGCCCTACCGCTGGGTGGCCTTTGGGGGCTGGGGCATCCGCATTGGCCGCGTCGCCGGACGCTTCATGCGCGCCTACTCCGTGCCATTCCTGCGCACGGGAGTCGCGATTGAGACAAACGCCGGCGCGCGTTACTACGTATCGAGTCGACGGCCTGAGTTGTTCGCAGCCGCGATCCTCGCAGGTCGATCCCGGGAAGGTTCCGCATGAGCGACGAACGCAGGCGACAGCAGCGACGCGAGCGACAGCGTCGACGGACCACGAGCCGCCCGCCGCTGCAGCAGGCGCCCGCGGGGCCGATGCCGCTGCCCGGCGTCTTCGGCTGGGTGCAACGCAACGGACGCCTGTTCGCGTTGCTCGGCGTGATCGTCCTCCTGATTAGCCTCGGTGGACGTTTCCTGACCAGCAACCGCTCGAACAACAGCTCGAGCGCCACCACGACCCCTACTCCGAAGGCAAGCGCCACGCCCACGGCCAGCCCCACCGCCACGCCGACCTTCGGTCCCACCGGCACCCCCTCGGCCGACGGCGTCTACCGCACCTACACCTCGGCGCCCCCGATGCAGATCAACGAGAACGGCAAGTACGAAGCGTTGATCCGCACGGAGAAGGGCGACATTCGCATCGAGCTGCTTCCGCAATCGGCGCCGGAGTACGTGAATAACTTCGTGTTCCTGGCTCGCAACCACTTCTACGACGGGCTGACCTTCCACCGGGTCGTAGCCGGGTTCGCGGCCCAGGCCGGAGACCCGCTCGGCAATAACCAGGGTGGTCCGGGCTATACCCTCGACCCAGAGCTGAACAGCATCCCGTTCGATGAAGGCATCATCTCCATGGCCGGTGGTCAGCAGGGTGTAAGCGGGTCGCAGTTCTTCATCACCATGAGTCCCCAGCCGGCACTGAAGGACAACGGCTTCAGCGCCTTCGGGCGGGTCATCGAGGGCATCGATGTAGTGAAGTCGTTGACTGTCCGCGACCCTGGCAAGCCCGCTCAGCCCCCCGGTGACCGCATCCTGTCGGTGCAGATCACCGAGCGCTGACGAGGGATCAACGCGGGCTAGCTCGGCCGCTGGCGCGCGTTCGTCTGCGCCAGCGCGGCGCGCTTTTCGGCGTAAACCATCGTCGCAATCGAGGGCACGAACAGCGCGAACGCGACCAACGACGGCAGCACGAATCCGCCAATGAGGAGCAGTAGCCCGATGGCGATCGAAAACGCCATCCCGAGGATCGTCGCGATCCGTACGACGAGGATGTAAGCCGGCACGCCCTCGGGCATCGTGTTCCTTTGTGAGCAACGGGCCGCTGATCGCCCGGGGACGGTGGTCGGGGTGCACAGATTCGAACTGTGGGCCTCTGCGTCCCAAACGCAGCGCTCTACCAGGCTGAGCTACACCCCGCTCCTCCGACGCTACGCGCGACCGCGTCGCAGCGTCAAACTCGCAACGCGTCTTCTCGAGGTCAGCGTGTGACCGTCCATCGCCACATGGTGAGTGCGACCGCGATGCCGGTGAGCAGCCCGAGGGCCACCGCCGCCTCGTGCGGGCCGACGCGATAGACGAACCGCGAGGCGGCGACGAACCATACGGCGCCGGTCGCCAGCGCCACGACCAACGCGAGTGTGCGCCCGAGCCACAACCGCACGTCAGTCACGCCGTCGCGCCACGCCGACAATCTCACCGATGGATGAGACACCCTCGCGCTCGCACCACTCGCGGAGTTCGGCGAGTACCTTCCAGGGCGCTTGCGGGTCGCGGAACGTAGCCGTCCCCACCTGTATCGCGGACGCGCCGGCCATCAGGAACTCGACCGCGTCGAGGCCCGACGACACGCCACCAGCCGCCAGAATCGGGAGATTGGTCACCGACGCCGCGAGGTACACGAGCCGTAGCGCAATCGGCTTCACTGCGGGGCCGGAAAGCCCTCCGAACGCCGTCGCCAGGACGGGGCGACGTGCGCGAACATCGATTGCCATCGCAGGCACGGTGTTCATCACGGTAATCGCGTCCGCGCCAGCATCCGAGACGGCCGCGACGATCGGGCGCAGGTCGGTGACGCCCGGCGTTACCTTTACGCTCATCGGCAGTGCCGTATGGCGACGCACCTCACGCGTGACGTCGGCAGCCAGCAATGGATCTTGTCCGAACTCCAGCCCACCGGCTTCGACGTTCGGGCACGAGATGTTCACCTCGAGGCCCGCCACGCCCGGCACGCCGTCCAGTCGCTGTGCGAGCTGCCCGTACTCGGCCAGGGTCTCGCCCATGATGTTCACGAGGACAGGCGCCTGCCAGCGCGCCCATACCGGCGCGACCTCGCTCACGAGCGTGCCGACGCCGACGTTCTGGAAGCCGATCGAGTTGATCATCCCGCTCGGCGTCTCGACGGTGCGAGGGACTGGGTTCCCCCGCCGCGGCCGCAGCGTCGTCCCCTTCGAGACAATCGCGCCGAGCTCGTCGACATCGAAGCGCTTCGCGAACTCGATGCCGTTCGAGAACGTCCCCGAGGCCACCATGACCGGGTTCCTGAGCCGCAGCTCCTGCTTCTGCCCGGCTGCGAGGGTGACAGAAAGGTCGACGTGCGCCATCAGTGGGACCACCGTCGCGTCATGTCCCGATGATACGTCGTCCGCGTGGAACGGGCCGGGAGTCGAAACGAAGGAGGCGCTCCCATCGGGAGCGCCTCCTCAAATGATCGCCGCGCGGGGGAGCTAGGCGTCCTCGCCCATCTCGTCGGAGAGCAGAATCTCAGAGGGCTTCGAGATCCGTACGCCGCTGCGGAGCGGGTTGCGCAGCGTGTTGGTCTGCTCCCACATGACACTCTCGGTCGAGTTTGCGAAGTTCTTGGTGGCGTTGCACCGCTTGCAGCGCCCCACGCTTTCGCGCCCGCTGGGAGCCTCAATGATCCAGTGGTGCACGCAGTTGCTCACCGGAGTGGTGCGCTCGCGTGCTTCGCTCGTCATAATTACACCTCCTGCAGCGATCCGCGCTCCCCGCGTAGGCCGACCGCTGTGCTCTCCTCGTCGTCTGGGTCTCGTCGAGCCGTTGCCCTTGAACCCACTTCCGACACGTGTCACTCTACCGGGGACTTTGTGTCAGGTCAAGCATTTTTTCATTAAATAGTTGTAAAGTGAGATAAGAGTCCGAGCGGCTGTCCGAAGAGGCGGGTATACTGGCTCTCGGTGGCCACAACTCCAAGATGTTCCCGGCGCGCGCCGTCCGAGCGCGACTCCGCCCTCGAAGTGCTGAGACCTATAGAACGCCGGGGAGCCTGGTTTGGTTCCCTCATACTCGTCGTGCGGTCATTACGGAGGACACATGGCTGATCAGCAGACCGTTCTGGCCGCGTTGCAGAGCGTTCGCGACCCTGAACTCCACCGTGACATCGTTTCGCTGAACATGGTTCGAGACCTCGAGGTGGAGGGCAGCCGAGTCGCCTTCAACCTCGTTCTCACCACCCCGGCCTGCCCGTTGCGCGAGACCATCGACCGCGATGTCCGTGCGGCGCTCGCGGTCCTGCCCGACATCACGGAGGTGGACATCCACTGGGACGCCGAAGTGCGCGGCGGCCCGATGCGTGAGGGTGGCCCCAAGCCGGTCGAGGGCGTGAAAAACGTCATCGCCGTCGGGTCCAACAAGGGCGGCGTCGGCAAGTCGACCGTCTCCGTGAACCTGGCGGTCGCGCTCGCGCAGCTCGGCGCGCGGGTCGGGCTTCTCGACGCCGACATCACGGGTCCGAACATCCCCACGATGATGGGCATCGAGGCCGGCGGCCTCGCTGAGGGCACGGGTGGCCTCCACACCATCGAGGCACATGGTGTCCGCTGCATCTCCATCGGGTTCGTCCTGCCGCCGGGGACGCCAGTCGTCTGGCGAGGCCCCATGATCGGCTCCGGCGTCCGCCAGCTGCTCCACGACGTCGACTGGGGCGAGCTCGACTACCTGATCGTCGACCTCCCGCCGGGCACCTCGGACGCCTCGATGTCGCTGGCGCAGGAGGCCGAGATCGCCGGCGTCGTCATCGTCTCGATGCCGCAGAAAGTGTCCGTCGAGGACGCCACGAAGGCCGTCGGCATGTTCGACCGCATGGGCGTGCCCATCTTCGGCATCGTCGA
>JAIBBD010000081.1 GCA_019694855.1 Dehalococcoidia bacterium
TCAACGCTGGCGCAGCACGTGATCGCGCAGTCGCAACGCGGCGGCGGAACCGCTGCCTACATCGATGTCGAGCACGCGCTCGACCCGGAATATGCGGCGAAGTGCGGGATCGACATCGACGAGTTGCTTGTGTCGCAGCCGGACACCGGCGAGCAGGCGCTCGAGATCTGCGAGGCGCTCGTGCGTTCAAACGCCGTCGACATCGTCGTCGTCGACTCGGTCGCCGCCCTCGTGCCGCGTGCGGAGATCGAAGGCGACATGGGCGACTCGCTGCCTGGCATCCAGGCGCGGCTGATGTCGCAGGCCCTCCGAAAGCTCACGGGCGCCGTCGCGCGCTCGAATACGGCGCTCGTGTTCATCAACCAGCTGCGTGAAAAGGTCGGCGTGGTCTTCGGTAATCCCGAGGTGACGCCGGGCGGGCGCGCACTGAAGTTCTACTCCTCGGTCCGGATTGAGATTCGGCGCGTCGAATCGCTGAAGCAGGGCACGACCATCATCGGCAACCGTGTTCGCTGCAAGGTCGTGAAGAACAAGACTGCTCCCCCGTTCCGCCAGGCGGAGTTCGACATCATGTTCACGGCGGAAGAGCACGGCATCAGCCGTGAGGGCGACATTCTCGACCTCGCCGTGCAGCACGACGTCGTAAAGAAGTTAGGCGCGTTCTACTCGTATGGCGAGCAGCGCATCGGGCAGGGCCGCGAGGCCGCCAAGGCGTTCTTGCGGGAGCACCAGGCGATGGCGGGTGAGATCGAAGTACGGGTGCGAACCGCGGCGGGCGTGGGCGCCTCGGCCTCGGCAGCAGCACCTGCCGCCGTCGAGGATGAAGCAGAGTCCGAAGACCTCGAATTCGTCTCGGCGGGTGGCTCGGAGTTGCCACTCGACCTCTAGCACGCAAGCGTGAGTGGGAGGGCGACGCTCACGCCCTCCCACCCATACGGGGTCCACGCTGACACCTCGGTAGGTGCTATTGAGCGCCGCGGTGCGCATTTGTATTCACCGAATCTCGCCCGCACTCCCGCCCTCCAAGCGCCGGTGCTACGATACGGACGTAGACATATCTCTACGTCACCGTTACAGGCGGCGCGGAAGACGCGACGCTTCCCTTAGGACCGGAGCCTCATGGACGCCCTTTCCCTTGCGATTGTCGTGATCTCCTTCTTCGTAGGAGTGGGGAGCACGTTGCTTGCGGCCCGCGTCGGCGCACGCGGACTGATCACCGATGCCGAGGAGCGCGCGGCGCGGATCCGCGAAGAGGCGGAAAACAGCCGCCGCGCCATCGAGATCGAGGCGCAGGAAGACGCCATCAAGTACCGGCGGCAGGTCGAGGATGAAGTCCGCGAACAACGCCGAGAAGTCGGCCGCATCGAGCGGCGGCTGGAGCAGCGTGAAGAGGCCCTCGAACGGCGTTCCGAGGGCCTCGATCGTGGTGAGCAGTCGCTGCGTGACCGGATGGCGCAACTCGACCGGACCGAGCAAGACTTGTCTGAGGCGCGAGCGGCGGCGGACACGGAACTCGAGCGGATTGCCGGGATGAGCGTCGAGGAGGCGCGCAACGCACTTCTGGAACGGCTCGATACCGAGCTGCGGGACGAGGCGGCGCGGCGCGTGCGCTCCATGGAGACCTCGGCGAAGGCGGAAGCGGACGTGCGGGCGCGCAAGGTGCTCGCGACGGTGATGCAGCGCATGACCTCGGAAATCACGGCGGAGACGACCGTCTCGGTCGTGCCGATCCCGTCAGACGAAATCAAGGGCCGCATCATCGGCCGTGAGGGCCGCAATATCCGCGCCTTCGAGGCCGCGACGGGGTGCGATCTCATCATCGACGACACCCCTGAGGTCGTGACCGTCTCGGGCTTCGACCCGGTCCGCCGTGAGATCGCGCGCGTTGCACTCAGCCGGCTGATCCAGGACGGCCGCATCCAGCCCACGCGCATCGAGGAAGCCGTCGAGCGCGCGCGCGCCGAAGTCGACAAGTCGATCCTCGAAGCCGGCGAGCAGGCGCTCGTCGATGCGGAAGTTACGGGCCTCCACCCGGAGGTCGTGAAGACGCTCGGGCGGCTGCGGTTCCGCTACTCGTACGGCCAGAACCAGCTACGCCACTGCGTCGAGACGTCCTGGCTGGCCGCGGCGGTGGCGGCGGAGATCGGCGCGGACGTCGAGGTGGCGCGGGTCGGGGGACTCCTGCACGACCTTGGCAAGGCCGTGGACCGCGAGCTAGAGGGCACGCACGCCACGATTGGCGCGGACATCGCCCGCCGCTTCGCGGTGCCCCGCGAGGTGGTGCATTGCATCGCGGCCCATCATGAGGAAGTGAAGCCCGAGACGACTGAAGCACTGATCGTGATGATCGCGGACGCGATGTCGGGCAGCCGGCCGGGCGCCCGCCGCGAGTCGGCGGACCAGTACGTGAAGCGCCTCGAAGCGTTGGAGACGATCGCCAATTCGTTCGACGGTGTGGACCAGTCGTTCGCGATCCAGGCCGGCCGCGAAGTGCGTGTTATCGTGCGGCCCGACGAGATCGACGACCTCGCGGCGGCGCGACTGGCACGGGACGTTTCGAAGAAGATCGAGGAGACGCTGCAGTACCCGGGTGAGATCCGCGTCACCGTCGTGCGTGAGACGCGGTCTTCGGCGGTCGCCAGATAGCGATGCGCGTACTGATGGTCGGCGACGTGGTCGGCCGGCCCGGGCGCGAGGCCGTCTCACAACTGCTGCCTCAGCTGCGGGCATCGCTCGACGTCGACCGGGTCATCCTCAACGGCGAGAATGCAGCCGCCGGGCGCGGCCTGACGGAAAAGACCGCCCGCGAACTGCTGTCGGCGGGTGTGGACGTCATCACCTCGGGGAATCACATTTTCGACGTGCGCGAGTTCGTGCCCGCGCTCGACCGGGACTGGCCGGTGCTGCGGCCGGCGAATTACCCGCTCTCGACCCCCGGGCGGGGTGTCTGCAGCATCGGCGCGTTCACCGTCGTGAGCCTGATGGGGCGTACCTTCATGCCGGTGCAGGTTGACGACCCGTTCCGGTCGATCGACGCCCTGCTCGAGACGGTGTCCGACGACGCTGCTGTGTTCGTGGACTTCCATGCGGAAGCGACGAGCGAAAAGCAGGCCATCGCCTGGTACCTCGATGGCCGGGTGGCAGCCGTGGTGGGGACGCACACGCACGTGCCGACCGCCGACGCCCGCGTGCTGCCTGGCGGGACCGCGATGGTCACCGACCTCGGCATGGTAGGGGTGCGCGACTCGGTGATTGGGGACGACGTGTCGGCCGTGCTGGACCGCTTCCTCACCTCGATGCCAACGCGGCTGCCGGTGGCGGAAGGCGCCGAGGTGACGTTTAACTCCGTGCTGATCGACTTCGACGAGCGGACGAAGCGAGCGCGGAGCATCGAGCGGGTGGACCGTGAGTGCCTGTTGCGATGAGCGCGGCGACACTGTCGGCATGAGCATCGGCGACTTCCATACCCACTCGACCCGCTCGGACGGCCGGCTATCCCCCACCGAGCTGGTAGACCTCGCGGCGGCGCGCGGCGTGCGCGTGCTGGCGCTGTCCGACCACGACACGCTCGATGGCTACGAGGAGGCCCGCGAGGCCGCCTCGAAGCACCCGGGCTTCCTGCTGCTGCCCGCGGTCGAGCTGTCGTGCGATGTGCCGGGCACGGAGGTGCACATGCTCGGGTTGTGCATCGACCCGCTGGACACGGCGCTGCTGGCGAACCTCGAGCAGTTCCGGCGCGGCCGGATCGAACGGGCCGAGAAGATGGTCGAGGCGCTCACGCGGCTCGGCGCGCCCATCGAATGGTCGCGGGTACAGGAGATCGCCGGGGAGGCCTCGGTGGGGCGGCCGCACGTGGCGCACGCGCTCCTCGAGCGGGGGCATGTGCAGACGTTCGACGAAGCATTCCAGCGCTTCCTCGGGCGGAACGGACCGGCGTACTTCGAACGCGAGAAGCTGGCGCCCGCCGACGCGATCGCAATGATCCGCGCGGCCGGAGGCGTGGCGGTGTTCGCGCACCCTTCGTTCACGAACGACTACGAGCAGGTGGCCGCCGACCTGGCCGCACAGGGGCTGTTTGGCCTCGAGACGTATTACCGAGCCTATCCCCCGGAACTCGTGGAGACGCTGCGCGCGCTCGCCGTCCGGCTCGGGCTGTTCCCCACGGGTGGGTCCGACTTCCACGGGATCGACCGCAACGACGAGCGGCAGCCGGGCGAGATCCCGCTGCCGGATGAGGTGGTCGAGTCGTTCCTCGAACGGGTACGAGGCCTCGGCTGCAATGTCCCGGAGCCAACACCGGCGTGACGACGCAAGACGAGGTGACGACCTACTGCGCGACGCATCCGGACGTCGAGAGCGAGCTGCGCTGCGGGCGCTGCGAGAAGCTGATCTGCCCTCGCTGCCTGGTGTACACGCCCGCCGGCGCGCGGTGCCGGGACTGCGCGCAGCTTCGCCGTCCGGTGATGTACGAGCTGTCGACGGCGCACTACGCCAAGGCGGCGGGCGCTGCCCTCGGAGTAGGCGCGGTCGTCGGCGTGGTCGGGGGTCTCATCCTGCCGCCGGACGCGCGCGTCCCGCTGTTCGGGCTGTTTCTCGCTCTGTTCGCGGGCTCCGGAATCGGTAGCGTCATGGCAGAGGCGATCACGCGAGCGACGCGCGGCAAGCGGGGGACGGCAGTCCAGCTCATCGCGCTCGGTGGCATCCTCGCGGCCGCTGTCGTGCGGCTGCTGGTCAGCGGGCAGTTCAACCTCGCCGCACAGGATGTGCTAGGGCTGTTCGCGTTCGGAATCGCCGGTGTCGTGGCGTGGGGGCGTCTGCGGTAGGCTGCGCGGCTACTTGAAGTGGTTCACGATCACGAGCATGACGAGCATGCCGACGCAGGTGGCAGTGACCATGCCGATGCGCCGCAGCTCCGCGAGCAGGTAGGGAGCCTCGCGCTCAACGATGCGCGCCGGACGGCTTTCGCGCTGCCTGCGCTCGCCGGAAGGTGTGGAGGCAGCCGCAGTTGCGCTGCTCGCTGGCCCTCCATAGGTCGGGCTGGGCGGGAGCGAGCGGCGGCCCAGGGGGCCTCGGGTCGTGGGACGCCTCGGCATGTCTTCCTCCGAGGGATAGTGTAGCGAGGGCCCGGCTCAGGCGAAACGCGGGCTCGTTTGACCCCTCGCGCGGGTGTCGATACGATCCAGTTCGCTCCACGCGGCCCCGTAGTGTAGCGGCCTAACACGCCACCCTGTCACGGTGGAGATCGTCGGTTCGAATCCGATCGGGGTCGCCATTCCTTCGCCTGCCTCCCGAGCTGCGGTGGGATCGACCGGCAGTCGGCCTCGCGAGGACTCCCAATTTCGCGCCAAGCTTCATGATGCGCTGGCTGTTGCGCCATACGCGGTGACCGCGTTCATATGCAATAACGCCCCGCGGATTCAGTTGCGTTGAAGCTAGGACTACACCATGCGGTTGCGTGATGGCCTGTCCTTCGTCGCACGAGGCGCAGAGCGGCGTTGCTAGCAGCAACCGTGGCCTTGATCTTCGTCGTCCTGACCGCCTGCGGCGGCACCGACGACGAAGTGCCGGCGAGTGGACCGGGTCGCCTCGAGGTGTTGTGTACCGTCGAGGAGAGCTGGTGCAGGGTGATGGTGGCGGCCTTCGAAGCTGAAACCGGGATCGCCACAAGCTACGAACGGCTGGGTTCCGGGGACGCGCTGGCGGCGCTCCGGGCCTCGAAGGGTAGCCCGAAGTACAGCGTGTGGTGGGGCGGCCCGGCGGACGGATATGTCGCGGCGAAGGCGGAGGGCCTCCTCGAGCGGTATGTCTCGGCGAACGCGACATCTGTGCCGGCCGCGTCGAAGGACGCCGAGGGCGCGTGGACGGGCGTGTATGTCGGGGCACTGAGCTTCTGCTCGAACCGGGCAGAGCTCGCCAGGCTCGGACTCGCAGCGCCCGGGTCTTGGCAGGAGTTGCTCAGCCCCGCCCTTACGGGGCGCATCTCGATCGCACATCCTTCGTCCTCGGGGACCGCGTATACGGCGCTGTGGACGGTGATGACCCTCAACCGCTTCGACGAAGCGGCCACGTTTGCGTACCTCGGCGCGCTGAACGCGAACGTGGGGGAATACACGCGGAGCGGCGCCGCCCCCGCAGGCATTGCCGGCCGAGGGGATGCGGCGGTCGCGGTCGTCTTCGCGCACGACTGCGCAATGGCGATCGACGGGGGCGCGAAGGACCTCGTGATCAGCTTCCCGAGGGAGGGCACGGGCTACGAGACCGGGGCGACTGCGCTCCTGGCGGGCGCGCCGAACCCCGAGGCCGGCAAGAAATGGGTCGACTGGGTCCTCGGAGCGGAGGCGCAGGAGCTGGGCGCGGGGGCGAAGGCGTTCCAGATCCCGATGAACCCGGACGCGAAGGCCCCGGCGTTGTCGGTGAAGCTGGGCAGCCTCGCCCTCGTCGACTACGACTTCACGAAGGCCGGGCAGCAGCGGCAGGCGCTGACCTCGCGGTTCGAGCGGGAGGTCGCGCCGCCGCCTCGGTGAGGGGGGCGGCTCAGAGAGCGCTGTACGCGTAGTATGCACTCGGCTGACTTCAGCTCCTCAGCGCGGATTCGGGTGGCGACGGCACCGTGAGCGATCCATCGAGACAGGCAGCGAACACCTCTGAGGCGGGCGACCTCGAAGGGCTGACTTCGCGGCTGGCAGAGCGGTTTGGCGGCGACTTCGTCGGGCTGGTCCGGCAGATGGGGCTGGTCAAGGAGGAGCACCTGCGCGAGCTGCTCGACGCGCCATCGGATGAGCAGCAGGAGCTGGCGATGGCGTGGATGCGTGCGGCGACGCTCCTCGAGGCGGAGTGGGAGGGGCACGCGCGACGCCAGGGCGGCCAGGAGATGGCGCTCGCGCGGTACCTCGAGATCCGGTTGCCGTCGCCGCGGCGCGCGCTGGAGGCGCAACGATACGCACAGCAGCAGAAGGCGTCGACGCAGGCGTCGGCGGAGGCTCCCCCACCCTCGCCGCGGGAACGCGAGTCGGCGCAGCGACGGATCCGCCTCGAAGCAGCGATCGCCGAGGCGCGGGAGGCGATCCGGCGGGTCGATGCGATCGACCGTTTGGAGTCGGCGGACCGGCAGGCCATCGTGCAGCAGCTCGAGGAGCTGATCTCGGTCATCTCGCGGCGGCTGAACCCGTAGGCCCACTGCCACCTCGAATGGCCCGAACTGGGCCGTCCCTAACCACTGTTATGTCTCGTGATGATGTTTCACGTGAAACATTCGTGTTTCTCGGCGTGGTTTGAGCGTGCATTCTTCGGCCTGAGGCGCCGGGGAGCTGTGCCACTTGGGGGTTGACCGGCGAGTCAAGAAGGAGGTGGCACCTCAGGGGCGGCCCTCGGGGCGGGGGCGGAGGACGAAGCCGGCGAAGGTGACGAAGGTGCGTGCGCGGCGGAGGGGACTCGACGGCGGGCGGGCGAAATCGAGGGCGACAGCGGAGAGTGCGGTGAAGCGCCCTCGGAAGCCGGTGAGGACGGGGTAGCCATGGCCGGGGAGCCCGGCGTCGCCGACCCGCGGGGCGAGGTCGATCAGGGAGCGCAGGTAGCCTCGATGGCTGTCATTCGCGAGGCGCATGCTGCGCACCAGGCGGTCACGGTAGCTGATGCAGAGGTCGCCGACGAAGGTCGCGCCGGTCTCGGTGACCACGTAGCAGAGCGTGCCACGGGTGTGGCCGGGCGCGGGGATGGCCAGGACGCCGGGCGCGACCTCGCATTCGACATCGACCGGGCGTGCGACCTCGACGGGGCGGTGGGAGCCGCCGATACCGAGGAGCGCGCCGACGGGGCGCCGGATGAGCGCGGGTGGATGCCAGTCGCGGGCGAGGGTGGTGGCGCCTTCGTGGGTGTGGCAGTCGCCACGGCCAGCGACGACGGGCGCGGCGAGCAGCTCGCTGAGCGCGGCGGCCCCGCCAGCGTGATCGACGTGGCGGTGGGTGAGGAGGATGGCGCGGACGCGATCCTCGAAGCCGAGGTCGCGCACCTGCTCGTGGACGATGCGGGCGTTGGAGCCGAAGCCAGTGTCGACGATGACTGCGCCGCCATCCAGGGTGCGCTGCAGGTAGACGTTGCAGCCTCGGGTGCCGTGAAGCCACCAGAGGCCGGGGAGGAGCTGGTCAGGCAACGTGCTGTCGATCCTCGGTGGGTTGTTCGCGGTGAGGCCGGTAGGCGGCCCTTGCCCCTCAAGGGAGAGGACCCAGTGGGCGGGGCGATTGTGGATGGCTCAGTTCGGCAGGCGCGGGAGGTACGGTCAAGCCGAGTGCAGTTCGCGGCGGCGGCTATGATGCCTCGACGTCCGGACCGGTGGAGGGGCAGAGATATGAAGATCGGGGTGCACCTGAGCTGGGACGCGCCGGATGACTGGGCGAGCGCGGCGCGGTTTGCGGTCGAGGCCGAACGGCTGGGGGTGGACTCGCTGTGGACCGGCGAGGCGTGGGGGTGGGACGGGGCGACGCCGCTGGCGTATGTGGCCGGGCAGACCTCAAGGGTGCGGCTGGGGACGAGCATCCTGAAGATCGGGGCGCGGACGCCGGCGCTGACGGCAATGACGGCGCTGTCGCTGGCCTCGATGTCGGGGGACCGGTTCGTGCTCGGGCTGGGGACGAGCACGCCGCAGATCATGGAGGGCTGGGACGGGGTGCCGTTCGAGGCGCCACTGCGCCGGACGCGCGAGCTGGTGGAGCTGGTGCGTCTGATGACGAGCGGGCAGCGCGTGACGTACGCGGGCCAGGTGTACCAGGCGCCCCTGCCCGGCGAGGCGCGGCCGATGCGGTCGAGCGCGCCGCCTCGACGGGTGCCGATCTACATCGCGGCGGTGGGGCCGCGGAACCTGCGGTTGACGGGCGAGATCGCGGACGGGTGGATCGGGAACTGTTTCGTGCCGGAGACGGGCGCCGCGTTCCTCGACCCGCTGCGCACGGGGGCGGAGCGGGCGGGGCGGTCGTTGTCGGATCTGGAGCTGCAGGCGCCGGTGTCGCTGGAGTTCGACGATGACCTCGATGCGGTGACGAAGCGGCACGCACGCGGGTACGCGTTCACGTTCGGGGCGATGGGCGCGCCGGAGCGGAACTTCTATGTCGCGGCGTTCGCGCGGCAGGGGTTCGAGGTGGTGCGGGAGGTGCACCGGCTGTGGCTGGAGGGGCACCGCGAGGAGGCGCAGGAGCTGGTGCCGCCGGAGCTGGCGTGGCGGACGAATCTGCTCGGGACAGACGCGACGGTGAAGGAGCGGCTGCGGGCGTACCGCTCCGCCGGAATCGATTCGTTGCGGGTGGCACTGCGCGGCGCGAATAACCGGGAACGGCTGGGGGACCTCGAGCGGTTGCTGGGGTTGGTGCGGGAGGTGGAGAGGGAGGC
>JAIBBD010000014.1 GCA_019694855.1 Dehalococcoidia bacterium
CGCTGCCTTCGACCGCTTGGCGAGGCAGGACGCCGCCCTCCGCGCGGCCTGCGCGGATCACGAGCGCGACCGCGCCGCATTCGCCGCGGTCCTCGCTGAGCGGACGGCTGCCGGCGACGCTGCCACCCGCTCCGCCGACGAGGCCGAGGCCGCCGCCGGCACCGCGCGCGAGGCCGCCGCTGTCGCCTGCGTGGACTTCGAGGCCGAGTGGCGACGCCAGCTCCCGCCGAGCCGCGCGCCCGATGCCACGGCCGTCGCCGAGCTGATCCAGGCCGCCGGCCTCAAGGCGACCGACCTCGCCGCCGAAGTCGGCCGTGCCGGAGCCACCCTCGAGGCGGCACGAGGCCAGGTGGACCAGGCGACGAGGCTCCTCGAGGACGCTCGCTCTTACCGTCGCACCTCGGACCTCGCCTCCGAGCTCGGCCTGGAGCTGCAGGCGAACCGCTTCGTCGCCTACATCCAGCGCGAGGCGATGCACGTCCTCGCCGCCGATGCCGGCGAGCGTATGCTCCAGCTCTCCCGCGACCGCTACCGCCTCGAGGCGGACGGCGACGAGTTTGTCGTCGTCGACCGCCTCAACGGCGACGAGCGCCGCTCCGTCCGCACCCTCTCCGGCGGCGAGACCTTCCTCGCCAGCCTCGCCCTCGCCCTCGCCCTCTCCGAGCGCCTGCCCGAGCTCTCCGGCCACGGCGGCGCGCTCTCCCTCGACTCCCTCTTCCTCGACGAAGGCTTCGGCTCCCTCGACGCCGAGTCGCTCGACATCGCCATCCAGGGCCTCGAGCTGCTCGCCAGCGGCTCGCGCATGATTGGCGTCATCTCGCACGTCCCCGAGGTCGCCGAGCGCCTCGCCGACCGCATCGAGGTGGTCAAAGTCGGCGGCACGAGCACCGTCCGCGACGGCCGCTAGCCAACCCTTCCTACACGCTCCTGCCTCGCAGTGGCCCAAGGGTTCGCCGGTCGGCCCGCACCTGAGCGCATCACACGAGGTACCCGGGGGCTGTTGCGCCGTGTCCACGCGTGGCCCTATAGTGCACCATATGGTTCAGTATTTAACACGGCTCGACGCGTCCTTCGGCGCTCTCTCCGACGCCACGCGCCGGGGCGTGCTGGAGCAGCTTGGACGCGCGGATGCTTCCATCACGGACCTTGCCGTGAAGTTCCGCATGACCCGCACGGGCATCAAGAAGCACGTCGCCGTCCTCGAGCAGGCGGGGCTGGTCACCACTGAAAAGGTCGGGCGTGTGCGGACCTGCCGGCTCGGCCCACGCCGCCTCGAGGAAGAAGCGACCTGGATCGAGCGGTACCGCCAACTGTGGGAGGCACGCTTCGACGAATTGAACAGAGTCGTCGAGGAACTGAGACGCAGGGAGTGAACTGATGGACACGGGAACGGGGAACGGGCCCGACGCCATGGCCGGCCGCACGACGGTGGAACGGACGTCGGACCGCGAGCTGGTCGTAACGAGGACCTTCAACGCCCCCGCGCGCTTCGTATTCGAAGCCTGGACCAGGGCCGAACTGTTCCAGCGGTGGTGGGTGCCGAAGTCGTTTGGGCTGACCCTGCTCTCGTGCGAGCTCAACGTTCGCGTGGGCGGAGGATACCGCCTCCTATTCAGCCACCCGGCGGCCCCGGAACCCGTGGCGTTCCACGGCAGCTACCTCGAAGTGCAACCTCACTCACGCCTCGTCTGGTCGAATGACGAGGCCGGCGGCAGCGGGCAGGTCACGACGGTCACCTTCGAGGAGCACGCGGGCCAGACGCTGCTCGTGATGCGTGACCTCTACCCCTCGAAGGAAGCGCTCGACGAAGCGATTGCCTCCGGCAGCGCGGCCGCCTCCCCGGGCGACCAGAGCGGGATCGAGGAGACCTTCGCTCAGCTCGATCAGCTACTCGACGCTGACGGTGGCGAATCCACCGCCGCGCCTTCGTCGTGACATGCTGGCCCCGCGCTCGAGCGCGCCTCCGCGCGGCTAGAACCGCTGCACCCGAGGCGGCCGGATCAGCCACGTCGCCACCATCGCGACCGCTGAGATCACGAGGGCTCCCAGTACCGCTGACCAGAACCCGTCGACGTGGAAGTTCAGCTCGAGCTGCCCCGCCGCCCATGCCGTGATCCCCAGCATCGCCGCGTTGATGACCACCACGAACAGCCCGAACGTCGCGAGGATGAGACAGCACGAAAGCATCGTCGCGAGCGGCTTCAGCAGCGTATTCACAATCGCGAAGATCGCCGTCCCCGCCACCAGCGATTGCCAGTCGTCGATCGCGATCCCGGGCACGATCTCCGAGGCCAGCCACAACCCCGCGAGGTTAATCAGGAACCGCAGCAGCATCGACCGCGGCGACCAGTCCCAGTCGCCGCTCGAAGGCATCCGGATGAACACGCCTCGTTGCCGCATCGCCTGCTCCTCGCTCGCCCCGTCCAAGTCCGCACCAGTCGAGGTCTGACTAGACCGAGCTGACCTCCACAACCCGCCGCTCGTTCCACGAGCGCCACACCGCCTCCGTGAACTGCATATATCGCACGCCCGCCTCGAAGTCCGTCAGCTCGACCGACTTCCCCTCCCGGATCGAGTCGATGAAGTCCTGCTCGACGCGCCAGCTCCCCTCGGTGCCCGCGTCCGGCGGCAGCGGCCGCGCCTCGTCGCCCGCCATCGCCAGTGTCATGGTGTCGTCCAGCGACCAGTGCAGTGTCCCGCGGCTCCCGTACAGCGAGATACCGCCCGGGTCCCGAGGCGCATGCAGCACCGTGCTCACCCGGTACGTCACCCGCACCCCGCTCGCCATCCGCGCCAGCACGGCGATGCCATCCGGGATCTCGATGCGCACCCGCCGCCCGTTGTCCTCGTCGACCCGCTCCTCCACGCCAACCGAGGCGTCGGCCAGCACCGTCCCTGTCGGCCCGAGCCAGCGCTCGACAGTCTCCGCCAGGATGCCGAGGTTCATCGTGTTCGTCCCGGAGTACTCGCGACGCTCCCGCCAGTGCAGCGGCGCCCCGAGGTCAAACGCGTTCCCGTTGAGGGACGTCACCTGCACCTCGCGCAGCGTCCCCAGTGCGCCCTCGGCCAGCACCCGACGCATCGTCCGCCACGACCGCAGGTCGAATGGCGCCGGCACGACCTGCGCCACGAGCTCGGGCCGCGCCTTCGCGGCAGCCAGCATCGCCCGGGCCTCGCTCGCGTCCATCGCCATCCGCGCCTCGCACAGCACGTGCTTCCCGGCCTCGAGCGCCCGCACCGTGTACTCGCTGTGCCGGTACGGCCACGTCCCAATGCAGACCGCATCGAGGTCATCCGCACTGAACAGTTCCTCGGGGTCGGTCGTCACCCGCTCGATGCCAAACGCATCGGCGACCCGATGACCGCTCGCCTCACTGCGGTTGCACACCGCGACGACCTCCACGCCCGCGATCGCCTGCAGACCGGGGATGTGACGCACTCGCGTGTTGGCGCCCGCCCCGATGACTCCGACTCGGATTGCACCTGCCACTCGAGCGCCCTTTCTCCGCGGGAGTTCGCGTAATCAAGTGATCTGATATTGTCCACAGTACGGCGGACGGTGGATAACTGTGACCCTGAAGGAGCCAGCGATCCTCGAAGTCGTCGCCCCCACCGCACCCTCCGAGGGCAGCCCCCGCGAGATCCGTCGTCGGTCGCAGCAACTGCTCTATGTCCTCGCGCTCGCCCTCGCCGGCCTCGCGCTCGCCCATGTCGTCCTCATCGACGCCTTCCGCCGCGAGGCGCCAGACCACTTCCGCGCCCTGCTCGTCATCGTCGAGGTCATCTTCGTCGGCCTCCTGCTCGCCGCCGCGGCAAACTACTTCATCGCCCTCTCCCGCGAACGCGGCGGCGCGGCGCTCCTCGCCTCGCTGACGGCCGCCTTCGCCGCCCCGCGCGCCGAGGACGTGCACACGGTGGCCGTCGCGCAACTCGTCGGATCAGGCATGGCCTCCTCGGCGCTCTTTGCCGTGGCCCGCGACCAGGGCCACCGGCTCGAACCGGTCGCGGCCTGCGGCTACCCAGCCGCCACACAGCTCGAGGAGCGCGACTCCTACGGTCTGGTCCCTCCGCAGCCCGTCGTCCGTCAGCAGGTCGAGCTCACCGACCCCTGGCTCGACCCCGTCCGCGAGCGCGTCGGCCGCGAGCCCTGGGTCTCCCGCGTGCCCATCTTGCGCGGCGATGAGCTCCTCGGCCTCGTCATCCTCGCCGATCCGCAGCCCGGCCTGATCAGCGACCAGGCACTCCTGCGACGTCTCGGCGACCTGCTCGCCGTCGCCCTGTCGGGCGGCGCCGTGCCCGCCGCGCGCGCGGCTGGCGTCAGCCAGGCCGACTGGACCCGCCACGAGCTCATCGAGGCCACCGCTGCCGAGTTCGGCCCACCGCTGCTCGCCGTCGAGGCCTTCGCCTCGGCGGTCGCCGGTGACGCCGACGAAGTCGGCACCATCGAGGACGCACGCCGTCTCTCCACCCTCGCCCTCAGCGTCGAGCGGCTCGGCGTGGTGATGAGCGACCTCTCCACGCTCGGCGCGGGCCCTGAGGCGCTCGTCGTCGGAGACGCCGAATCGATCGACCTCGCGCCCACCCTCGATGCATCCGTCGACGCCCTCGTCCCCGCCTTCACCGCCCGCGAGCAAGGGCTCACGCTGGAGCTGGCCAACGAGCCGCTGGTCGCATTCGTGTCTCCCGACGCCGTGGAGCGGCTCCTGCTCCACCTGCTTTCAAACGCCAACCGCGCCGCTCCGGACGGCGGCTCCATTGTCGTCCGCGCGGCCGACCTCGGCGGCTCCATTCAGATCGAGGTCGAGGACTCCGGCCCACCGCCGCCCGGCGATGAGCTGCAGCGCGCCCTCGACCCCTTCTACCGCATCCCCTCCGCGCGAGGAGACCTGCCGGGCGCTGGCCTCGGTCTCGCCGTCGCCCGCCGCCTCACCGAGTCACAGCGCGGCACCTTCGAGGCTCGCCCGGCCGCCTCCGGTGGGACGAGCTATGTGGTGCAGCTCCCGACCGAGCCGCCCCCGCCTCCCGAGGAGGTCCCCCCGCCACCCGCCGAGGACGCCGAGGAGTCCGCACCCCTCGAGGACGAGGCGGCCCTCCCGGACGAGAACGACGACCTCGAGGCGGACGCCGATCTGGAAGAGTGGGAGTCCGACCTCGAACTCGAAGCCGGTGACCCCGACGACGTCGCCGAGCCACAGGCCACGAATGATGCCTTCGAGGAGACCCTCCCGGACGAGGACGTGGAACCCGACGACGGCCCTCTTCCAGACACCTCGCTCGAGGAACCGGACGAAGACTCGCACGCCGAGGATGCGCGCCCTTCGCGTTGACCGCTCCCGCGGGTGCCATCCTCGCCGCGGCGCGATAATCGCTTCCGATGCACCTTTCCGGGCTCTCCCTCACCAACGTCCGCTCGTTCCGCCGGCTCGATCTCGAGCTGCGGCCCGGCATGCATGTCATCGCCGGCCCCAACGGCAGCGGTAAGTCGAACCTCCTCGAGGCGATCGCGCTCCTCGCGACCACGCGTAGCGTCCGCGCCGCCGCCGATGCGGACCTCATCTCCTGGGATGCCCTGCGCGACGAGCCGCTCCCCGTCGGCCGTCTGAGCGCCCAGGTCGCGAGCCGCGAGGGCCCCGTCACCGTCGAGGTGGTGATCGCCGCCCGAGCCGGCCTCGAGGGGCAGCCGGCCGCCGCCACCCGCCGCTTCCGTGTGAATGGCGTCGCGCGGCGTGCGTCCGACCTCATCGGCCGCCTCCGCGTCGTCCTGTTCTCCGCCGACGACCTTGGCATTATCGATGGCGCGCCGGCCGCCCGCCGCCGCTACCTCGACGTCACGATCTCGCAGCTCGACCCGACCTACGTGCGCGCACTGCAGCGCTACCAGCGCGTACTTCAGCAGCGCAACAGCCTGCTTCGCCGCCTCCAGGAACGTCGAGGCGCGCCAAACGAGCTCGACTTCTGGGACCAGGAGCTCGCCGAGTCCGGCGCCACCGTCCTCACCGCGCGCGCGGCCACGCTCGCGGCCCTCGCCACCGGCGCCTCCGCGCGCTACGTAGATCTTGCTCCGGCCGGCGAGGAACTGGCCATATGCTACCGGCCCGCCCTGCCTCCTCCGCTCACGGACCTCGTGTCCGAGCCGGCCGCCGCCCTCGCCCCGCGCTTCCTCGAGACCCTGAACGAGCTCCGCCGCCGCGACATCCAGGCGGGCGCCACCCGCATCGGCCCCCACCGCGATGACGTGACGTTCCTCCTCGGCGGCCACCCCGCCGGGGTGTCCGCTTCCCGGGGGCAGCAGCGCAGCGCTGCCCTCGCCCTGCGCCTCGCCGAGGTCGCTCTTTCCACACAGCGCACCGGCGATGCCCCCGTCCTGCTGCTCGACGACGTGCTTTCCGAGCTCGACGCTGCCCGCCGCGCCCGCGTGCTCGCCACCGCCTACGAGGTCGACCAGGTCTTTATCACCACTCCGGACCCGGACCGCCCGAGCGTGGACGAGCTGCCGAGCGCCCGCCGCTACCAGCTGGTCAGCGGCGCTGTCCGTCCCATCGAGGACGCCGCCGGCTGATTTCGGCTCGCGCTATGCCGTTTCGCCGAGCAACGCGTTCGGCCGCGTGCCGACCAGCACGGTAAGCGAGCGCGGGAGCACCGACAGCGTCACGGGCGTCTCGCCGATGTACTCCCCGTCTGCCTGCACGGCCAGCGGCGCGCGAGGTGTAACGACCACCCGTTCCCCGCGGAAGTACTCGATGCCCCCACCCGTCCGCGCGTGCAGCCGGCCCCGCGCTGTCACTCCCGCCCGCCACAGCAGCCGCAGTGTATCGACGCGCCCGCGCCCCATGAACAGGCACACGTCGAGCAACCCGTCGTCCATCCTCGCGATCGAAGTGAGCGGCAGGACGCCGCCGTACAGCCGCGTGTTTCCCGCGATCAGCTGCAGGACCGGCTGCGTCGACGGTGCCGCGTCGACGGCGACATCGCTCATGACGCCACGGGTGCCCCACATCGCCCGCGTCCCAACGACGCCGTACCACACCTTGCCCAGCAGCCGCTTGCCGCGCGACCCGCCCCCGACCCGGCGCACGACGTCCGCGTCCAGCCCGATGCCGCACATGAGCAGGAAACGCCGAGTCCCGAAGTCGCCCTCGACCACCCCGACGTCGACCTGTGCGGGACGCGCCGACGGGATGAGGCTCGTCGCGCGCCCGACGTCGAGGGGCACGCCCGCCTCCCGCGCCCACACGTTCGCGGTCCCCGCCGGCAGCACCGCCAGCGCCGTCGAGGTGCCTCCAAGCGCCTGCACGACCTCGTGGACAGTACCGTCGCCCCCGCAGGCCGCCACGACCTCGATCCCGGCCTCGGCCGCCTCCGCCGCGAGCTCCGTCGCATGGCCCGCGTGTCGCGTCGACTCCACGCGCAGGACCCAACCATGCGCCTGGAGCGGCGCGGCTGCGGCACGCAGCGCAGCCTCGGCCGGCGCATGCCGGGCACGAGGATTGCGAATGATCAGCAGAGATCGAGGCCGCACTAGCTCATGCTAGCCGAGGCCGCCGCTAGACGAGGGACATTCGTCGTCCTCAAACGATCAGCCGAGGAAAGGGGTCGCGCCCGCCCCAAGGGCGCGAGTTCAATCCGCGACCGTTACGAGCACACCCCACCCTCATGCTCGTGCCGCGCCCCGGATAGCGCCCGTATCCGGGCGAGCACCAGGAGCCGTCGCAGCTCCGGGGCCGGGAGGATCGTCGGGTCGCCGATCTCGTGAGGACAGGTCATCCCGAAGATGACCATGTCCCGCAGCTCGCTCACGAGCTCGTCACGCGTCATCTCCCGTACGTGTGCCATGCTTCGATCCTACCCGAGGCCACCCAGCCCCGGTCAGTTGCCGCCCGCCGCCGCGAGGATCGTCGCGACCAGTTCGCGATGCGCCGCCGAACCCACCTCATCGAGACGTCCCGGGCCCGCCTCGCCCGCGCGGTACCGCTGCTTCAACTCGGTCACCCGCCGCACCGCGTCGTCGAGGCGTGCCGCTGGTAGCTCCCCGCTCCGCGCCGCCTGCAACAGCCGCGCCTGCACCTTGGTCGCATCGCACGGCAGGCTCACGCAGATGACGAGGTCCGCGCCGGCCTGCACCGCTCGCAGCGCGGCGTCTTCAGGCGACATCAGCGCAGCCACCCCCGCCATACCGAGGTCGTCCGTCACCACGACGCCACGAAACCCGATCTGCTCCTTGAGTAACCCGGTGATGATTGTCGGCGAGAGGCTGGCGGGCATCCCCGAAGCGTCGAGCGCGGGGTACGCGACGTGCGCCACCATCACCGCGTCGAGGCCCGTCGCGACCGCCGCCTCGAACGGCGCCAGCTCCGTCCGCTCGAGCTGGTCCAGCGATTTCTTCACCACAGGCAAGGTGAAATGCGAGTCGGTCTCGGTGTTGCCGTGACCCGGGAAGTGCTTCCCGACCGCAATCACGCCGGCCGAGCGCAACCCCTCGATGAACGGCAGCCCCGTCGCGACCACCGTCTCGACCGTGCTCCCGAATGCGCGCCGCCCGATCACCGGGTTCGCGGGGTTGTCATTCACGTCGAGTACCGGCCCCAGCGGCATGTTTACACCCACCGCGCTCAACTCGCTCCCCACGAGGGCTCCGTACTCCCGCGCGAGGTCAGGCCGTGCCGCTGCGCCCACCGACGCCGCATCCGGCAGCCGTGTGAAGCCCTGCGTCAGCCGCTGTACCGTGCCGCCCTCCTGGTCCGTCGCGATCAGCGCGCCGAACCCGTTGCTGCGCCGCGCCAGCGCCTGCAGTTGGGAGGTGAGCGCTGCCACCTGCGAGGGCGTCCCGGCGTTCTCGCCCATCAGCACGACGTTTCCAATGTGCAGCTGCCCGACCAGCCGCTCGGCCGTCGACCCCACCTGCGTTCCCGGCACCCCCGCGAAGATGAGTTGCCCCACCTTCACTTCGAGGGACAGCTCGCTACCGGCCGGGGTGCCTGTCGGCGTCGCGGTCGCCGTCGCCGTCACCGGGGCGGTCGAGGCCCGCGTGGGCTCTGGGCTGGCCGTCGCGGCCGCTGTCGCGCTACTGGTCGTCGTCGCCGCCGTACCCGCGTCGCCACCGCCACACGCGACGAGCAGCGCGACGAGACAGCCCCCGAGGAACGCCGCGGCGAGTCGCATCGCGGCTACTCGGCGGCCAGGCCGGCGGCCGCGCGCTGCGGCGATTCCGAGGGCGTCGTGATCGGATGTGCCGCCAGCTCCTCGATCTCCTGCTGGTCCCCATACAGCATCAGCCGGTCACCCGCGCGCAGGCGGAGGTCCGAGTCCGGCCCCACGACGACCTCGCCCCCGGCTCGTTCCACACCGAGGACACGCGTGGCGCGCAGGCCGGACAGCAACTCCCCCAGTGTCTTCCCGGCAACGGCTGGCCCGCCCTCGCCGATCGCGACCTCCGCCAGCGTGTTCACCGCATCCCCGCCACCGTCCGCGCCTTCGGCGAAGTCGAGCAGTTGCGGCTGCACGGCCGCGAGCGCGATGCGACGCCCGGCGATCCGGTACGGCGAGATGATTCGGTTTGCGCCGGCGGTCCGCAGCCGCGCCTCCGCCGACTCGCTTCCCGCGCGCGCGATGATCACGAGTTGCGGGTTGAGCGCCCGCGCCGTCAGCGCGACAAACGTGTTCTGCGTATCCGAGTCCGCCGCCGCGATCAGCACGCGCGCCCGCTCGACCCCCGCCGCGCGCAGCACCTCTTCCTCGGTCGCGTCCCCTACCACCGCGAGACCTCCGAGGGCGAGCGCCGGCTCTCGGCGCGCCGGATCCTTGTCGATCACCACGAGTTGCGGACTGCCCTTCCGTCCCCGGAGCTGGCGCGCGATCTCCTCCCCCACCCGGCCGAACCCGCACAGCACGATGTGGTCCTGCATCCGACCGACCTTCCGGCTGAGCCGCGCGCCCCCGAGCGCCTCGGCGATGTCGCCCGCCACCGCGGCCTCGACCAGTGCCACGGCGGTATAGAACACGACCCCGACTCCCCCGAGGAGGTACACCATCGTGAACAGCCGCCCGCTCGTATCGAGCGGATGCACCTCGCGGTACCCCACCGTCGTGATCGTGGTCACCGCCATGAACATCCCGTCGAGGAACCCGAAGTCCTCGACGAGCCAGTACCACACCGTACCGGTGACGAGAATGGCGGTCAGGATCCCGACGCCGGCCCACAGCCGGCGGCTCACCGCCATCGACTAGTCCCGTGCTGCAACTACCGCCCGACGCGCTTCCGTTTGTGCTGCACGTAGTCCACGAGGATGTACTCGCCAAGCTTCTCAGGCGTCGTGTAGAACACGCGCCCGCCGTTGATCTTCGCCAGCTGGTTCACGAACTCCTTCAGATAGTAGTTCCGGTCCAGCATGAAGGTGTTGATGGTGATCCCCTCCTGGGTGCACCGCTTCACCTCTTTGAGCGTCTCCCGGATCGTCACCGGGCTCGGCGGGTACGAGAACTGTGATCGCCCCCGTTCGAGGTGCGCCGTCGGCTCCCCGTCCGAGATCATGATCACCTGCCGCGTCCCGCCTCGATGCTTCGCGAGCAACTTGCGAGCGAGCATCAACGCGTGGTGCATGTTCGTCCCGAGCACGGACTCGTCCCAGCGCACGTACGGCAGCTCGGACACCTTCAGCTCCCGCGCATAGGCCGAGAACCCGATCACGTACAGGTTGTCCCGCGCGTACTGCGCGCTGATCAGGTTGTGCAGCGCCAGCGCGACCTTCTTCGCCGCCTGGAACGATCCCCGCAGCGCCATCGACCACGACAGGTCGACCATCACCACGGTCGTCGTCTGCGTCATTAGTTCCGAGCGGTAGATCTCGAAGTCGTCGGGCAGCAGCCGCACCGGCGCCTGCGGCCCTTCACGTTCGACGGCGTTCATGATCGTGCGGGTCATGTGGAGGTGGAACGGGTCGCCGAACTCGTACGGCTTGGTCTCATCGATCCGCTCGCCATGCCGCCCCGACTCCGGGACCGCGTGGTTTCCGATGCCCTGCCGCTTCAGCTGCTGATAGATCTCGCCCAGCGCCTTCTGCCCGATCATCCGCGTCCCGGCCGGCGTCAGTTCCCAGTTGTCGCCGTCGCGCCGGATGTACCCCGCCTCCTCGAGCACATCGAGGAGCTTCTGCAGCTCGTCGAGCGTCTCGCCGGCCTCGTCGCCGAGCAGCTCGCGCAGCTTCTCCGCGTCGACCCCGTCAAGGTCGCCCTCGTACTGCGCCCGCTCCAGCGAGCGCTCGAGCTCGTCGATGTCCTGCATCTCGCCCATGAGGTTCATGGCCGCCTGCAGGTCGATCTCCTCGTCGCCCCGGAAGTTGTACGAGTTCGGCCGCTCCCCGGTTGGGTTGAGGTACTCCATGTTGAGGGCGAGCTGTGACAGCTCCCCTTCCAGCTCTGGGTCTCCCAGCTTGTCCGCGAGCAGCGACTGCAGCTGTTGCCGCTGGTCCGAGGGCAACGACTCCATCAGCGACTGCATGGCGTTCATCTGCGCCTGCATCTGCTCGATCAGCTCATCGAGGGACTGCGGCGGGTTCGGCCCGAACATGTCCCCGTACTGCTGCATGAAGGAGTCGAAGTCCGGCTCCTGCCCGCGCATCTTCTGCACGAGCATGTCGTTCAGCGCCTGCACCATGTCCTTCATGCGCTGCAGGTCGCCGGCCGACATCTGCTCGACCATCTGCGAGACATCCTTGAAGAAGGACTCCGTCATCGCCTGCTTCAGCTGCTGCATCAGCTCCTGGAACTTGTGCTGCGCTTCGGGGTTCAGGAACTCGTAGTTCTGCAGCTCCTTCACCTGGCCCGCCGTGTCCTCCGGCAGCCCTTCGAGGAATTGCTGCTTCCGCTCCGCGATCCGCCGCAGCATCTCCTCGAATTGCTGCTGGTCGCTCAACCCGCCCTCGGCGGGCTCTCCGCTGTCACCGGCTTCGCCCGGTTGTCCGGTCTCACCCGACGGCCCACCCTGCCCGGACTGTCCGCGCTGCCCCGGACTCCGCTGGCCGCGCATGCCCTGCTGCGAGGACTGACCGCCCGGCTGCTGACCCGCGCGAGGCCCGTCCTGGCCTCCGCTCTGGCCTTGCTGCTCACCGTCCTCGCCCGACTGGCCGCCATCCACCGAGGGCGCCTCCGCGCCAGGGCCGTCCTGGCCCGGCTGCCCGTCCTCGCTCTGCTGCCGCCCGAGCCGTTCGTCCAGCGCCTGCCGCTCGAGGTCGAGGATCTCCTCCAGCTGGCGCTTGAGGTCGTCCATCACCCCGCCGAGGTCGAACTGGTCCAGCCGCTCGCGCCGCTGCTGGCGCAACTGGTGCAGCAGGTCGCGCAGCCCTTGCATGCGCCCGCCTTGCTGGCGCTGCATCCCGCGCTGCATCAGGTTCCGCAGCGCGTGCTGCAGGTCCCCGAAATTCATCAGGTCGTCCGACAGCGCCTCGAGCACGTCGCTCGCGTCGAGGTCGGGGATCTCCTGGGTGCCGTCCCACTCCGAATACCGATGGACGAGGACCATCTTGCCCCCCTGTCGGGCGCGCGTCGCGCCGCTAGCCTCGGTAACGCGACTGGCCGATCACGCTGTCCTTGTTCAGCCGCTTGTTGAGATGCAACCCCTCGAGCACCAGCTCCACCGCCGCCGCCTGCGCCGCCGGACTCGCGTCCGCGGTCACCTGCCGCACCGCCGGAGAGAGCCCGTCGACCTGCTTCAGCAGCTGCTGGTAGTGCGAGACCGGCAGTGCCTCGCCGGTCTCCGCCGAGATTCCTGACTTGAACGCCGCGATCACCGGCTCCAGGTCCGTAATGCTGCAGCGGCGGTTGAACACCGCCACCACCGCGCCCTGGATCAGCCGGTCGACGATCTGGTCTTCGCGCCCGTCCTCGACGGTCTCAAACTCGACCTTGCCTTCGAGGGCCGGCTTGATGAACTGCAGGTCCGAGATCCGCGGCGCCACCTCGCGCTCCCCGAGCCGCACGGCACGCCGGAACGCGTTCGCCACCATCGCCTCGTAGTCAGCGACCGAGGCCCGCACCGACACACCCGACCGCTGGTTGATGTCCGGTGACCGCCGCGCGAGCCGCGTGATTTCCGCGACCACTTCTTTCATGTAGTCGGGCACGACGACCTGGTAGCCCTCCTGCGAGAGCTGCGCCGCCTCCTGGTCGATGATGCTGACCTCGTCCTCGACGTTTCGAGGGTAGTGCGTGCGGATCTGCGACCCGTACCGGTCCTTTAGCGGCGTGATGATCCGCCCGCGGTTCGTGTAGTCCTCGGGGTTCGCCGTCGCCACGATGAACACGTCCAGCGGCAACCGCACCTTGTGGCCGCGGATCTGGACGTCCCGCTCCTCCATGGCGTTCAGCAATCCCACCTGGATGCGCTCCGCCAGGTCGGGCAGCTCGTTGATCGCGAAGATGCCCCGGTTCGTCCGCGGGATCAGGCCGAAGTGGATAGTCAGCTGGTCGGAGAGGTACCGCCCTTCCGCCACTTTGATCGGGTCGACCTCGCCGATGAGGTCCGCGATCGTGATGTCCGGCGTCGCGAGCTTCTCGCCGTATCGCTCGTCACGATGGACCCAGGCGATGGGCGTGTCGTCGCCCATCGCCTCGATGAGCGACCGGCCCTGCTCGCTGATCGGCGCGAACGGGTTCTCCGGAATCTCGACCCCCGCGATCACCGGCGTCCACTCATCAAGCAGCGAGGTCAGGCTGCGGATGATGCGCGACTTCGCCTGGCCGCGTTCCCCCAGCAGGATGATGTCGTGCCCCGACAGGATCGCGTTCTCGAGCTGCGGGATGACCGTATCTTCGTACCCCGTGATCCCGGGGAAGAGCGTCACCCCCTGCTCGAGGTTTGCGATCAGGTTCTTGCGGATCTCCTCGCGCACCGGCAGGACCCGGTACCCGGATGCACGCAGCGCGCCAAGCGTCGCGGGTTGCTCGTTCGCCAAGGCTGGCCCCCTTCACTTCCCCGGTCTCTCCGGGGCGGCGCGCCGGCGGGTGCTGGTGGTTGAGCGAATGCCGAACGCTACCGGTGGCTCCCCACCGGTCGCCTCGATCAGTATACGTTTCCCCGTACCCGCTGAACGGGACGCCAAAAGGCCCCGCCAGAGCGGGGCCCTTCGTCGGTGGGAGGAATGGTCGAGGAGTTAGGACGCCGCTTCCGACTCCACGCGCCGGGGCGCAATCGAGTCCAGCAGGTCCGGCCGGTCCACGAGCGTCTTCACGACCTTACCAAGCCGCGAGTCACGCAGCACGATGATGTCGGAGACATCGAGCACGTCGCCCAGCGAGATGTCGAGCGCCGCCGCCACCGAGAGCGCCGTCGACAGCGGAAGCTCGCGCTTCCCCGTCTCGTAGTTCGAGAGCGAGGCCTGCGTGATGCCCGCCGTCCGTGCGACTTCCGCCTGCGAGCGCTCCCGCTTCATCCGCCACTGCCGCAGCCGCTGCCCGGTTGCGCGGCGTCGCTCTCGCTCCGCGGCTTCAAGGTTCGTCGTCATGTAGTCCTTTCCTTTCCAGGGGCGCCTCGTCCCTGCAGAGATATCTGGTCGTGATTCTACCGGATGTGTTCTTGTGCGCACAAGCACAAGTTCAGAGCGCGGCTCTATCACGTTTGCGTGGATCGAGCATAGGGCCGGGATCGAGGTATGGGAAGCGCGCTACGGTAACACTTGGATGACAGCCGAGCGTCCGACCACCTGCTGCCAGGCCCAGCCCTCGCCGCTGCTCATGAACCAGATGTCGCGGTGCTGCCCGTGGATGGCGCTCCCCGTGTCCGCGCACACGTACGTCCGGCCGGTCGGGTCTCCCTCGATGCGGAAGCGCTGACCGAGGTAGACCACGTCGCACGCTGCCGCACCCGGGTAGACCGCCGTTCCGTCGCGCATCAGGCCACAGAACCCGCCGCCATCCCCGCGCCGCTGACCACCCGTCGAGTCTTCGCAGTAATAGAAGGTGACCGGCACCGTCAGCTCGTCGCCCGGCCGCATGTCCTGCGCCGTCGGCGCCGTGACCTGCGTCCGAGTCGTTGCCTCGCTCACCGTCGGGGTCGACTTCACCTTGAACCGCGCCGCCGAGACCACCATGTCGCCCTGGTCCGCCGGCCGCTCCGCCAGCATCGGCACTTCGTTGGTCAGCGCGGTCGAGACTCGAGCTTCTGACGCCGCGCCTTCCTCAGCGCTCGCGCCCTCGGAGGCTCCGGCCGTGGCTTCCGGTTCCGCTGTCGCGGTCGTTGCCGCCGACTCGGGCCCGCCGTCTGCGCTCGCGGCCTTCACGGACCCCGGCGACTTCACCCACCTGGTGAGTGCCCCGATCGAGGTGGACTCCCCGTGATCGCGGCTGCTGCTGGCGCTGGTCTTCGGATACGTCGTGCCGTCGTTGCCCTGCAGCACGACCCCGGTCACGACGGCAGCGACGGCAATCGTCAACGCCAGCCCGGCAATGAACAGGCTGTGGCGCAACAACCGCCAAGGCGTCAGAAGGTGGCCCCACCGCATAGGCGCGCATTATGGCACCTGATCGCCGCTGAGCGCACCTCTTATCAACACAACTGCTCAAATCGCTGTGGATAAGTTATGTGCGTCTTGAGGCCGCTCGCGTGTTCTTATGTTGCCTCAGTCGAGCAGCCCCGCCGCGCGCAGGTCACCCACCGCCGCCCGAAACGCCTCTACCGTCTGGTCGATCTCCTCGTCCCCATGCGCCGAGGACACCATCCCCCCGGTGTTCATCAGGTCCACGCCGTGGTTGAACAGCGCCCACTTCAGCGGCGCTACCAGCCGTTCCGGCACCCCCTGTGGCTCCTCGCTCGCGTCCCACTCGACGTCCGTCGGCCTCGGCGCCTCGTACCCGAGGTTCAAATGCCACATCGAGGAAACCGCCCAGGCGGACCCCGGCACGCTCAACTCCCCGAACAGCGAGTTCAGTCCGCGCACCAGCCGTGCCGTCGCCGCATCCGCGCGCTCCGTCTCCCCACCCCGCGCGATCAGCCGTAGCGCCGCCGTCCCCGCCGCCGCCGAGACCGGCGTCGCGTTGAACGTCCCCTGGTGCGTCACCCGCCGCGTCGAGTTCCACTCGCCGTCGTCCCGGATCTCGAGCATCGTGATCACGTCCTCGCGGCCCGTCACGCAGCCGCCCGGCAATCCGCCCGCGAGGATCTTCGCGTGGGTCGAGAGGTCGCAACGCACGCCGTACCGCTCCTGCGCGCCGCCCGGCGCCATTCGGAACCCCGTGATCACCTCGTCCATCACGAAGAGCGTCCCCGTCTCCCGGCACGCCTCGCTCGCGAACTGCAGGTACAGGGGCGCCAGCGGGTGTGTCCCCCAGTGCGCCCCCGTCGGCTCGACGATCACCGCCGCCACGTCCCGAGGCGCCAGCGCCTCCCGCAGCGCAGCCTCATCCCCCGACGGCACGATCGTCAGCGAGTCGTAGAACCCGCTGGGCACACCGACCGAGTACGGATGCGCCTCGTCCTCCCGCAGCCGTCCCACGACGAGGTCATGCCACCCGTGGAAGTGCTCGACGAGCTTCACCACCCGCTCGCGGCCCGTGAACGCGCGCGCCAGCCGCAGCGCCATCATCGTCGCCTCAGTCCCCGACGAGGTGAACCGCACTCGCTCCCCGCACGGCACCATCGCGATCACCTGCTCGCCCCACTCCAGCTCCGCCTCGTGCGACGACCCGAAGTGCGTCCCCCGCCCAAGCGCCTCCTGTGCCGCCTCCACCACCTCAGCGCGGTTGTGACCGAGCAGCAACGCCCCGTGCCCGCCGATGTAGTCCACATACTCGTTGCCGTCGACGTCCCACTTCCGCGCGCCCGCCGCTCGCTCCACGTAAATCGGCCACGGCGCGAACGCCCGGATGTCGTGCGTGACCCCCGAGGGAAACACCCGCCGCGCCCGTTCGGCCAGCCGTCGCGAACCCTGGTGCATGGCTTCGAACGTCTCGAGGATCGAGCTCACGACGACCTTCTTTCCGGCTGATGCGATGCTAAGTCGAGTGTCGGCCCGCACCCACGGCCCGGCAAGCGAACTCGAGGAGCCACCATGCCCCGCCTCAACGATGCCCGGCTGAACGAAGCGCTTGCCAGCCTCCACGACTGGCGCCACGAGGACGGTCAGCTCGTCCGCGACTTCGAGTTCCGCGACGCCGTCGAGGCCCTCGGCTTCATCGTGCGGGTCGCGGCGCTGCAGGAGCGCGCCAATCACCACGCCACGATCACGGCCACCTACAACCGCGTCGGCCTCGCCCTTACGACCCACGACGAGGGCGGCATCACCGACCGCGATGTCGCCCTCGCCCGCGACATCGACGGACGCGCCTAGGCCTCGACCTCGATCGCGTCGAGGGCCAGCGCGGATTCCTCCCACTCGGCGACGGTCGCCGCCAGCCGCTGCCGCAGCCCTTCCTGCCGCTCGACGTCCGCCTGCAGCTGCTCACGCTCGGTGCGCTGGTAGTACCCCGGGTCCGCGAACACCGTCTCGAGGTCGGCAATCGCCCGTTCCAGCTCGCCCGCCTCGTGCTCCAGCCGCTCCACCGACCGCTTGAGCAGCGCCAGGTTCCGTCTACGCTCCTTGCGCTCCGCATAGTCCCCGGCCGCCACCGCGGTGGGAGGCCCCGAGCTGCGTGCCGCCTCAGCGGCTCCCTGCGCCCCCGCGAGGAAGTCGGCGCCCTGCTTCGCCAGGTACTCCTCGTACGTCCCCGCGAAGTCCTCGAGGCCGTCGGGCGACAGCGCCAGTACCCGCGTCCCCACCCCCGACACGAAGTGCCGGTCGTGGCTCACGAACAGCACCGTCCCCGTGTACGCCTGCAGCGCGCGCATCAGGCCCTCGCGCCCCTCGAGGTCCAGGTGGTTTGTCGGCTCGTCGAGCAGCAGCAGGTTGGGCTGCTGCAACATGAGTGCACCCAGGAGCAGCCGCGCCGCCTCGCCCCCGCTGAGGTCGTTGACCCGCTTCAGCGCGTCGTCCCCGCTGAGCAGCACCGCCCCGAGCGTTCCCCGCACCGTGGGAATGTCCGCGAGGCCCGTCGCGCTGCACAGCCAGTCGTAGGCGCTCGCCTCGCCGCGCAGCAGCTCGTGGTGGTCCTGCGCGAAGTACCCCGTCTGCACCTCGTGCCCGAAGCGCACCGACCCGCTGTCTGCCTCGAGGGCTCCCCGCACGATGTTCAGCAGCGTCGACTTCCCCACCCCGTTCGGCCCGACGACCGCCACGCGCTGCCCGCGCTCCACCGCGAACGACACATCGCGCAGCACCGGCGGCCCATCCCCGAACCGCTTCGACACCCCCCGCACGTCGAGCACCTCGCGGCCGGACGGCCGTCGAGGCGTGAACCGGAACGCCGGCGACTTCCGCGAGCTGCGCTTCAGCTCCGGCAGCTCCATCTTCGCGACCTGCTTCTTGCGTGCCGAGGCCTGCCGCGCTTTCGTCGCCTTCGCGCGGAAGCGGTCGATGAACTCCTGCAGCTCCTCGCGCCGCGCTTCCGCGCGCACGAGCTCCGCCTCCTTCTGCGTGGAAGCCAGGGTCTTCGCCGCCTCGAACGCGTCGTAGTTCCCGGCGTACAGCCGCACCTCTTGGTAGTCCACGTCCGCGATCTGGTCGCAGATCGCGTTCAGGAAGTGCCGGTCGTGCGAGATCACGACGAACGCCCCGCGGAACTCCCGCAGGTACCCCTCTAGCCAGCGGATCGAGGCGATATCGAGGTGGTTCGTCGGCTCGTCGAGCAACAGCAGGTCCGGCGCGAAGAACAGCGTCTGCGCCAGCAACACCCGCAGCCGGAACCCGCCCGATAGCTCCCGCATCGGCCGCTCATGCCGCTCGTGCGGCACCCCCAGCCCCACGAGCAGCGCGGCTGCCTCGGCCTCGGACTGGTACCCGCCCAGCCCCCCGATCTCCGCCTCGATCTCCGCCAGCCGCTCGCCCTGCTGCGCCGCGCCCCCCTCGACCACTTCGAGGAGCAACCCCGCCCGCTCCTCCAGCGCCTGCCACAGCCGGGGCCGCCCCATGCGCACAACGTCGATCGGCGTCCGGTCGTCGAACCGGAAGTGGTCCTGCCCCAGCGTCCCGATGTTCAGCCCGCGGATCTGGCTCACCGACCCGGTCGTCGGCGCCAGCTCGCCAGTCATGACCCGCAGCAGCGTCGATTTCCCGCTGCCGTTCGCCCCCACGAGGCCGTAGTGCCCTCGAGGGCTCAGCTGCCAGTTGACGTCCTCGTACAGCAGCTGCCCGCCGAAGCGGACGGAGATGTCGGTAAGCGTCAGCATCTCAGCGCACGCCCGCCAGCGCCGCGTCCGTCGCGACCTCGGGCGCCACGAGCTGCACGAACTCCTCGACGTCCGCCGCCGAGCGCAGCCGCACGACGCGTCCGGTGGCCATTCCATCGGGCCCCGCCTCGCGCATCACCCTCCGTTCGAGGGGTCCCCGCGCCAGGACCGTCCACGTAAGGAGCGAGTCGTTCGCGTTCCAGAGCTTCAGGTGCTTCCAGAACCGCTCCGTGTTCGTACCCCACAGCAACTCGCGCTCCCGCGACCGCCGCCACGAACGCCGCACGAGGCGGCCGAGGCACACGCGCAGCGGCAGGTCGAGCCAGACCACCGTCTCGGCGCGCGGCCAGTACACCGGCCACGCTCGCGAGTAGTTCCCGGCGACCACCCATCCCTCGCCGGCGGTCTCCGATTGCACCCGGCCCACGAACTCTTCGTGCTCCGACTCCACCCATCCGGGCTTCCAGTACAGCGCATCCAGCTCCACGAACGGCAGCGCGAGCCGCTCCGCCAGCAACGAAGCCACCGTCGACTTGCCGCTCCCCGAGCTGCCGACAACCGCGATCCGCCTTCCGATGATCGATTCGCCCGCCATCGCCATCCTCGAGCAGCGCCGTCCTACAGGAAGAGCGAGCGCCCCGGCTCGCCGCCCCCGACCCCGATCACTTCGCCCGACACCGCGCTCGCCTTGGGCGACGCGAGGAATGCCACCACGTACGCGATCTCGCTCGCGTCCACCACCCGCTTCATCAGCGCCCGCTCCGAGGCGATCCGTTCGCCCTCCTCCGGCGGCAGTCCCTGCCGTCGTGCCGCCTCCGCCCAGCGGCCCGCCGCCCACTCCGTCCGCGTCATCCCCGGATGCACGATGTTTACCGTGATCCCGGATGGCGCCAGCTCGAGCGACAGCGTCCGCGTCAGGTGAGTGATCGCCACGTTCCGCATCCCCGTGCTGTACGTCCCCGGCTGCCGCCCCGACAGCCCCCCGATGTTGATGATGCGGCCCCAGCCCTGCTGCTGCAGGTGCGGCGCCACCGCCCGGCAGAACCGCAGCGTCCCGAAGGTCTTCGCGTTGAAGTCCTCTAGCACGTCCTCGTCGGTCACCGTCGGCAGCGGCCCGGTCGCGAGACCCCCCGGCTGCCCCGCGCTATTCACGAGGATGTCCACCCCGCCCAGCTGCGCAACCGCTTCTTCGACGGCCGCGTCGACGCTCGCGCGGTTGCCCGCGTCCACCTCGATACCGGCCGCCCGCACCCCGAGCGCGCGGATGTCAGCGGCCGCCGCGTCGAGCGTCGCCCGGTCGCGAGCGCAGATCGCGATGTCCACGCCCTCGCGCGCCAGCTCCAGCGCGATCGCCTTCCCGATCCCACGGCTTCCGCCCGTGACGATCGCCCGCCGCCCCCTCAACTCGAGGTCCATGCCCCCGCCCTTCCGTCCCCGGTGCCCCGCGTCCCCGCGACGCCATCCTCGACCGCGTCAATGAACGAACGCACCGCCGCGTTCCACGCCTCCGCCCGCTCGAAGTACGCCGAGTGCCCGGCATCCACCACCTCCACGTACCGCGACCCCGGCGTCAGCTCGTGCGAGATGCGCACCAGCTCCGCGGGCACCACACGGTCGTGTTCGCCGACCACCCACAGCACCGGCACGCCGCTGTCGTTGATGCGCCCCGCCGTCGAACCCCGATAGTTCCGCATCTCGGGCGTGGGCGCGAGGAAGTCCGCCGGCCGCGGCGGATTCACCGCTCGCACCTGCCGGTACAGGTGCGCCAGCTCGGGCGCCCGTTCCACGAAGTCCGCCGCGAGCGCGCGCGACAGCAGCGACCCGCTCAGGACCCCCGACGCCTCCAGTTCCGCCTTCCGCGCGCGCAGCCGGTCGTCCACGCACCCCGCGTTCGACCCCGACAGCGTGAGCGATCGGATCCGCGACTCGTCGTGCCGCATCAGCGCCATCGCCGTGCGCGCGCCCATCGAGTGCGCCACCACGTGCACCGCCCCCACCCCGAGGTGGTCGAGCAGCGCGACCGCGTCCGCGCCGAACGCCGTCCGCCCGGGTCCGCCCTCGATGTCGGGCGACCGCCCGAACGCCCGGTGGTCGAACGTGATCACCCGGTACCGCCCGCGGAACGCCGGCACTTGCTGCCACCATGAGATAGCATTGCCGCCCGCGCCGTGCGCGAACAGCACCGCCGGCCCCTCGCCGTGCGACTCGTAGTACAGCCGGAATCCGTCCGCCAGCTCGAGGTGCGGCACTACTCGCCCTCGCGCCAGGGCTCGCCCGTGGCGTTCGCGATCACGTCTAGCATGTCCTCGATGTCGCCCCGCATCCCTTCCTCCGGCTCGAGCTGCAACGCCCGCAGGAACGCCGCCTTTGCCATCGCGTAGAGCGTCGAGGCGTCCTGGCCTACGGCCTGGTGCGGCCGGCTGCGTTTCGGCTTGTCGAGGGCGTTCGCGGCGAACTCCCGGCACCACCCCAACGTGTAGTACACCGCGGCATCCTGAGGACACAGCTGCGCCGCCCGCTCGAGCGCATCCAGCCCGTCCGCGAACTGCCGCTTCCGCGTCACCAGTGTGTTGCCGAGGTACGCCCATCCCTCGCCGAAGTACGGATCCTGCGCCACGGCATCGCGCGCGACCGTCAGCGCCGCGTCGATCTCCCCGCGCGAATGCAGCTGCATCGCGTGCTTGAGCAGCGCCTGGACGGCTTCACTGGCCATCCTCGGATGATACCCATCCGGGGTCGCCTCGACCCTCAGTCCCCCCGCAGGAAGGTCGCCGGCACCACGATCGGCGCGCCGCTCTCCGGGTGCCGCAGCACTGTCACCGAGGCGCCGAACAGCACCCCGATGCGCTCCGCGGTCACAACCTCCGCCGGCGTGCCATCCACGATGAGCCGCCCGCCCTGCATCGCCACCAGCCGGTGCGCGCAGTGGGCAGCCTGCGCGATGTCGTGCATCACCATCACGATGGTCAGTCCCCGCGACGCATTCAGCGCACACAGCAGCTGCAGCAGCTCCTGCTGGTGCCCGATGTCGAGGAACGTCGTCGGCTCATCGAGCAGCAGCAGCTCCGGCTCCTGCGCCAGCGCGAGCGCGATCCACGCCCGCTGACGTTCGCCCCCCGAAAGCGTGGCGAGCGGTCGGCCGCGCAGCGCCTCCAGGCCGCATTGCTCGATCGCCGTCTCCACCGCCGTCCGGTCGCCCTTCGTCGCCGCAGCGAGCAGCCCTCGATGCGGGAACCGCCCCCGCCATGCCAGCTCCTCGACCGTCAGGTCCGAGGGCGCCTCGGGCGCCTGCGGCAGGAACGCCACCCGCCGCGCGTACTCCCGCGAGCTGGTCCGCCAGATATCCTGGCCGTCGAACCGCACGAGGCCGCCGTCCGGCTTCCGCATCCGCCCGATCGCCCTCAGCAGCGTGGACTTGCCCGATCCGTTCGGCCCGATGATCGCGACGATCTCACCGCGCCGCACCTCGAGGCTCACGTCGTCGACGGCCGTGCGCGCTCCATACCGCACGGAGACGCCGCGCACCTCAACCAGCGGCGCCGGCGCGCTCCCGTTCATGTCCGTGTCCGCACCAGCAGCAAGAACGCCGGCGCGCCGACCACCGCCGTCACGATGCCCACCGGCAGCTCCGTCGGCGCCAGCGCGACCCGCGCGAACGTGTCCGCGACCACCAGCAGCGCCGCCCCGAGGATCGCCGCCAGCGGCATCACGACTCGATAGTCGTTGCCCGCCACCAGTCGCGCCGCATGCGGCACTACCAGGCCGATGAACGCCAGCAGCCCGCTCACCGCGACCGCCGACCCCGTCAGCACCGCGGCGAGGACCGCCAGCAGCAGCCGCGCGCGCTCCACCCGCAGCCCGAGTCCCCGCGCCATGTCGTCCCCGAGCGCGAGGATGTTCAGCCACCCCGCGGCCAGCAGCGTTAGGCTCCCCGCCCCCACGGTGTATGGCCACAACTGCTTGAAGTGGCTCCAGTCGCGCCCGAACAGTCCGCCCGCCAGGAACGACAGCGTCGCCTGCGTGAACAGGTCCGAGGTGGCAATCACCGCGGTGCTGAGCGCCGTGAACAGCGCCGCCACCGCGACCCCCGACAGCGCGAAGCGCACCGGCGAGATCCCGCCGCGCCACGCCAGCGCGTACACGACCGCCGCCGAGGCAAGTGATCCGAGGAAGGCCGCCGGCGCCACGAGTTGCACCGGCGTCCCCGGCGCGATCACCAGCACCGCGATCGCCGCCAGCCCGGCGCCCGCCGAGAACCCGAGGATGTGCGGATCCGCCAGCGGGTTGCGCGTGATCCCCTGCAGCAGCACCCCCGCCAGCCCGAGGTTCGCCCCCACCAGCGCGGCCACCAGCACACGCGGCACTCGCAACTGCCACACGATCTGCCGCGCGACCGGGTCCCCGCGGTCGAATAGCCCGTCGAAGACCTGCCCCGGTCCCAGCCGCACCGACCCGAGGGCGACCGCCACCCCCATGGCGACCAGCAGCAGACCGCCCGCCGCGACAATCGTCACGACGGGCGGCAATCGCTTGCTCGGGGCCGCGGTTAGCATGGCTCCCTGTTCATCGGCCCGCGCTCCGGGGCGTGCCCCGTCCCGCCTACCGCGGGGTCGCCGTCGGTGTGGCCGCCGCGGTCGCCGAAGCGCCCGCGCCCGGGAAGAGCAGCGCCGCGAGGTCCTTCAACCCCTGGGCCGCCCGCGGGCTCGGCGACTGCAGGTACACCTCCACGTCGAGGTCACGCACCCGCCCATTCTTGACCGCCGAAAGGGTCGCGTACGCTGCGTTGCTCTTGATCCCATCCGCCAGGCTCGGACCGCCTGGAGGGCCCGCCGTGATCGTGAGGATCACCTCCGGGTCCGCCGCCACGATCTTCTCCAGCGACAGCTTGGTGTACCCCGGCAGCGGCCCGCTCTGCGGCTCCCCGGCCGCGACGTTCTTCGCCCCCGCCAGCCCCGCGAGGTTTCCGATGAACGAGTCCGTCAGCGCCACGAACGGGTCGTTTGGCGCGCCGATCAGGATCAACGTCCGTGGCGCGGTCTTCCCGCTAACCAGGTTCTTGACCTGCGTCTTTGCGTCCTCCATCGCCTTCACCGCAGAGGCAGCCTTCTCGGGGTTGTTGATCACCTTCCCGATCAGCTGCAGCGAGGTCGCGATGTCGTCGTACTTCTGCGCCCCCACGAACAGCACCGGCACCCCCGCGAGGCTGCTCGCGAAGTTCGGCGCGAACTGCGCCTGCAGCGAGGCGTCCGCAAGCACGAGGTCCGGGTTCTGCTGCACGATTCGCTCGTACGCCGGCTTCTCCGCCGTGCCGATGTCCGGCAGCGAGGTCACTTCAGCGGGGATCTTCGCCGTCGTCGTGCGCGCGACGGCCTTCCCGCCCGCCGCGTACAGCAACTCGATCGCCGAGGGGCTCGCCGCCACGATGCGCTGTGGCTGCGCCTTGATCGTCACGTCCTTGCCCAGCATGTCCTTCACGGTCATCGGGTACACGGCGGCCGCCGTCGCCGTCGGCGAAGAGGCGCTCCCGATGCCCGCGGTCGCTGTCGCGTTCGCCCCGCCATTGTCATCGTCGCCGCCGCACGCGGCCAGCAACGCCGCGCCGAGGGCAAACGCCGTCAGCAAGATCAAGACACGTCGGTGCACGGTTTCCGTCCTTTCTCGGGCGGCACTCACCATTCGGCGGCCCCGATCTAGCGTCAATGGACGGAAGCCCCTAAAAGCCGGAAAGCTATCCGAACCTCGACGAGATTTGAGGTTCTACGACCGGCTCGCCAAGGTCGCCTGCGACGGATGCACCCTGCATCTCCGCTCGTTATCATCGCCCTCCAGCGGGCTCCTCCCGTTGCACTTCCCGCACCGAAAGGCTCGTCCGTGCCGAGGCTCCGCCTGCCCTTCTACGGTTGGTGGATCGTCGGCGCCGCGATCGGGGCGCAGGCCCTCTCCGCCGGCCTCCTGCAGCAGTCCTTCGGCTCCTACATCGTCCTGCTCGAGCGCGACTTCGGCTGGAACCGCACTGCCCTCTCCGGCGCCTTCTCCCTAGCCCGCGTCGAGGATGGACTCCTTGGCCCGATCCAGGGCTGGCTCCTCGATCGCCTCGGCCCCCGCGCCGTCATGCGCGCCGGGATGCTCATGTTTGCCGCCGGCTTCTTCCTCTTCGCCCGCATCGACACCATTACCTGGTTCTACATCGCCTACCTGGTCATGGCCGTCGGCGCCTCCTTCGCCGGCTTCCTCTCGATCACCACCGTCATCGTCAACTGGTTCGAGGAGAAACGGCAGACCGCGATGGGCATCGCGCTCCTCGGCACCGCCATCGGCGGCTTCTCACTCCCCCTCGTTGTCTGGGGCCTCGAGACCTGGGGCTGGCGCACCGTCGCCAATGTCTCCGGCATCATCGTCCTGCTCGTCGGCCTCCCCCTCACCCAGGTCGTCCGCCAGCGCCCCGAGCCCTACGGCTACCTACCCGACGGCCGCAAGCCCGAGGATTCCGGCGCCGCCGCAGCCTCGGTCGTCCGTCTCTCCTCCAACATCCCCGACTTCACCGTCCGCCAGGCCCTCCGTACGAAGGCCTTCTGGTACATCTCCCTCGCCCACGCCGCGTCGGTCCTCGTGGTCGCGGTTGTCCAGGTGCACTTCACCGCGCACCTCGTCGGCTCGCTCTCCTACTCCCTCGGCGCCGCCGCCACCCTCACCACCGTCATGACCGCGGCCAACTTCGCGGGACGCCCCCTCGGCGGTTGGCTGGCGAGCCGCATCGGCTCACGAGCCGTGATCATGGGCTGCATGCTGCTGCACGCCGGCTCCCTGCTCGCGCTCGCCTACGGCACCGCGATGCCGGTGCTCGTCGGCTTCGCCATCGGCAACGGCCTCGCCTGGGGCGCCCGCGTCCCCGTCATCGTCACCATGCGTGCCGAATACTTCGGCGCGAAATCCTTTGGCTCGATCATGGGCCTCTCCTCCAGCGTCGTGACCATCGCCTCGGTCTCCGCGCCCTTCCTCGCCGGGCTCTCCTACGACGTCACCGGGTCCTACACCTTCGGCTTCACCGCGCTCGCCATCGCCGCCGCCCTCGGCACCCTCTTCCTCGTCTTCCTCCCCAGGCCCGAAGTCACCCCCACCTCCACACCCACCGCGCCGCTCGCGGCCGCCCACTCATAGACCAAGCCCACGAGGATGCCGCTTCAGGCGCCCGGCTGACCGCCCACGAACCGAGGTGGCGCAGGACTTCCCCCTGGGGAGTCGCACCCGATCCCCGGCTGCCAGAACTTGCATCAGGAACCGGTCTACCCCGGACGCGGTATCGAGATGGCGGCTCCGCCGTAACACATCCTTGCTTGCGCTCTGCGGGTTCGCCGTGGCGCACGTACTCGAGGAGTCCTGCGGCGGTGTACAGTCGCAACGCATACCGCGGAAGAGAGGCTGCTCGCGACGACCAGCGCCACAGCCGACCCCGCAGCGTGGCAGCAATGAACTGCGGTCTGTTTGCGACGATGTTCACCCCCCAATTGCAACGGATGGAGCCGCCTGCTTGAAGGGCGCACGAATCCTCGTGGTCGACGACGACCCCGCCATCCAGCGGGTGATACGCCGCGCGCTCGAAGCCACCTCATACGAGGTAAGGACCGTTGCCGCCGGCAGCCCCGTCGCGAATGAGGTCTCCTCCTTTCACCCCGAGGTGATCCTCCTCGACCTGGTATTGCCCGACGTGGATGGCGTTCGCGTATGCACCACGATCAGGCCGCTGACCGATGCGTGGATCATCGTACTTAGCGCCGTCGGCGATGATGCCAGGAAGGTCGAGGCGCTCGATAGCGGCGCTGACGACTACGTCACCAAGCCGTTCAGTATCGACGAACTCCTTGCTCGTATTCGCGTGTCGCTGCGCCGCCAGAGCCGGAATTTGGAGGAGCCCGCGCTCAACGCCGGCGCGGTCAGCCTTCGCCTCGATACTCACGAAGTCTTCGTCGCCGGCCGTCCGGTGCAACTAACCCCCACGGAGTTCGCGTTACTCCGCTTGCTGATGGAACAGCAGAACCGCGTCCTCACCCAGCGCCTGATCCTCCAACGAGTCTGGGGGCCGGAGTACGCGGACGATCACCACATCCTGCGGACGTTCATCCATCAGCTGCGCCGGAAGCTGAGGGAAGCCTCGCCCGAGGCGGCCAACCTGATCGTCACCGACCCCGGCGTCGGGTACCGAATCTCGGCGCCGATTCCCTGACGCCGCCCGCATATCCTCGGAGACGTTCATCCACGCGGCGCTGACAGCTCGTCGGCAACAATCCTCGCATGCGACCTCTCGGCAACTGCCAGCGATGAACGAGGACATCCTGCTTGTTGACGACGAGCAGGCGATTCTGACTGTCCTCGAGCGCTCGCTGCGCGCCCACGGGTACACCGTGCACACAGCCGCCGCAGGCCGCGAGGCACTGGCCAGGATGAGTGAGGTTGTGCCGGGTCTGCTGCTCCTTGACATCAACCTCCCGGACCTCACGGGCTGGGAGGTGCTCCGGCGGCTCTCTCCGACGGATCGTGCTCGCATCCCCGTCGTCGTGTTGTCCGCTGCACCCCTCTCGCGCCGGCGTCTTGAGGAATTCTGTCCCGCCGGTGTGCTGCTCAAGCCGTTTCCGATCGAGGCATTGCTGCGTCTGGTGGGCGACGTGCTGGGAGGACGCAGGAAGGAAGAGATGCTGGATGCCTGACATCGGTTTTCTCACGCTCACCGTCAGCTCGTTTGTCGCATTCGGACTCCTCGCGGAGTTCCTGAGGAGGGTGTGATGGACGCCGAAAACCTGATCGCGCTCACGATCGCGCTGGTGCTCGGCGCCTATGTCTTGTACGCACTGCTCCGCGCGGAGGAGATGTAGCGAAATGACCACCATCGAGTGGGGACAGCTGGCTCTCTACACGGCCGTCCTGCTGCTCGCGGCGAAGCCACTCGGCAGCTATATGGCGACTGTGTACGAAGGCCGCCGCACCTGGTTGCATCCAATCGTCCGGCCGCTCGAGGCCGTTACGTACCGCCTGTCCGGCGTGCACGAGGAGTCCGAACAGGACTGGCGGCGCTATCTGTTTGCCGTGTTGGCCTTCAACCTGCTCGGGTTCCTCATGCTCTATCTCATCCTGAGAACGCAGGGATCGTTGCCCCTGAACCCGCAGCATTTCCCCGCTGTGAAGCCGAGTCTCGCCTTCAATACTGCCGTCAGCTTCGTGACCAACACGAACTGGCAGTCCTACGGCGGCGAGACCACGCTGAGCTACTTCTCGCAGATGGTTGGCCTCACGTTCCAGAACTTCGTCTCGGCCGCAGTCGGCATGGCGATCCTGGTCGCCGTCATCCGCGGACTGGCGCGGCACTCAGCTCATACGCTCGGCAACTTCTGGGTCGATCTCACCCGCAGTGTGCTCTACATCCTGCTCCCGCTCAGCCTGCTCGTCGCGATCTTCCTCGTATCGCAGGGCGTGATTCAGAATTTCGCGGCCTACAAACAAGTCGCCACGCTCGAGGGACCGACGCAAGTCCTCGGCATGGGTCCGGCCGCGGCACAGCTCGCCATCAAGCAGTTGGGCACGAACGGTGGCGGCTTCTTCAATGCGAACTCGGCTCACCCATTCGAAAACCCGACCGCCTGGTCGAACCTGGTCGAGATGCTCGCCATCCTCCTGATCCCGGTCGCTTCCGTCTACATGTACGGCCGCATGGTCGGATCGACGAAACACGGTTGGGTGCTCGTCGGCGCGATGACCGCGCTCATGCTGCTGGGCGCGGTCATCGTTGGGTACGCCGAGCAGACCGGAAACCCGAACCTCGAGGCGGTGGGCGTTACCCAGGTGGCAGGGAACGGTCAGCTCGGCGGAAACATGGAGGGGAAAGAGCAACGCTTTGGTATCGGCAACTCAACCATCTGGGCTGTCACGACGACCGATGCCTCAAACGGTTCGGTAAACAGCATGCATGACAGCTACACGGCCCTGGGAGGGTTAATGCCCCTGGCCAACATCGCGACAAGTGAGGTCATCTTCGGCGGCGTTGGTTCGGGCATGTACGGCGCTGTGCTGTACATACTCCTGACCGTGTTCATCGCCGGGCTCATGGTCGGACGGACGCCGGAATACCTCGGGAAGAAGGTCGAGGCGCGCGAGATGAAGTCCGCGATGGTAGCGCTGCTGATCTTCCCACTGCTGATCCTCGGATGGTCCGCGATTGGGGTCGCCCAGAGCTTTGGCACCGACGCGTTGAACAACGCGGGACCGCACGGGCTATCGGAGATCCTCTACGCCTTTAGCTCAGGCGCCGCGAACAACGGCTCTGCCTTTGCTGGTCTGGGAGCAAACACGACGTTCTACAACCTCGGAATCGGGATCAATATCCTCGTCGGTCGCTTTATCTTCATCGTCGCCGTCATGGTGATCGCCGGGACCATGGTCGAAAAGCGACGCGTCCCGGCCAGTCTCGGCACCTTCCCGGTGGACGGGGTCACATTCGGGGGCCTCTTCGCGGGCGTCATCCTCATCGTCGGGCTCCTGACGTTCTTCCCTGCCTTCGCGCTCGGCCCAATCGTCGAGCACCTCATGCGCAGCGGAACACTGTTCTAGGCATTCGAGGAGGACAACTGAGATGGCCGTAGCGCAAGCGCCTGCTCCGGTGCCACTCCGAGTCGAGAAGCGTCAGACAGCGAGCGTCTGGACCGCACAGATCGTTCGCCAGGCCGTTGTGGATTCGTTCCGCAAGCTGGCTCCCTGGAAACTCTATAAGAACGTCATCATCTTCATCGTCGAAGTGGGCGCACTCCTGACGACCCTGATCTGCATCAGAGACGTCATCGATGGGAAATCGTTCGAGCTCGCGCGCTTCGAACTGCAAATTTCGGTCTGGCTCTGGTTCACCGTGCTGTTCGCGAACTTCGCCGAGGCGATCGCTGAAGGCCGTGGCAAAGCGCAGGCCGACACCCTTCGCCGGACTCGCACCCAATCCACCGCCCGTCGCGTGCGAGACGACGGCATCGAGGACGTACCGGCAAGCCTCCTCCGTCGCGGCGATGTCGTCGTCGTGGCCTCCGGCGAGCTCATTCCAGGCGACGGGGACGTCATCGAGGGGGTCGCCTACGTGAATGAGGCGGCGATCACGGGCGAGTCCGCCCCGGTCGTGAAGGAGCCGGGTACCGATATCCGTAGCTCGGTGACTGGCGGCACGACTGTGGTCAGCGACTCGCTCCGCATCCGTATCACGGCCAACCCTGGCGAGACGTTCCTCGACCGCATGATCGCGCTGGTCGAGGGCGCCGAGCGCCAGAAGACACCAAACGAGGTGGCGCTCAACATCCTCCTGAGCGGGCTCACGTTCATCTTCCTGATGGTCACGGTGACCCTCCAGCCGTTCGCCCGCTACTCCGGCTCCGAGATATCCGTAGTCATCCTCGTGGCCCTCTTGGTCACCCTGATCCCGACCACGATTGGCGGCCTGCTCTCCGCCATTGGGATCGCCGGCATGGACCGCCTCGTGCAGCGCAACGTGCTCGCGATGTCGGGTCGCGCGGTCGAGGCCGCGGGCGACGTCGACACGTTGCTGCTCGACAAGACCGGCACGATCACCTTCGGCAACCGCCTCGCGTCCGAATTCGTCCCGGTCGATGGCGTCCAGGCAGAACGTCTGGTCTCGGCGGCGGTACGTTGCTCCCTCGGCGACGAGACGCCCGAGGGCCGCTCGGTGATCGACCTCGCCCGCGCCCAGGGTTACGCGCACCTCGTAGGCACGTTGCCGGCCGACGCCGAACTCGTCCCCTTCAGCGCCGAGACGCGGCTCAGTGGCGTGCGGTCCAACGGCACACTGGTGGCGAAAGGCGCCGTCGACGCGATCTCTGCCGCTGCCGGGAGCGACCCGTCCCGTGACCTTGTCGCCCACTCGCAGCGGATTGCTGGCGAAGGAGGCACGCCCCTCGCCGTACTCGACGGCCACCAGGTGCTTGGCCTGATCTACCTGAAGGACACAGTGAAGCCCGGCATCCGGCAGCGGTTCGAGGAACTCCGCCGCATGGGCATTCGCACCGTCATGGTCACGGGCGACAACCGCCTCACTGCGGCGACCATCGCACGTGACGCCGGCGTCGATGACTTCGTCGCGGAGAGCAAGCCCGAGGACAAGATCCGCGTCATCCGGGAGGAGCAGGCGCAGGGCCGTTTGGTCGCCATGACGGGCGATGGGACGAATGACGCCCCGGCGCTGGCCCAGGCGGACGTGGGCGTCGCCATGAACAGCGGGACCCAGGCCGCCAAAGAGGCGGGCAACATGGTGGACCTCGACAGCGACCCGACCAAGCTCATCGAGATCGTCGCGATTGGAAAGCAGCTGCTCATGACACGCGGCGCGCTGACCACTTTCAGCATCGCCAATGACGTCGCGAAGTACTTCGCCATCCTCCCCGCCGCCTTCGCCGTGACCTACCCCGCCCTCGACGCCCTGAACGTGATGCATCTGCACTCGCCCGAAAGCGCGATCCTCTCGGCGGTGATCTTCAACGCGCTCATCATCGTCGCTCTCGTACCGCTTGCGCTCCGCGGCGTCGCCTACCGCGCCATCGGCGCGGCGTCCCTCTTGAGGCGGAACGCCTTGATCTACGGCGTTGGAGGGATCATCGCTCCCTTCGTCGGGATCAAAGCGATTGACCTGCTGCTTACCGCCGTGAACCTGGCGTAGCGGAGGACATCATGACTGCCAAGGCCCTCACCCAGGAGCTCAGGCCCCTGCTCGGCATCACCGTCACCATGCTGTTGCTCACCACCGCCGTGTACCCCCTGGCCGTCACGGGCGTCGCTCAGACCCTGTTCCACCGGCAGGCCAACGGCAGCATTGTCGAGGTGAACGGGTCCCCGGTCGGCTCCACGCTGATCGGCCAGATGTTCGAGGGAGACCAGTACTTCCATGGGCGTCCGTCGGCCGCGGGTGACGGCTACGATGCGAGCGCGTCCGGCGGGTCGAACCTCGGCCCCACGAGCCAGAAGCTCATCGATCGAGTGACCGAGGATGCGGCGGCCTTCCGGCAGTCGAACAGCCTGGAGGCGCATGCAACCCTGCCATCCGACGCGGTCACTGCGTCGGGCAGCGGACTGGATCCCCACGTCAGCCCTGCCACGGCGCGCCTCCAGGTTGAGCGTGTGGCGCACGCCCGACGGGTGACCGAAGACCAGGTCCGCGAACTCGTGGACGAGTTCACCGAGGGTCGCCAACTGGTGCTCATCGGCGAGCCTCGCGTGAACGTGCTGAAACTCAACATTGCCCTCGATGAGCGGTTCCCACTCCCGTAGCACCTCGAAGCAGAACGCCCAACGGAATTGGAGGCGTCATGATCTGGGACAATGGGACTACCGCCGCGGGGAAGAGTCGTGAGAATGGTCAGTTGGAACCGGAGACGACCGAGGCGGTCGCGATCCTCAAGCGCTGGTTCCTTAGTCGCTGGTCAGGGTTGCTGGCCGTAAGCATCGCGGCAGCTGTCTTCACAGCCATCTTTACGTCGTTCCAGGATGAGCGACGCCTTCCCGATGTAGCCATGCTGTACCTGGCGGTCACGCTGATCTCCGCGGCGACGTGGGGCTACGCGGTGGGCGCGTTCAGCGCGCTTTTGACAAACCTCTTCCTCAACTACTTCTTCATTCCACCGTTGCATGTGTTCAACGTCGCTGACCGGGGCAACGCGGGCGGGCTTGTCCTCTTCTTTCTGGTGGCCGCGCTGGGCGCGTCCCTCGTGTCCCGAATGCGAGACGTCGCGCGACACCTCCAAACCGCGTGCGAGGAGAACCTGACCCTGTCGGAGCTCATTCATGCAGTGGCCGCCTCCGCACCCGGCGCGGAACCCTCCGCGTTCTGCTCCTCGGCCGCTCGACGTATGGGAGCCGCCCGAGTGGAACTCATCGAGCATCGAGACGGCTGGGTGGTGCTCGCGGGAAGCGCCCGGGCGGGACAGTACCTCGATGAGCGCGAATCGGCCGCTATCGCTCAACTCGCAGATCGGCTCAGCTCAGGCCAACCGTCGACCCTCAAGCGGATCGACGATCGCTTCGTTGTCCCGTTGCCCGGTTACACTGCGCCTGCCGTGCTGGTGATCTCAGGGATGGACGGGGCGCTCAGATCTGAGGACGTCGACCGCTTCCTGCGCACCGTCGCGGACCAGGCAACGATTGCGATCCGACTCGGAAGGCGCGCAGCGTGATCCGCTCCCTCCCGGCGGATCGGGACATCACGGGCGTTGGCGCCGCGCGGCGCGGGTCGATCGCACCAGAAACACCATGACTGGCTCCCACGAACGCCCAGACGCGGACGCGCTGCTGAGGAAACTCGAACGCGAAGAGACCGCAGCAACCCGCGGTCGGCTTCGCATCTACCTCGGCGCCGCGCCCGGCGTCGGCAAGACCTACGCGATGCTGCACGAGGGCAAGCGGCGGGCGCAGCGGGGCACGGACGTCGTCGTTGGCTTTGCGGAGACTTACGGTCGGCCACTGACCGTGGACGCACTCACCGGCCTCGAGGTGATTCCACGGCGGAAAGTCGACTATCGGGGCGTGACGCTCGAGGAGATGGACGTCGAGGCGCTCATCGCGCGCCACCCGCAAGTCGCGCTCGTTGACGAGCTCGCCCACACGAATGCGCCCGGTTCGAAACACGAGAAACGATGGCAGGACGTACAGGATATTCAGGCGGCCGGTATCACGGTCATCTCGACCCTCAACATCCAGCACCTCGAAAGCCTGAACGATGTCGTAGCTGGCATCACCGGCATCCACGTCCGCGAAACGGTACCCGATTCCATCATCGATGATGCTGACGAGATCGAACTCGTCGATGTCTCGGCGCAGGCGCTCCGCTCCCGCATGCAGCACGGCAACATCTACCCGCCCGAGCAAGCCCAGCGGGCCCTCGATGGCTTCTTTCGAGAAAGCAATTTGACCGCATTGCGGGAGCTGGTCCTTCGACGCGTCGCCGACCAGGTCGAACACGAGCTCGACGAGTACATGCACGAACACGCGCTCGATAGCTGGGAGGCGACGGAACGGGTGCTCGTGCTGCTCGACAACATCGAAGGCTCGGAAGTAGCGGTTCGCCGTGCGTGGCGCCTGGCAAGCGCCTTCGACGGAGAACTGTTCGTCGCCTACCCGGCGGCGTCCATCCGCCAGCAGGGGATGACGCGCATGCTTGAGGTGGCGACGGACCTCAACGCCACGGTCAGGGAAATCCCCGGGGACCACCCGGCGGCAGAGCTGGGCGATCTCATCCGGACCCAGAAAGTGAGTCACCTCGTGCTCGTCGCGAACCCGCGTCGGACGCTCCTGGGTCTCCGCAGGAAGGACCTCGTCGACGACATGCTGGAGCAGACGCCGAACGTGAGTATCCACCTCGTGAGCCAGGCATCGTAGCTTTGAACGCACCGCTAGCGATCCCGTTACACCCCGAGGCGAGCTGGGTGCCGGCCCCACCAGCCCTGCGCTGCGCGACTTCGTCGCCTCGACTATGATCGGCACAAGGCGTCCCGCGTCGCGTACGTTCGAATCTGAAATCTGTCTCTCGCGCCGGTAGCTCAGTGGATAGAGCATCAGTCTTCGGAACTGAGGGTCGGGGGTTCGAATCCCTCCCGGCGCGCCAGCCCCCCTGCCTCGGCGGACACCGTGCAGTCCCGCCGCTCCGTGACCAAACCTGCGTGCGGTGTGAAACGACGAGGATGCTCGTCCTGACTACCCACGCACGCCTTCGTCGAGCAGATCGTCGAGGTCGCCGCGTCCTCCCCGGGTACACACCTCGGCCCGGCGCGCCAGCCCCCCTGCCTCGGCGGACACCGTGCAGTCCCGCCGCTCCGTGACCAAACCTGCGTGCGGTGTGAAACGACGAGGATGCTCGTCCTGACTACCCACGCACGCCTTCGTCGAGCAGATCGTCGAGGTCGCCGCGTCCTCCCCGGGTACACACCTCGGCCCAATGAAGCTGACCGGCACCCGACCTGCCTCATCGACCTCCCCTCCCGCGCAGCTCCCGGGCGGGCTGTAGGCCCGCTACAGTGCTCTCGATGAACGCACAGACATCGAGGGGCACGAGATGACAGCCGCAGAACAGCCTCAGGTGGTCGTGGTCACCGGGGCGGGCGCCGGCATCGGGCGGGCTATCGCCCTCGAGTTCGGCCGCAGTGGTGCGCGCGTCGCTGTCGCCGCCCGCACGCGCTCCGACATCGAGGCGGTAGCCGCCGAGATCGCCGGCGCGGGCGGCACTGCACTTCCGGCGGCGATCGACGTGAAGGATCCCGGCTCCGTCGAGGCCACGCTCCGCGACATCCGCCGCGCACTCGGTCCAATCGACGTCCTCGTGAACAACGCGGGCGCCCCGGGCCCGCGCGCCTTCACCCAGGACGTCACCCCCGCCGAGTTCCTCGAGGTCATCCAGACCAACCTCTGGGGCGCCTTCCTCTGCACCAAGTTCGTCCTCCCCGCCATGGTCGCCAGCCGGCGCGGCTGCATCATCAACATGACGGGCGGCGGCGCGGCCTCTGACCGGCCCCTCCGCGGCGGCATCGCCTATGCCTCCTCCAAGGCCGGCGTCGAAGGGTTCACGCGCAACCTCGCCTTCGAGGTCTCCGCCCTCGGCATCGCCGTCAACGCTATCCAGCCCGGCCGCGTCGACACACGCGGCTTTCCCGCCGCCACCATCACAAGCGGCGCCGGCAACCTCGTCCCGCCCGACCACGCCGCACGCCTCGCGGTCTGGCTCACCACCGACGAGGGCCGCCAGCTCAGCGGTCAGACCATCGACGCCGTCGAGTGGGATCGAGCCCGCGGCGCCTGACCGCCACCCTGCGGGACCGAAGCTCGATGCCATCCCGTCCGAGGTGATCGACGCGCCCCTCGGTACCATCGACGCATGCGCTTCACGCCGCCCGTCATCCGAATCCCCACGAGACCCCGGCAGTTCCCGGGCCGCCCGTGGCTGAAGAACACCCCGAAAACGAATGAAACGAACGAAACGAACCAGACGCAGATTCAGAATCCGCGATTCGTTTCCTTCGTTTCGTAGTGGCCCTCGAAAACGAATCGGTCGTTACGAAGACGCTGCCGCGCCGCCCCCGTCGCCGGCCGCGACCGCCAGCGGCATCGCTCCCGCCTGTTCGAGCGGCCTCGCGAACATCGCCGACACCGCCCCGAGGCACAGCGCCACCATCGTCACGACGAACGCCGCCTCATAACTTCCCGTCGCATCCACCGACCGCCCGACGAAGAACGGGATCGCCGACTGCACCCCACGCAGCAGCAACTGCAACGACCCGAACACCACCCCGAACGCCAGCAACCCGAACGAGTCCGCGACCACGAGCGGCTGCACGGCGCCCACCGCCCCGAACCCCACGCCGTAGATCACCGCGAACACCCAGAGCAGTGCCGTCTGGTCCGGACTCCGCACGCCGAGGAGCACCGCGATCCCCACGACCTGCACGAGGCACACCGTCCCGAATGCCACCCGTGACGGGATGCGTTCCGAGAGGTACCCGAAGATCAGCTTCCCCAGCAGCCCACACGCCCCGAGGATCGTGATCGCCGTTCCCGTCGTCGTCTTGTCGATCCCCACCAGCTCCAGGTGCTTCCCCAGCTGGTTCAGCACCGCGTAAATCGACACGAACGACGTGACGGAGGTCAGCGTCAGCAGCCAGAACGTCCAGCTCGCCATCCCCTTGGTCCAGACTTCGCGGAAGGTCCGCAGCGTCAGCACGAACGGCGCCGCCAGCAGCCCGCCGAGGCCCGGCCAGCGCAGGCCGCTCCTCGTATCGTTCGCCAGCATCGAACGTGCGACCGCCGCCTCCGATGCGCGCGCCGGCCGGCCGTCGCTCGCCTCCAGCACATCTCGGGGGTGATCCCGGATGAACAACCAGATCAGTACGAGGTTCAGGAGCGTGACGATGATGCCCGCACCACCGAGCGTCCACCGCCACCCGAACGCGTCGAACAGCCGCGGCACCGCACGGCCCATGATGATGCCGCCAGCGTTGTTCCCCGCGAGCGCGATGCCCATCATTCGCCCACGGTCACGCTCGAACCACATCCCGATCAGCTTGCCCGTGCCGACAAACGCGGCTGACTGCCCCACGACGAGAAGGCCCTGCCCGAGCCACAGCTGCCACAACTGCGTCATCATCGACTCGACGATGAAAGCCAGCCCGACCAGCGGCACGCCGAACAGCATCATCCGCCGAGGCCCAAGCGTGTCGATGCCACGGCCGATCAGCGGCGTGAAGAACGCCAGCGGCAGTCCCACCCAGAACGAGGCGTTGATCGCCGTCAGGCTCCAGCGGAGGTCCTCGTCGTGTTGCCACTCACGGATGAAGAGGCTGAACGAGTAGAAACTGATGCCGGTGACCGCGATCTCGGCCACGAACAGCGTGGCGACGACCCAGTACCCGAAGTACACCCCGCGCAAGAGCCGCCTCATTCCCTCCGACCGCGCCGCCGCCAGCATAGCGCCGCCATCACGCTCGTAGCCGACAGCGGAGAACGCCACAAACGAGACGGGCGGCGCAAATGCCGCCGCCCGCCTCTCAGCAGACCTCGCGCGGCTACTTGTCGATCCAGGCGTCCATGATCATGTCGCCGATGTCCTGGTAGTTGTTCGAGGTGCCCATCGCCCCACCAAAGCGAATCCCATGTAGCCACGGCTGGTAGGCGTAGAAGCCCACGCCCGTTGCCATGATCGGGTGGTACGCCTGGTCGAGGTCGTACTCGTAGATCTGCTTGAGCAGATCCTTTCGCTTCTGCGGGTTCACCTCGGACTGCTGCCGTGAGGCCAGGTCGTCGACCTTCGGGTCGTTGAGGTTCCAGCGGTTGCCCGCCGCCGATGAGTGCATGCAGTTGTAATAGTAGTTGTCGGCGTCGAAGCCGATCGTGACCCAGCCGCCCGTGGACACCTCGGGCAACTTGCGCCCAGTCCACTGCGAGTTGTACTCGGTGTACTCCACCTTTCCGCCGACGAGGTTCACGCCGACCTTCCGCAGCTGGTCGACCATCACATCGTTCGTCTGCTCGTAGGCCTGGGAGTACGGGTAGTACTTGTTCTGCAGCTCGAGGTTGCTCGCGCCCGCGGCCGCCAACAACTTGGTCGCGTCGTTGGGGTTGAACTGATGCCACTGGCCGAAGCTGTCCGTCGTCGGCTCTTTATCGAGGTGGAAGATCCACGGGTGCATGGGCAGGATCTTCCCGATGCCCGGGTAGACCAGGTTCGCCAGGGCTTGCCGGTCGATGCCGAGCGAGATCGCGCGCCGCACGCGCACATCCTGGAACTTCGGGTTCGACAGGTTCATCGCGAACCCGCTTGCGAGCACGACCGAGCTCATATTGATCTGCACGCCCTGGTTCGTCGACTCGAGCGCCTTCGCGTCGGTGATGTTCGTGACCAGGATGTCGCCAAAGTCGGTCTGCCCGGAGCGGAACGCCGCGAGGCGGGCGGGCGTGTCCACCTGCAGGCGGAACTCGACGCCATCGAGTAGGACCTTGCCCTCCCAGTACTCGGGGTTCTTCTCGAAGGTGACTTTCTGCCCGACGATCGCGTCCTTCAGGATCATCGGTCCGGTGCCGACCGCCTTCTTCTCGATCTCGCCCGAGTCGACCAGCTCTTTCGGGTGGATCGTCTGGTACGCGGAGCCGAGCGGCGTGAGGAAGTCTGCCAGCGGCTTTTTCAGCGTGATCTTGACGGTCTTGGGGTCGGGCGCCTCGATCGTCTGGACTCCGACCCAGTACGAGGTGCTGATGCCGCCGGACTTGTAGCGATCGAACGCGAACTTGACGTCATCCGCGACGAACGGCCGCCCGTTGAGGGGGGCGATGTTCTGCCACTTCACGCCATCCTGCAGCTTGAACGTGTACACGAGCCCGTCCGGCGACTGCTCCCACGACTTCGCGAGTTCGCCCTCGATCGCGAACTTGAACGGGTGCAGGCGTACGCCTCGGTTGTAGCCGAGCAGCCGGTTGTACACGAGGTTCACGATGCGCCCGGTGCCGCTCGCGGTCGTCTTCTGAGGATCCATGATCGAGACGTCCGAGTTGACGCCCAGGACCATGGTGCCGCCGGCCTTCGGGACCTTGTTCGGCTCAGGGAACTGGTACGGGTACGGAAGCGCGTTGTCACGGATGAGCTCGCCCTTGCCGGGCGCCGTCGAGGCGGCCGCGGAAGACGTAGCAGACGGTGGAGCCTGCTCCTCGTCGTCGCTGCCGCATCCGATCAGGGCGGCCGCGGCGACGCCGCCGATGAGCAGGCCGCCGCCGCGGAGCACGCTCCGTCGTGCGAGTCTCCCCTGGAGTGAGGCGCGTTCTTCAAAGGGATTGTCTGACACGGTTGCTGGATACCTCCTCTGCGTCGTACGAAGTGCGGCAATCTCGCCGCCCGCCCTACACGCAGACGTGATACCACATCCGTTAAGACGATAACAATCGGAGGTGCACATCGAGGCCGTCGCGGTCCCGGCCGTCAGGGAACCGAAGCGTCGTACTCCGTGCCGATGTGGCCCGACTCGATGAACGCCCGGTACTCCTCGTCGCTGAAGCCAAGGAGCTCGCGGTACACGTAATCGTTATCCTGGCCGAGCATCGGTGCATGGCGGGCCGGCGGATGCGGAGTGTCGCTCGCTCGCCATAGGCGCCCCACGTTCTGCTGCACACCGGTCTCAGGATGCTCGATCGTCTGCCAATACCCTCGATGGTCGAGGTGGCGGTCGCGCAGCAGCTCCGACTCGTGGAGCACGACGCCTGCCGCAACGCCCAGTGCCTGCAACCGCTGGGTGACCCAGTGCGCGTCGTGCTCGCGCGTCCATGCGGAGATTTCCGCGTCCAAATCTCGGCGATTGGCGTGCCTCGAGGGCATGTCCGCGAAGCGCTCGTCGGTGGCGAGGCCGGGGCGGCCCATCAGTCCGCAGAGCGCGCGCCAGTCGTCTTCGCTCGTGCATGCGATCGTGACCCAGCGGTCCATCCCCTGGCACGGGTAGGCGTTGTGCGGGGCCACCGTCCAGTGGTCGTTGCCCATCTGCTCCCACACGCGGCCGTTCATGGAGTAGTCGAGGACGAACTCGGACAGGAACGGCACGTAGTTCTCAGCCGTCGCCAGCTCGACGTACACGCCTTTCCCCGTGCGTTCCCGCTGCCGCAGCGCGAGCGTGAAGGCGAGCGCCCCGCCGACACCCGAGGCGGCATCGGCCGGCACGCTGGCCGGCGCGTAGTCCAGGCCGAGGTCGGGGTACGCGCGGATGACCGGGTGTCCCGCAATCGCCTCCATGTGGTTCCCGAAGGTGCGGTAGTCCCGATATGGGCCTTCGACCCCGAAGCCGGGCACGCGCATGAGGATGAACCGCGGGTTGATCTTCGACAGCCGGTCCCACGTCACGCCGAGTTCCTCGGCGTGCGGCGGCAGGTTGTTCTCAATCATCCCGTCCGACTCGCGGACGAGGCGCTCGAACACCTCCTGCCCCTCAGGCCGGGTCAGGTCGAGGGTCATTGAACGCTTGTTGCGCCCGTGGTGGTTGAAGACGGGCGACCGGTTCCAGGGGTGCTCGCCGGCGCGGTCTTCCGGATAGCCCATGCCGCTGGTCGAGGAGGTGTCAACGAGTGCCTGCGACGGCCGCGCCAGCGTTCCACGCGTGAAGCTGGCGAAGTGGTGCAACGACTCGATGCGGATGATCTCTGCACCCCAGTCCGCGAGGTGCATGGTGGCATAGGGCCCCGCCCACACCACCGTGAGGTCGAGAATGCGCACCCCGGCGAGAGGCTGGTCACGCTCGTCAGCTGGCGACGGCATCGCGAACCTCCTCGCGCGTCTGGATCACGCCGGCACCGCGCAGCCGGTCGATATCAGCCGGTTGCATATCGAGCACGTCGCGGATCACCTCGACGGTGTGTTCGCCGAGCAGCGGCGCCCGTTTGCGAGGCGGTTGCGGCGGCTCCGTGTTGAACCGCGCCTGGAATCCCGGGTAGGTGAGCGGACCCGCTTCTGGATGGTCGATCGTCTGGAAGAAGCCGCGCGCCGCGAAGTTGCGGTCGACGAAGAGGTCGGCGGTCGTGTTCAGCGGCCCGCCGAGGACGCCGTACTGCTGGCACGCAGCGCGGATTTCTTCCTTGGTGTGCTCGAGCGTCCACATCAGCAGGTAGGCGTCGAACTCCGGGACACGGTCCGGGTGGGAACGGGCCTCCAGCGTCGCCCATTCCGGCTGATCGAGAAGATCCTCGCGTCCGATCATGCGGATGGTGAGCGGCAATCGCGGCGCGCCGCTCGTGATGAGGACGAAGCCGTCGAGGCAGGGGTAGGTACCCGAGCCGACCCCGAGTCCACTGCCAGCCCGCCCAACGAGACGCCCGTTGTACTGGTAGCCGAGCAGCCGGCCTAGGCGCGAGTCGATCGAGTGCGCGAGCACCTCGAAAGCTGAGACATCGAGGTGTTCGCCGTGCCCGCGCCGCTCCGCGGCGGTGAGGCCGACGGCGCTTGCGAGCGCCGCGGCGTAGCCCACCTGATAGCCCGGCGCGCGGCCACCTGTCTTGAGCGGCTCTCGACTCGGATCGCCCTGCGAGATCATCGGACCACCCATGGCGTACAGCGTGAGATCGGTGCCCTTCCAATCGCGATAGGGCCCGGTCTGCCCGAAGTTGCTGATCGACGTGAGGACGATCCGGGGGTTCACCGCCCGCAGCCGGTCGTACCCGAGGCCGAGGTGGTCGAGCGTCCCGGGCGCGAAGCTCTCCACGACGATTTCGGCGCGCTCGACAAGGCCAAGCACGAGGTCTCGGCCCTCCGGTCGCTTGAGGTCGACGACCACCGAGCGCTTCGAGGTGTTCAAGGCCAAGAACGCGCCGGAGCGCTCGATATGCGGTACGTCTTTCGGAAACGGCCCCAACCGCCGTGCGGGGTCGCCGCCAGGCCGCTCGATCTTGATGACGTCGGCACCGTAGTCGGCGAGGACCCGAGTCGCGAATGGGCCCATCGCGTACTGCGTCAGGTCGACAATCCGGACATCGTCCATTGGAAGCATGGGGTCACCTCGGGCGGATGATAACATCCGAGATGAGCGATCACACCACTCGTCCAGGGCACCCGTGACTTTCCGGCCCGCAGATCCCAGAATGCGGCAGCAGGCCGCCGCCGTCCGACGAGGTGCCCCGCGATGCTCGTCTTCATCCTCTTCTCCGCCGTGGCGTTCGCCGTCGTGGCGGGCGGAGTCATGCGGCGCCGCCGTGTCCGCCGGAGGGTGCGGCGGCGCATGTTCTGGCGTCGGCGCTTCTAGCCGAGCGAGATTCGATCAGAAAGGGGACGGACGATGTCCGTGTACTTCGTCATCCAGGAAGAAATCCACGACCCAGAGGCGCTGGTCGAGTACCGCGAGAAGGCCCGCAACTCCCCGCATGGAGGCAAGTTGCTCGCAATGGACGACGCGCCGATCGTCCTCGAGGGCAACTGGCACGGTGGGCGCGCGCTGATTATCGAGTTCGACGATGAGGCGGCGTTCCGGGCCTGGTACGAATCGCCCGCCTACCAGGAGGCGCTGAAGATCCGCCTCGCGGCGACCGATTCCAGGTCTGCGCTACTGCACGGCATGCCCTGACCGCAAGCGTGCGATCCCGCCGTCGCCCGCGAGCGGGCGGTCGGACG
>JAIBBD010000082.1 GCA_019694855.1 Dehalococcoidia bacterium
CTCGGCCTCGCGGCGACGAAGCGCCTCGCGTACCAGAACGAGTTCGACGAACTCGCGCGGGTGCAGGATCTGACGGGGCAGTTCGTGCAGCACCTCTTCCGCTCGGAAGACGGCGTCGAGGGCGTGAACTCGTTCCTCGAACGGCGCGAACCCGACTTCCAGGGACGCTAACGGCGGCGCTGACCGAGTGGGCCGACGCGTCGTCCCTAGGCGTGCGCGGTATCACCTCGGAGCAGGTCGGCGGCGTGACGGAGCACGGGTAAGACCGTGGTCAGGTTCTCGGTGGCGCCGCGTTCGCTTCCGGGCAGGTTCACGATAAGCGTCCGACCACGGACGCCCGCGAGTCCGCGGGAAAGCATCGCACGGGGTGTCGAGGCGAGCCCGGCCGCTCGCATTGCCTCTGCCATGCCATCGACCCGGTAGTCGAGCACCTCGGCGGTCGCCTCTGGCGTGCGGTCGCGCGGGCTCAGGCCGGTGCCTCCGGTGGTGAGGATGAGCGCGTACGCCTCGGCATCGGACCAACGGCGCAGGAGCGCGGCGATCTCGGCCGGCTCGTCCGGACAGATGGCGGTCTCAGCGACCACAAAGCCGGCGTCATCGAGCATTCGGACCAGCGCGGGGCCAGCCGTATCGACTCGCTCGCCTCGTGAGCCGGCGTCGCTGATGGTGAGCACGGCCGCGCGCACGACCTCGTCCATAGCGTCTCCCATCTCAAGTCGATGTTAGCAGCAGTTCGAGGCGAAGCATTGCCGCGATCTGGGGCGTTGTGGTAGCCTCGGGATGCAGGTGGGGAAAAGTGGGGAATCTGTCTCCGCCCCGCCCTGCAGCAAGGCGGCGTGGGTGTTCTTCTACGGTACCTACGAGCACGCGATCGACGAGCGCGGGCGGATTGCCATCCCCTCGGGCTACCGTCCGCAATTTGGCGGCGGTGGAGTCGTGCGCGTGGGGGCCGAGGGCTGCGTCGAGCTGTACACGCAAGAAGGATTCGAGGCGGAGGCGGAGCGCCGTCTCAGCAGCGAAGAGAGCACTCGCGAGCTCAGTGCCAGGCGAACGCGACGCAGCTTCCTCGCGGGGGCGTTCCCGGTGGAGCTGGACAAGCAAGGCCGCATCCTGCTGCCGCAGCCGATTCGGTCTATGGCGCATCTGAACGGGCGAGCGTCGATCGTGGGCTGTGGCGACTATATGGAGATCTGGGAGCGCGACAGCTGGAACGCGGAACAGGCCGCGTTCAGCGCTGCCGAGGCCGGATCGACCGTGGGCGCAGGCGAAGGGACGGACCAATGAGCCATCCCCCGTACGAGCCCAGGCACGAGCCGGTCTTGCTCCACGAAACGCTCGCCGCTCTCGATGTCCGGCCCGGTGGGAGCTACATCGATGCCACACTGGGTCTCGGGGGCCACGCAGAGGCGATCCTCGAGGCCGCGCAGCCGGACGGCCGGCTGCTTGGCATCGATCGTGACCCGGCGGCGATCGAGGTGGCTGGCGACCGACTGGCGCGGTTTGGCGAGGACGCGGTGCTCGTCGAAGGGAACTACGAGCAGATCGCCGACATCGCGGAAGACCAGGGGTTCAGCGGGGTTGACGGCGTGCTGTTTGACCTCGGCGTGTCGTCGATGCAGCTGGACGCGCCCGGACGAGGCTTCTCATTCCAGCGGGATGAGCCGCTGGACATGCGGATGGGCCCGGATGCGCGCCTGTCCGCGGCGGACATCGTAAATACCTACGACGAGGCCGAGCTCGCCGACCTGATCTGGAAATACGGAGAGGAGCGCCGCAGCCGGGCGATCGCGAGGTCCATCGTGGCTCGCCGCCCGATCGACACGACCGGAGCATTGGTCAACGCAATCGAGCAGGCCGTGGGACGGGGCAGGGAACGTCAAATCCACCCCGCCACTCTGACGTTCCAGGCCCTGCGGATAGCCGTCAACGGCGAGCTCAGCTCGCTCGAGGACGCGCTTGAAGGCGCCCGCGGCCTGCTCGCTGGCGTTGGCTCCCGCCTGGTGGTGATTTCGTTCCACTCGCTCGAGGATCGTATTGTGAAACGATATATGATTAAGGAGTCAAGCACTTGCGTATGTCCACCGCGCACGCCAGTGTGTATATGTGGAAAGACATCGAGATTGCGTCTGAGCAGCAAGCGGGCCGTGCAGGCGAGCGAGGGCGAGATCGCGCGTAATCCGCGCGCCCGTTCTGCTCGCCTTCGTGTGGCTGAGTCAGTCGTCGAGCGGAGGGCCGCCTGATGGCGACGCTGCCGCAGTTCCGTCCGCAGGCCGGGCAACAGACCACGCCTCGCTTCGGTCGGCCGCGCCACATCCCGGGCACACTGCTGGCCGGGCTGGCACTGCTGATCCTCGCGGGCGTGGGGCTGTTGCAGGTGCTACAGACGAGCCGGGCGGCGACCGCCGGCTACGAGTTGCGATCGCTCGAGAATGAGCAGCAGACGCTGAGCGCGGAGGTCCGCCTGCTGGAGGCGCAGATCGCCCAACAGACGCGTGTCGAGCAGATCCGCCGAACCGCAGTCGACCGACTGGGGATGGTCCCGCCACAGCAGACGGTGCATATCGCGGTCGGTGTCACAGCACCGTCCTCGATGCCGTTGCCGGAGCGCTACGTCGTGCAACCACAGCACGTCGAGACGCCGCCGCTGTCGATCTGGGAACGCTTCCTACGGAGGATTCCGGGGTTCAACTAGCGGCCGCGCGGCCGGAGGCGAGGAGAAGACCCGCTTGCCCGAGTCGAGGCCTAACCACCTGACCTGGCGCCTGCTCCTCCTCGCCGGGCTGGTCAGCATCGCGCTGGTCGCACTCGTGTTCCGGCTTGCCACGATCCAGATCGTCGACCACCAGCAGTACGCGGACGAGGCGGCGGCCACACACGCGGGGGTTGCAGACCTCCCGGCGCCCCGGGGAGCGATCCTCGATTCATCCGGGTTCCCACTCGCCACCTCGGAGGACACGTGGGACGTCTACATCGACCGCTTCCTATGGCGGGACGCGGCGAAGGCTTCCGCCGCCGCCAGCAGCCTTGGTGTGGCGCTGGGACGCGATGCGCAGGCGCTATTGAAGCTCGGGACCGAAGGGAACAATGGCGACGTCGTCGTCCAACGGCAGCTCCCCTATGAGGCTGGTGTGCAACTGCGATCGCAGGGCCTCTGGGGCGTTCGTCTGCTCCCCTCCTCGAAGCGGGCATATCCAGAAGGCGGCCTCGCCAGCTCCATCGTGGGATTCGTCGGGATCGAAGGCACGGGCCTGTGGGGGGTGGAGTCCGACTTCGACGGGGTGTTGCATGGAAAACCCGGGCTGATCGGGTCGGAGCGCGACGCTCTTGGGCGGCCGATCTCGTTCGGTGGGCGCACGGAGCGCGACCCGGTGGCCGGTGGCGATGTAACGCTGACCATCGACCGCTTCATCCAGTCGATCGCCGAGCAACGGCTCAAGGAAGCGGTCTCGAAGTACAACGCGCGCGGGGGCAGCATCGTAGTGATGGACCCGAACACTGGAGCCATCCTCGCCATGGCGTCGGTGCCGTCTGTCGCTCAATCTGGGATCAACCTCGATGACCCGAAGTTGCTCGACGAGGTGCGCAACCGGGCGATCACGGACCTCTACGAGCCGGGTTCGGTGATCAAGACGCTGACCACCGCAACCGCAATCGATCTCGGCCGGGTGACTCCCGAGTCCACATACGTCGACACGGGTGAGGTGCGCATTGGCGACGCCACGATCAAGAACTGGGACTTCTCGGCCAACGGGCCGACGACGGTGCGCCAATACCTGCAGAAGTCGCTGAACACCGGCTCTGTCTGGCTGTCCGGACTTATCGGAGCGAAGGACTTCTACCGCTACCTGAGCGCGTTCGGACTGGGCGAACCGACCCACATCGGACTCTCAGGAGAGGCGGATGGGCTGATCCGGCAGCCAAGCGACGATGCCTGGTATCCCGTGGACCTCGCAACGAACTCCTACGGACAGGGGTTCGCCGCGACGCCGATCCAGGTCCTGACCGCCGTGAACGTGTTCGCGAACGGTGGCCGCCTGATGCGGCCGTACATCGTGTCGCAGGTGGCCAACAACAGTGACGTGCGCCATTTCGACCCGGTCGAGGTACGACGGCCCGTCTCGGCGGCCACCGCTCAAACGATGGCGCGTCTCATGTACGACGTGGTCGAGGGCGTCGACTACCACGGGGCGCGGGTGCCCGGATACGACGTGGCGGGCAAGACCGGGACGACACTCGTGTCCATCCCGACGGGGTACGATCTCAACAGTACGATCGCCTCGTTCGCGGGCTTCATCCCGTATCAGCAACCGAGGGTGTCGATCCTCGTGAAGATCGACCAGCCGAGCGGTGGGTTGAACCTCGGCGGCCAGGTGGCGGCTCCGGTATTTGCGACCGTCGCAGCTGACATCATGAAGTACCTACGCGTCCCGGCCACGCGCCCGGCCGAACTCCAGGTGACTGCGCGATGAGCGCTTCGCCCATCCTCGACGCCAATTTCGTGGCCGCCTCCCTCGCCGGCGTCATCACCAGTCATGCGGGGCCGAACGCGCGATTCAGCCGAGCAGTGATCGATTCGCGCGAGGCCAGGCAAGGCGACCTGTTCGTCGCTCTGCCCGGGGAGCATGCCGACGGACACACGTACGCCGCGGACGCCGTGCGGCGTGGCGCCAGCGGCGCGCTGCTCGCTCGGCCGCTTGAGCTCGGCGCCGACGCCGCGACGTTCGTCGTCCCGGACGTGCTCGGCGCACTGCAGCGGGTTGCTGTCGCCTGGCGAAACGAGCTCTCGGACCTCGAAGTGGTCGGCGTGACCGGGAATGTAGGGAAGTCGACGACGAAGCTGATCACCGCCGCCCTGCTGGAAAGCCGGTATCGCGTGCAGGCGGAAACGCACAACTACAACAATGAGATTGGCGTGCCGCTGTGCCTGCTTGACCTGCAGCCCGATACCGAACGCGCCGTCATCGAAATGGGCATGTACACGACCGGAGAGATCGCGGTGCTCTGCACGTGGGCGCGGCCCCGCATCGGGATCGTGCTCAACGTGGGCCCGGTGCACCTCGAACGCGCGGGGTCGCTCGATGCGATCGCCCAAGCGAAGCGGGAGCTGCCTGAAGCTCTGCCGGCCGAAGGCCACGCCATCCTCAACATCGACGACGAGCGCGTGCGTGCCATGGCCCCGTTTACGAGGGCGCGCGTGTGGACCGTCGGCACGGCGCCAGACGCCGCAGTGCGCGGCGACGCGATCGAGAGTCATGGCGCCGAGGGTTTCGAGTTCACCCTGCACTACCGCGACGCCTCGCGGCGGTTGCATGTCCCGCTCGCCGGCGCGCACCTCGTGACCAATGTCCTTGCTGGAGTAGCCACCGCCCTCGCCGACGGGATCGGACTGGACCAGGTGTGCGAAGCCGTGGAGGACCTCGACGTGCCGACCCGTGTGGTGGTGCGCCGGAGCGAGCGCGGATTCACGGTCCTCGACGACACCTACAACGCGAGCCCGGCAGCGACCCTGGCAGCGCTGGAGTTGCTGTCGGAGACGCCCGGGCGGCGGATCGCGCTGCTCGGCGACATGCTGGAACTGGGCGAGGTGTCGGCGGAGGAGCACGCCCGGGTGGGGCGGCGGGCGGCCGAGGTCGTCGACTCCCTGTATACCGTTGGGACGCTCGGACGCGGGATCGGCGCGGCGGCCACTGCTGCGGGACTGGCGCGCGTGCGCCATTTCAACTCCAAGCAGGCCGCGACCGAGGCGCTGGACGACGAGCTGCGTCCGGGCGACGTCCTGCTGGTGAAGGCGTCACGCGGGCTGGCCCTCGAGACGGTGGTCACCGCGCTGGTCGGTTCGCCGGCAAACGCATCTGCACCGGAAGTTGCCTCGCGATGACCCACGCGCTCCTTGCAGGTGGCGTTGCGTTCCTGATCGCGCTGCTCGCGGGGACGCAGGTGGTGCCATGGCTTCAGCGCCGGAAGCTGGGCAAGGCGATCTCGGAGGACGGACCTTCGTCACACATGTCGAAGGCCGGCACGCCGACCATGGGCGGAATCTTGATCTTCGGCGCGGTGGCGGTGGTCACGATCGCTTCGAATCTCTCTGCGCGCCACAGCATCTTTCTGCCTCTGGGGGTCGTCACCGCGACGATGGCGATCGGGGCGTACGACGACCTCGGGACGCTGGTGGGTGGGAAGCAGCGAAAACTCAGCTGGCGCGCGAAGTTCGTCCTGCTGGTTGCGCTCTCGGCGGTCGTGGCGTGCGTGCTGTACTTCGGCCTCGATGCACACAGCGTGAATATCCCCTGGGGCGGAAAGCACGACCTGGGGTACATCTACCTGCCAATCGCGTTCGCGATTGTGTTCCTGATGACGCCGGCAACCGCGATCACGGACGGCCTCGATGGGTTGCTCGGCGGCACAGCCGCCGTGGCGTACGCGGCGTATGGCGTGATCGCATTCGTGCAGGGCCAGGAATACCTCGGGACCTTCTCGTTCACGGTCGTTGGCGCGTTACTCGGGTTCCTCTGGTACAACGCTCACCCCGCGAGCGTGTTCATGGGTGACGCCGGAGCGCTGCCCCTCGGAGGAGCCCTGGCAACGGTCGCGCTGATGACCGGGCACTGGTTGCTCCTCCCGCTGATCGGCGTCGTCTTCGTCGCCGAAGCAGCCTCGACGGTGATTCAGATCGCCTACTTCCAGACCACCGGAGGACAACGCCTCTTCCGCATGACCCCCCTGCACCACCACTTCGAGCTGATCGGGTGGAGCGAGCCGCAGGTGGTCATGCGGTTCTGGTTGTTCGGCATCGTCGCAGGGATGGTAGGCGTGGGATTGGCACTTGCGGTGTGATGTCGCGTGGATAAGAATGGTTCAACCGCTATCTCCCATAAGCCGAACTTCGGAGGGGCTCGCGTTACTGTGATCGGCCTCGGGATCGAGGGCATCGACCTCGTCCGCTTCCTCGCCGGCCAGGGAGCTCGTGTCACCGTGTCCGACGCTCGTCCCGCAGAGGCGCTGTCGGACGCACTCGCCGCCATCGCGGACGTCGACGCCACCCTGTCCCTCGGCGGCAACCGTCCTGAGGACGCCACTAGCGCGGACTGTGTCTTTGTGTCCCAGGGCGTGCCGCGCGACCTCCCGGCGATCACCGCGGCGGAGGACGCTGGCGTGCCCGTGTCCTCGATGGCCCAGCTGTTCCTGGATCTCTGCCCCGCGCCTGTCGCGGCGGTCACGGGGTCCTCGGGCAAGACGACCACGACGGCGCTCGTAGGTGCGATGCTGGATGCGTCCGGTCAGAATTATGTCGTGGGCGGAAACATCGGCGTGGGATTGCTCGGGCTGCTGGAACGCATTGAGCCCCACACGCGGGTCATGATCGAGCTGTCGCACACACAGCTCGAAACCGTGACGCGAAGCCCGGAGCTGGCCTGCGTCACGAACGTCACTCCGAACCATCTCGATCACTACTCATGGTCGGCGTACGTCGCGCTCAAGCGACGGATCTTCCAGTTCCAACGGCCCGAGGACACCTGTGTCTTTAACCTCGACGACGAGGTCAGCGCGAGCTTCGCGCGAGAGACACCAGGACGCGTGGCCTACACCTCGCTGGTGCGGTCGCTGCCAGGGGACGGGGTGGCACTGGTCGACGGCGTGGTGACACGCTTCGAGGGCAGCACCAGCTTTGCCGTCGCCGCGCGCTCCGACATTCGGCTGCGCGGTCAGCACAACGTGGAGAACGTGCTGTCGGCCGTCGCGCTCGCGAGTCGCCTCGGCGTGTCCGATCAGCAGGCGGCAGCCGCGATCCGCACGTTCACCGGCGTACCGCACCGGCTCGAGCCGGTAGCGACGATCGCCGACGTGGTCTACATCAACGATTCGATCGCGACGACCCCCGAGCGGACGCTCGCCGGGATGAGGTCGTTCGAGCAGCCACTCGTGCTGCTCCTCGGCGGGCGGCACAAGTACCTGCCCGTCGGCGAGCTGGCAAGCGAGGCAACACGGCGCTGCCGAGCGGTGATCGCGTTCGGCGAAGCGGGAGAGATGTTCGCCTCGGCGGTGCGGGACGCCGACGGCGGTTCGTCCGTGCGGGTGGAACAAGTCGCGGACGTCGAAACGGCCGTGCGCGCCGCGCACCGCCTCGCGCAGGCCGGGGACGTAGTGCTCTTCGCGCCAGCCGGCAGTTCGTTCGACGCTTACCCGAATTTCGAGCGACGCGGTGCGGCATACCGCGAAGCGGTCCGGCAGCTAGCGGGGGAAGACTGATGGCGCGCCGGCCGGTGGAAGCGGCGGTGCGCCGGCACGGGCCGGATTACCTCCTGCTAGCGGTGCTGACGGTCTTGCTCGTGATCGGGCTCATCGCCGTCTATTCCTCCTCGTACGCCCTCGGGTACGCGCAGTTCGGAGACCCGAACTTCTTCATCAAGAAGCAGGTGCTGTTCGCGGTGCTCGGCCTCGTCGGGATGTTCATCGCGATGAACGTCGACTACCGGATCCTGATGAAGCTCAGCCCGCTGTTGATGTTGTTCGCGCTGCTTGGGCTGGCCGCGGTGTTGCTGCCCGGGATCGGGTTCGAGCAGAACGGAGCGCGGCGCTGGGTCGCGCTCGGACCGCTGCCGCCACTGCAGCCGAGCGAGTTCGCGAAGGTCGCGGTGCTGATTTATATGGCGGCCTGGCTCGCGGCCAAGGGCGAGACGGTCAAAGACTTCTCGCTTGGTGTGATGCCGTTCGTCGGGATGGTCGGGCTCATCGGAGCGTTGATCATGCTGGAGCCAGATATGGGCACGGCCATGATGGTCGCCCTGATCACCGGAACGTTGTTTTTCGTGGCGGGCGCTCGCCTCACCCACCTGCTGGCGCTGGTAGGCAGCGGCCTGGTGATGGCCGTGGTCCTCATCCTCAGTCACGGCTATCGGGCCGACCGCCTGCTTGCCTTCACCTCGGCCGAGGATGACCCGACCGGCGTCGGCTTCCACGCGCTCCAGATGCTCGTCGCATTCGGTTCGGGCGGCATCGGCGGTCTGGGCCTCGGTGTCTCGAGGCAGAAGTTCTTCTACGTCCCCGG
>JAIBBD010000083.1 GCA_019694855.1 Dehalococcoidia bacterium
GTCCACCATATCCGTTATCGTGGTGCCCGCGACGGCGCGGCGGGCGCCGTGAGGAGGTAGCCGCATGGACTGGTCCGACACTCTCGAGCAAGCCGCATTCCGGGCGCAGGTGCGATCCTTCATCGAGCAGCACCTCCCCGACTACTACCGCAAGAACTACGCCGAGGGGCATCACGTCGGGCCGTTCTCGGAAAACTTCGGGGGCGACCGCAAGTCCGACGACCCCGTGCGGCGAGGGTCGGCCGACGACTGGGCGCGTTCGCTCGCCGACCGCCGGTGGGTGGCGCCGCACTGGCCAGTTGAGTACGGCGGCGCGGGCATGACGGCCATGGAACAGTTCATCTTCAAACAGGAGATGGCCGCCGCCGGCGCGCCCGCCGTGGGTGGCGGCGGCGTCCAGATGCTCGGCCCCGCTATGCTCGTCCACGGCTCCGAGGATCAGAAGCGCGAATACCTCCCCAAGATCCTTTCCGGTGAGGTCGGCTGGGCGCAGGGCTTCTCGGAGCCGGGAGCAGGCTCCGACCTCGGGTCGCTGCAGACCCGTGCGGCCCGCGATGGCGACGAGTACGTCGTCAACGGGCAGAAGATCTGGACCTCGGGCGCGCACGATGCGGACTGGATCTTCATGCTCGCCCGTACCGACCCTGACGCACCGAAGCATCGCGGGATTTCGATGCTGCTCTTCGACATCCACACCCCGGGCGTCTCGGTGCGGCCACTCATCTCGGCCGGGTGGCAGCACGACCTCAACGAGACCTTCTTCGAGGACGTCCGCGTCCCCGCCGGACAGATCCTCGGCGAGGAGAACCGCGGCTGGTACGTGGCGATGACGCTGCTCGACTTCGAGCGCTCGAACATCGCGGGGGCGGTCGAAGCACGCAAGGAACTCGACGAGGTGCTCGACTACGTGAAGACGCCCGCCGGCCGCGACATCGTGCAGGACCGCCTCGACCTAACCCGCCACGAGCTGGCCCAGCGCTACATCGAGTCCGAGGTGCTGTTCAACTTCTCCTTCCGCATCATCTCGATGCAGCACCAGGGCATGGTCCCGAACACCGAGGCGTCCGTCTCCAAGATCTTCGGCGCCGACCTCGCGCAGTCCGTCCCGCGGTCGGTGATGAAGGCCTTCGGCCCGTACGCGAACATCTGGGACCGCGAGGACTCGTACGCCCCCCTCGCCGCCTCGTTCACGCAGCTCTACGTGCACACCATCCCGCGCTCGATCATGGGCGGCTCCTCCGAGATCCAGCGCGGCGTCATCGCAACTCGCGGACTCGGACTGCCGCGCGGCTGATCCGGCGACGCGTCTCATCACCCGGAGGGGCGGGGCTGTGCCCCGCCCTCTCGCGTCGTGGTCGTGCGTACACACGCGCATGCCATACTCAGGCGAACCGTACGAATCCGAGATACGAGGAGCAGTCGATGGCGTCCGCTCTCTTCACCCCGCTGGCACTGCGCGATGTCGAAATCCGGAACCGGCTCTGGGTGTCCCCCATGTGCCAGTACTCTTGCGACACCGATGGACTCGCGACGGACTGGCATCTCGTGCACCTCGGGTCACGGGCCGTCGGCGGCGCGGGACTGGTGATGGCCGAGGCGACTGCGGTGACACCGGAGGGACGCATCTCTCCGTACGACCTCGGGATCTGGTCCGACGCGCATGTCGAGGCGTTGAGGCCGGTCACGCGGTTCATTTCGGCGCAGGGAGCCGTCCCCGCGATCCAGCTTGCGCACGCGGGCCGGAAAGCCTCGACGAAACGGCCCTGGGACGGCCTCGGGCCGGTGGCTCCCGCCGAGGGCGGATGGGAGACCGTCGGCCCAAGCCCGATCGCCTACACCGAGGGCTATCCCGTGCCTCGCGAGCTTTCGCGCGACGAGATCGGGGGCGTGGTGGACGCCTTCGCGCAGGGAGCACGCCGCGCCGTCGAGGCGGGCTTCCGTGCGATCGAGCTGCACGAGGCGCACGGCTACCTCGTGGCGCAGTTCCTCTCGCCATTCTCGAATCAGCGCGGCGACGACTACGGCGGCGACTTCGAGGGCCGCACCCGACTGGCAGTCGAGGTGGCCTCGGCGGTGCGAGGAGCCATTCCCAGCGGCATCCCGCTGCTGGTGCGGCTCTCCGCGAGCGAATACGTCGAGGGCGGCTGGGACCTGGAGCAGACGATCGAGCTGGCACGGCGACTGAAGGCAGTCGGCGTCGACCTGATTGACGCCTCATCAGGCGGGAACCTCCCGCACCAGCGGGTGCATGCCCATCCGGGCTACCAGGTGCCATTCGCCCGCGCCATCCGGGAGCGCGCGGGCATGGCGACGGGGGCCGTCGGCCTCATCACCTCGGCAACGCACGCCGACGCCATCGTCGCCGGCGGCGACGCGGACGCCGTCTTCGTCGGGCGGGAGGCGCTGCGTGACCCGTACTTCGGGCTTCATGCCGCGGGCCAGCTCCGGAGCGACCTCGACTGGCCCGTACAGTACCAGCGGGCGAAGCCCTGATAGCGGCGCCCCTCGACGGCTCGCCGCTATCACAGTGGCTGATACGCTGTGCCAGTCGAGCCGACCGCGCGACGACCAGTTGAAGCGCACCAGCGTCGGGAGCGGCGACCTCACAGGCGAGGTACGCCGTGACGAGGAGGCGACATGACCACCGAGGCCGTAGCGGCGCCCGCCCAACCACGAGCAGACCGTTACCTCATTTTCGGGGTGCTCGCGATCTCGTTGCTGGCGTTCGTCATGCAGTTCGCCATGGTGTCGGTGTCGTTGGCCGACCTGATCAAGGACCTCAACGCACCGCTGCGCTGGGGCGGCTGGGTGCTCACGATCTTCATGATCGGGCAGGTCATCGCCATGCCCGCAGCCGGCCGGCTCTCTGAGCGGCTCGGCGCGAGGACGGTGTTCGCCGGCGGGTTCGGGTTGTTCGCGGCCGCTTCGCTGGTGGCGGCGGTCGCGCCCAACATCTACGTCATGATCCTCGCGCGCGCGGCGCAGGGCCTCGCGGGTGGCGGGCTCATGCCATCCGGCATGAGCATGATCGCCGAGGCGTTCGCGGAGGGGCGCCAGCGCGCGATCGGCCTGTTTTCCTCGATCCTCCCGTTTGGCGCGGTCGCCGGGCCGGGCGTGGGCGGCCTGATCAGCGAGCACCTCGGGTGGCGCTGGACGTTCGCGTTCCACGTACCGGTCGGGCTGCTGGTGCTCATCGCCGCGTTTACGATCCTGCCTTGTGGCAAGCGGCAGGGCGGCCAAAGAGTGGACTTCCTCGGGATTGCCTTCCTGGCGATCGCGCTGTCGGCGCTGATCTATGCGCTCACGGAACTCGGCCTGCGCGATGCGGACCCAAACATGGCGGTCGTCGCGATTTCCCTCGCGGTGTCGGCGGTCACATGGGCGGCGCTCGCACGCCATGAGCTGACGACCGAGGCCCCGCTGATCGACCTCGACCTGCTGCGCCGCCGCGAGTTCGTGGCGCCGAACGCAATCTCGTTCTTCTTCGGGTTCTGCTGGGTCGGCGCGTTCTCGCTGCTGCCGCTCTATGTGCGCAGCGCCTACGACATGGGCCCGGCGGCGAGTGGCGCCCTAATGGCGCCGCGGGCCGGCCTGATGGGGCTGACCTCGATGGCGGCCTCGATGTTGATCCTGCGCACGGGCTATCGGAAGCCAATCGCGACCGGACTGTTCGGGCTGTCGCTCGTGCTCGGACTCGTGTCGCTCGGGCTGCACGACCCGACCATCCTCGGGGTGCAGGTCGACACCTTCTGGTGGCTGTTTGGCGTGGTACTGCTGGGCGGCTTCTTCTTCGGGATGGCGAACCCGTCCTTGCAGAACGCGAGCATGGACATCGCGCCGGACCGCATCGCCTCGATCGCCGGACTGCGTGGGATGTTCCAGACAGTCGGCGGGACGATGGGCATCTCGATCTCGGTGCTGGTGGCCTCGAGGTCTGAGACGACGGCGATCGGGTTGCAGCACGCCTATCGCGCCTACTCGTTGCTGATGCTCTTCGTGCCGCTGTTCGTGCTGGCGATCGCGGAAACCGCACGCACGAGGGCGACGAGGACCGAAAGCGCCCGTCCGGCGGTGCCTGAGCGGCCGGCGATGGAGCGTGCGGGCGGAGACGGCGGCTAGCCGAACTCGCCTTCCGGGCCTCCGCGTGTATGCTGGAAGCCGGCCTCACTCCCCTCGAACGGACGCCTTCCTCGCATGCCGGCTGGTCCGCTGCAGCGTCGAGATGCGATTCGCCATGCGTTCCGGCTCGGCTCCGCGCTCGCGCTGGCGGCCGTCGTCGGCTGCGACGCGCAGGCCTCGACTGAGCCGCCTCTGACCTCGGCCACCGCCCCCATCGCGTCTCCGGATGCCTCGCAGCGTGCGGAGCGCGCAACGAGCACGCCCGCACGACCGCTGCCGACCTCGGTGCGACGCGACCTGGTACCCACGCGGCTGATGATCTGGCGCGTGGGCATCGATGCCCCGGTCACGGCGGCTGAGGTCGCCCCGGGCGCGAACGGCCAGCTCGAAATCGAGGTGCCGGAATCGGGCGTGGTCACCGCCAACGCCTCGCTGGGCGGGCATTCGACAAACAACGCCTGGGTGGTCGGGCACAGCCGCTGGCACCGCGTGCCGCAGCTGCTGTACACGCTTCCACTGGTGCAAGCAGGCGACCGCATGGAACTCGAGAGCGTGGACGGCGCGACGGGCGCGCGGCTGCCGCGGCTGACGTTCGAGGTCACGGAGCTCGTGGTGACGGACACGGAGACGACCGCTCGACGCGTGTATGGGCCGACCCCGGATGTCCCCCGCCTCATCGTCCAGACGAGCGCGCGTCAGACGTACGACCCGGAGTGGATCCTCGACCGCGAACTGGTGCTGGGGAAGTCGCAGGTCGACCTCGCGGGGCCGATGGACGACCTCTCGAGGTACCTGTTGCTCCTCGTGATCGGGCGGATCGAGGAGGCTTCGCTGCGGGTGCTGGCTGGAGGCTGAGGCCTCAAGTCGCGGCGCCGCCGCGAGTGTCATCACTTTACAGACAAGGAATGGCGCTCCTGTATCATGCGCCGGCTCGTCCACGCGCGGACCGAGTGCCAGCCGTTCCAGATCTGAAAGGACCACCTCATGCGTCGGATTCTTCTTTCAGGCGCCTTGTCTGGAGCTCTGCTTGTGTCGCTGCTCGGGACCGCGTCCGCGGCCTCGCCGAAGCAGACCGAGCCGGGCGCGCCGGGCACGCCAAACTGCGTGGGCCAGACGATGGCCTTCCTCGCACAGAACGGACCGGACGGCGTCCACGGTATCGGCGGACTTGTCCATGCCTTCGATGCTTCCGTGAAGGACCTCAAGGCGTTCGTCCAGCTGTACTGCGCCGGCGAGTAACCTCACGCCTCGGCCGCTGAGGCCGAGTTGACCCCCGCCCCGGCGGCCTGGCGCGTCAGGCCGACCGAGGCGAGCGCCCTCGCCGCCACGTCCTTCCTCGATCCGCGCGAACGCTCCTCGATCCGGGCGGCTGCTCGCTGATGCTCTCGCATGTGAACTCGCAGAACATCTGTTTCACGTGAAACATCGTTGATGGCTCAGACTTCGGTGTGGTCGAGCTCGCGGAGGACGCGCGCGCGGTCAATGCCGAAGGCGGCGAGCATGCCTTTGACTTCGGTCGAGCCGGCCTCGAGGAGCGCGAGGAGGACGTGCTCGTCGTGCGGGGGGACGCCGCGGGCGCGAGCTTCTTCGCCCGCGATTTGCATGACGATCTTCGCGGGGGGTGTGAGTTCGCCCCGGTAGCCTTCACCGCGAGCGAAAGAGGCGATATCGATGATGGTGAGGCGAGCGGCGGCGACGTCGCGGCCGTCGTCGGCGAGGATCTTGATGAGCACGGAGCCTTCGACGTCGAAGAGGGCTGCAAGGAGGTCGGCGTCGGCGACCCACTCGCGGTGGTTGAGGTAGCGGTTCATGCCGACGGCGTTCCAGAAGGGAATGAGGCGGGTGCCGGTCCCTGGCTGGTCGTGGTCGTCGGGCGGCATGTCGGGTGTCCTCCCGTCGGGTGATCGCGACGATACCAGACGCGAGGGAGGGTTGGACTCGGCCTCGAAGGGGTTGAGCCTCGGAGGGCGGGTTGTGCTGCGGGGAGGGTAGTGCCCGTCGGGGCCGATGTCGGAGGGGGAGGTGGCACTCCTCGTTATGTCTCGTTAAGGGCGGTGTGGGGGCGAGGTTGGCGGGAGAGTCGAGACGTGCTCGGCGGTTGACCGGAGCGGCGGCTGCGCTGCCGCGGAGGACGGGCCGCTTCGCGGCCTGACTGTCTCTCCGAAGCGCCCACCGTCCCGCCCGGGAAAGGGGGGCTGCGCCCCCCTTCTTGAACCCCGTTCCGGAAGTAACGCGGTCATGATCCGTGCCGCGTTGTAGCCGTGGTCTGCCCCCCGCGCGGGTTCGGCGTGCGGAGTCGGGGTTCATCGAGGTGCGGCGGCTTCCGGGAGCGGCGCGCGGCGCTCCCAGGTGCGGGCGGGCCGCCCGCGCGGACCGGCTGTCGTTCTCGGAGTGCCTACCCTGCAACCCCGCCAGGGGGGTGCGCCGATTGCACTCCCACCTTGCCGAGGTTGGGAAGCGAGTTTCCGAGTAGCGGCGCTACATCTCGGCGCCGAGGCGGGGCAGGGTGGCTCGGATGCGGTCGGGGGTGATGCCGAGGCGCGCGAGGGTGTCGCGGGCGGCGGGGTCGGTGGTTTCGAGGAGGGCGAGGAGGAAGTGGTCGAGGGTGAGTTCGCCTCGGCCACGCCAGAGGCCGAGAGCGGTGGACATGATGCGGTCGGCCTCGAGGGTGCGATCGGCCGGTCGGGCGGAGGCGGCGGTCGATTCGGCGAGGGAGGCGTCGCGGAGGATGGTCCGCGTGTGCTCGGCGGCGTGGCTCTGCTCGGCGGCGATGCGGGCGGCGGCGGAGCCGGGGAGCTGGGCGAGCTCGATGAGGATGCGGAGGGGGCTCGGTGGGCGGCCCTGGCGTTTTCCTTCGTAGACGAAGTCCATGAGGCGGATGGCGGAGCTGTGCGCGAGGGCCGGGAGGAGCGCGGGGTCGGCGGCTGCGGGTGAGGGGGTGGCGGACGCCTCGAGGGCGGCGGCGCGAAGTTCGGCGGGGAGTTGGCGGAGGATGCGGGCGCGGTCGAGGCCGTATTCAGCGAGGAGGGCGCGGACCTCGGGGGTGGCGGCCCGGAGGAGGGCGAGGAGGAGGTACTCCTCGCGCTGGACGTCCTGCCGGGCGTCGACTTCTTCGTGCATGGCCTGGATGACGCGGCGGGCGGGGTCGGTGAGGCCGCCGACGAGGCCGTGGACGCGTGCCGCCTCGACGAGGTCGTTGGTGGCGGCTCGGAAGGCGTCGAGGTCGCGGCCATCGGCCTGGAGGATACGGAGGAGGGCGGAGCCGGGGACGTCGCCGAGGGCGGCGAGGAGGTGGGCGTCGGTGATCCAGCTGTGTTCGGCCTGGCGGCGGGAGAGGGCGTCCCAGAAGGGCTGGAGGTGGCGGGTTATGCGTCGGGCGGCTGCGAAGTCGCGGTCGGGGTCGGGGGTGGGCTCGGGCATGGCGCGTACCTCGGCGGTCCAGGGGAGGGTAACACGGCCGTGGTTGGGCGGGTGCGTGCGGGGCAGGTACGGCGGTCTCCGTCGCGCAGGCGCGAGGTCCGCCGTACCCCTTGCCTAGGGGCGGCACGCGATTACTGGAGACGACCGAACTGGAGCAGCGGATCACCGCGCTCGAGACGTCACGGCGGAGCGACCGATGAATCTCGATACGAGGCTGCGACGCCTGGAAGCGGTCCCAAGCCCGGACCCCGAGATGACCGGGCTCAGCGAATGGGCGGCCACCATCGGTATTGAGAACATGCGCCTCCTACGCGACCACCTCAGGTCGGCGCTTGTGGACGCGGACTACGACCTCGGTATCGTCTGGGACGACCAACGGCTCCGTCTCGCGCTGGAGTCGGCGCCACCGTCGCTGCGGCAGCTGTTCCGGCCAAGGCCCGTATGAGCGCACTCCGCGTCCGACTCGAGCGCCTTGAGCACCTGGGCCGCGGTCGGGTGTGGTCGTCGTTCGAACCCATGAGGAGGAGGCGCGTGCGCTCGACCAGTCGAATTCTCCCACCACGGCTCCGCCTCGGATCGTCTGGCGACTCACGCCGCCGCTTGACGACATTCCGCATTGATGGCCGGAACCGACCTACAGCGCCCATTCACCTTCCCCCAACGGTCCGTGCATCTGTCCAAGAGATTGAGTCCGCTCCCGTCCTGAGCCGAAGCTCGCTCGAATACGAGCTCGGTCTCACACGCGACCTCTGGCGGTCAACCGGCGCAAACCACCCCGCGGATGCCCAATACCATGAGGGGAACGACTCCCCGCCCCCTAGGCGCGCCAAGGACGGGGCCAGTGTTAGGGCCGCTGGATCTCCCATTCCAGGTAGATGCCGTCGATGAACGCAGGGAACGACATCGCCTCCGGGGGCGAGGCGCAGGCCCTCATCGACGCGACCCCCCGCTTCGTCCTAATCGGCGAGCAGTAGCCGACCCCACCGGCGGAGGGGCAGGATCGCGCTACCGTGGCGCCGAGGGCAGCTCCACGGACTCGATGCGCTCCGTGATGCGCACGTGAGGCTCCT
>JAIBBD010000084.1 GCA_019694855.1 Dehalococcoidia bacterium
GCCGCAGCACGTCGCCCCAGTTGGCCCACGCGGCCTCGTTGCGGTGCGTCGCGCGGTACCCCGCAAACACGAAGCGAATCCGCGGCAGGTCCATTGCGTCACGCCGTGCCTCGAGATCCGTGCGCATCAGCCAGGTCAGGCATCGCTCACGTCGTACTTCGTAGTCGCGGATCTGTGCCTCTACGAACATGTCGGCCTCGTCGAGGAACACCAGCACGCTGTCATTCTGCTTGCGCTCGAAGTAGGTGGCGACCAGGTGTTTGAGCCGCTCCTGCGGGTCCGACGGCGGAGACGGCGGCGTGTGCTTGAGCTCCTCTGCGAAGCAGCGGGCGATCTTGTCAACGACCTGAGCCTCACCGTCGAGGCCGACAACCGGCACATAGAGCACCCTCAGCTTGTTCCCAGAGGGCAGCTTTGTGTTTTGCTGGGTGTCGCGGATGTGCTTGAGCAGCGCGCTCTTTCCGAGCTTGCGGCCCGAGAAAAGCCGCGAGTACTGCGCCCGTGTTGCGAGCCGACTCGCCTCGTCCTCGCGGCCGACGAACATCTCCGGCTTGGTGTGCTGGCCTTCGTGAGGCTCGAACGGCTGGACCGGGCTCCACCTCGGTTGCTGCTCGAGCACGATTTCAAGCAGTCCGAGCACCGCGTTGGGCTGCTGCCCGCCCGGGTTCACAAGCCGCGCGAAGTCGATGTCGTCGAGGATCGCATAGCCGCGGGCCGAGCGTCGCCGCAGGTCCTCGCGCAGGGCGTCACGCACTTGGCGGGTGATCCCCGGTGTAAGGACTACCGTGATCCGCTTGTCGCCTGCATGGGCGACGGCCTCGGCGGTCTGGCGCACGAAGCTGTCCACCGTCGGTGGTACCGGCGCGGTGATCACGGCGATCTCCTTGAACGCCGTCAGTTGGGGCACAAACGCCGGATTCAGGTGCGCGTCGGCCAGCCACTCGCGCAGACGCGTGTTCTTGATCGACACGGCGCGGTGCTTCTCGTTCTCGACCGGCGTGAGCTCTCCGGCGAACACAAAGCCCGCGAACAGGCGGCGCAACTCCACGTCGCGGGCCTCGTCGCGTAACCCGGTCAGCCATGCTTGGATCAACAGGGCCGGCTCGCCGGTGTGCCGGCTCAGCGTGCGCCGCGGATCGACCAGCGTCTGCACGGCCTCACGGCGCCACATCGTCGCCCGTTCGCTCTCGTCGTTCGGCAGGTTCTCGCCGTTCGCTAACGCCCGTGCCGCGGCCAATCGCCCACACTGAATTGCCCTCTGGAAGTGCTCCTGCCGCTCCTCGGTCGGCGAAGGCGACTGGCGGGCGAACTGTTCGGACATGCGCTCGATCGACTGGGCCACGGCGTCGTTCGCGTAGTTCGTCACGCGAAGCATCCACGTGGTCAGCATTTCCGGCTTCACGCCGTCGACGCCCGTGGTCTCTGCGACCTTGAGTGCCTCCTGCACAGCCTCCGCGACCGCCGGTGCCCACGGATGCGCTACCTCGCGCATCCGCCTCACCTGCTTCTCGGCGGCGGACAGGGCCTGGTACTGGTCCATGCGAGCCTGTTTGAGTGCCTGCTGCGCCCGTGCGGCATCCGCCTTGGATACGGGCGTGACATGCACGAGCAGGTCCTCGCGCTTGCGCTCCCGCAGGAGTGCGAGAATGTCCTGATCCGGGGGCGACGCGAAGTCCGAGCGGTCAACAAGAAGGAGGTGGACGGCGGCGGACACGGGGTCGGCGAGGGTCCACGGGTCGACGGCGATCGGCACGGTGTCGGTCGCCACGACTGGCACCGTCTCGAGCAACGCCGGGATACGTAGGAAATCCGACTTCTCGAGCATCGACCTGACGCTCGCCTCAGGCGCGTCAGCGGGCGCAACCACCAGGTCGTGGAGCAGCGGCACGAACGCGGCGCCGAATCCGGCCGCGCCATCGAGCGCCCGGTAGGCGGCAATGAGGTTGGCGACGGCGCTCATCGGCTGCTCCCTCTGTTGGCGAGCCTGCTCGCGCCGAGCCGCGACGACCTTTCGCGTCACGTCGACGAGCTGACGCGCGGCGCGGTTCATCACACCGCGGTCCAGGTACTTTGCGCCCGCACGGTCGGCGATCTTATCGTGCAGGACGATCAACCCGTCGATCTCGCGGATGTCGTCGTGCGTTGCCGCGAGTACGCCATCGATCACCGGCCTCGCCTTGAGCAAGAACTCGTCCCATGCGCCCCGGCAGTGCGTGCGCTGTACCTTGCCGCCGGCTGCGCTGTACAGGTGCTTAAACGTGCTCCGGAGCTCGTCTTCTGCTGCCAGCAGATCCTGCTCGAGCTCAGCAGACGTGCGCTTCGGAGTGCGGCGCAGTTCGGCCCGAAGGCGACCGAGCGGGTTGTCCGCCTCAAGCCCGAGCCGCAGCGCTGCGGCAAGGAACGCCCCGACCGGCGTATCCGCGAGTCCGACGGCCTCCATCATCGGCTCGATGCTCGTCGGCGGCACTGCCCGCTCCGGCGCCGCGCCGAGGGCCACGAGGAGGACCATGACCTGGTGGCGCAACGTCGCACAGCGTTCGCCGTCGCCGACCGCCTCAAGGATCGCCTGCACGCGCATGTCCCCACCGTCGGGGACGAACCTGTCAGGCTTGGCCCGTAACGCCAGCAACGCGTGCAGGTCCTCCGGCGTCGGCAGCGAGTCGATCATCCGCTCGTGTGCACAGCGGCCGAAGATCACTAGGCTCGTAAAGTCCATCCGCCGCAGCGCCACCGCGGCTGCATCCGCGAGCCGGGCCGGGAATTCGGGCGCGGCCCACGGCGCAGCGACCAACTCGCCATTCCCGTCGCGCCAGTACGACATCCGGAAGTTCTGCAGCGAGCGGAGCGCCTCCGGGAACGTTGTAGCGAGCCCGTCCGCTGGCTCGCTCCCGCGAGATTCCACAGTCCGCGCGGCAACCGGATCAAGCCCGCCGCACTCGTTGATCGACGCCGCCTCCACCGTAGCGGAGGAACCGACGACAGATGGCTCCGTGGCGCGAGGCCCCAGTTTCTCCGATGCCGCGACACTGGCAGCCGGCGCTTCTGTGGCCTCGACGGTTCGAGGTACGCAGTCTGAGATGGTTTGCATCGGCAGCACTGGGAGCGGCGGCATCGGCAACACGTGCTCCTCGGCTTCGCGGGTCGGCACCTCCAACGATGACGCTCGTGCCTCGTGCGAGGACTCGGTCACCTCATCGTTTGTCGGCTCAGACTCCAACTCCCGGGGGGCGTCTTCCGTCGGTTCCGACTCCGCCTCCCACGTGGCCGCGGTGCCCCCATCCACCGGCAGCGGCTCCGATTGCACCGGTTCCGATTCCCGCGTGACATCGGCCCCATCCACCTGCACCGGAACCCGAGAGGCCGCGTCCTCCAGCGCCCGCGAGTCGGCCGGCTCCTGCATGACTTCGCCGGCGAGCGAGGAGCCCAATGTCACCCCCCCCGCCGATTCAACCGAAGCCGAGGGCCACACCACCGGTTCGACCCCAGTCGGGGACGGCGCCCCGACCGAATAGGTCCAATGCACGGCTTCGAGGCACTCGAGGAGTTCGGCGAGCGCTGGAAGCACGCGCCGGACATCCTCGAGGACCCTGGTAGCGGTCGGGTCCTCGAGGCCGAGGACCCACAGCATCCAGCTAGGCTCGTCGTCGTCCGGCCACGGGAGCGTGCCGACTTGGTCCAACTCGCCGTCGAACGCCGCTACCGCTGCCGACCGCAGCAGTTCAAGCCGGCGCCGCCGCGCCTCGACCCGGTGGCTCACCCGCGCTTCGCGCAACTCCCGGGCCAGCGCATCAACCCGCTGCTGTTCGCGTCGCTGGACATATTCCGCGAGGCGCTGCGCGACGTCGGAAACGGCCGCCCGCAGCGCATCCTGATCGGTCCACGAAGGCACAGCCTCACCGAGGCGCCGCGCGCTCCCGTGCAGTACCTCGCGGAATCGCCGCCCGGCGGTCAGCAGCGCCTCGACGCCGCGGTCCACCTCTAGACGTGGGACCTCGGACGCGAGCCCGAGTCGCGCCACGACCTCCGCCAGATCAGAGGTCGTGCGCTCGAGCTCGTCGAGCGCCGCCACCAGCATGCTTCCGTCGTTGTCCCCGATCATGGTTGAATCCTGCGCATCGTACCAGGCGGACCGTGCTGTCCGCATCACTTTCCTGCCCGTGGTCACTTCTAGCTTGGCCGCCCGCAGCGGCCCTCAGCGTCAAGCGGCGCGAGCGGAGCGCGAGAATGAACGCCGTTGCGACTTCGTACTACCCTCGGGTGGGCACGCGAAAGCTGCCGTCAAGCTGCCTATCCTGGTCCTCGCCCGGACCGCGTGCGGACAACGCTATTATCCCCGACTTGCAGCTCACGCCGCCGGCAGCGGCATCCCCTCGACACCGAACTGGTTCACCGCCCCCACGCCGTCGCCCCCGAACTCGACGTCACCAGCCTCCTCTGCCCGCGCCGAGCGCAGCAGCCCCTTGAGACCGTTCGCCATCTCGCTCACCTCGCCGACGCTGGCGTTCAACTCGCCGACCATCTCGTTCGCGGTCATCAGCAGCATCTTCGCCTTCCTCCGAAGCGTCTCGACCCGCTGCAGGTGGGTCGTCAGCAGCTTCTCGAGGGTCTCGAGTTCCTTGAGTTCGTCGACCGCCGCGTGCCGCTGCAGCCGCGCCGCCAGGGCCAGGGCCAGCAGGATGGCCGCGTGCAGATACGCGTCCGAAGCCGGATCCTCGGGGTGCCACTGCACGAGGATGTCGCAGCCGCAGCGCATGAACGCCGGGAATCCCGGGCACGACGGCCCCGCGGCGCTCGACAGGACGAACACCCCGACCTGCGCGCCGCGGATCTCCCGCGCCACCGTGAGCTCCTCGAGCGCCTTCTTCTGGGTCGTCTGTTCCCGGTCCTTCGCCTCGAGCACGATGCGCGACCCGGCGAACCGACTCTCGGCGTTGAACGTCACGACCACGTCACCGACCTTACGCCGCGACCCGGTCGCCGCCGTGTGCGCGGTGAAGTCGACCTCGTACGGCCCCCCGCTCAGCACCGCGTGAACGAACTCGTAGACGTGGACCTCAAAGTCCTGCCCGGCCTTGACGCCGCGCCGGAGCGCGTCCTTGCGGGTCTCGAGGCGCGTCACCTTCTCGAGGATGGTCTTCTCGAACGCGGCCTGACGCTCGCGTTGCGTCTCGATCGCCGCCATCTGCTGTCGCTGGTAGCCGCTCAACAGATCCTCGATCGTCCGCTTGAGCGGGGCCAGAAGCGACTTCTCGTCGCTCGGGTTGAGCGCGACCAGCACGCGCTCCTGCGCGGCCCGCGTCTCGCGCAGCAACCGGCTCAGCAGCGACTGGTCGTTGTTCGCATCGAGCGCGGCCGTCACCTCCGCGAGCCGCCGCTCCTGCGCGGCCCCTGCCGACTTGAGCTGCTCGCTCAGGCCGACCAAGAACCTCGACGCCGCCCCCTGCGGGTTGACCGGATCGAGCGCCTCCTGGACCGCCTGCTGGCTCGACTGCAGCACCTCGGCCACCTGCCGCTTCAGCGTCAGGACGATGCCCTCGTGCTCGCTCGGGCTCAGCGAGCGCAGGAGCGGGTTGATCGCCGAGGTCAGGGTCGTCTGCAGTTTGCTCCCCGGGCCCGTGTGGTGCTGGAGGAGGCGGGCCAGCTCGCCGCCGTCCTTGAGCAGCCCATCGAGCCGCTGCATCAGCCGCCCGTCCTTGGGGTCGAGGAAACCGCGGAGCTGCGCCTCGACATCGCGAGTCTGGGCGTCCACGTGGTCCCGCAGCCTCGCCTGGACGTCCACAAGCAGGGCTTTCCCGATGTCCTCGAGCCGGGCCGAGTTCGCGCTCGCCTGGGCGCTTTCCAGGGCCCGCAGCCCGATCTGCCAGGCTTCCTTGGCGAGCTCGCCGCGTTGGAGCAGGTTGAAGGTAGTGAAGAAGTCAACGCTCTCCGGGCGCCGGTCGACGAGCGACACCGTGAGGGTCTCGCCGAGCTGGACGCTGGCGTCGAGGGGGAGTAGGGACGGGACGATCTGGTTCACGGTGCGGCTCCTTCTGCACCCACGGGTCCAACCCATCAGCATTGAAATTACTGGATTTTTCTCGTGCCCAACCTACCGAGACATAATAGATCTTATCCTGATATAAATTTTCTTGTGAACCATCCCAAGGGCCCGAACCTCGTCGCCTGGATCGGCAGGACTGATCTCAACGCCGTCACTCGACCGGACGAAGTCGGCCTCGGACCCATCGGCCAGGCCGTCGACGCGCGGGAGTTCGAGCGCGTCGATCTCCTGTCGAACTACTCGGCCGAGGAAGGCTCCACCTATCTTGCATGGCTGCGTCGGCGGACCCAAGCCCACGTCCACATGCATCCGGTCGAACTCACCAGCCCGACCGCTTGGGCCGAGATCTACGAGGCCGCGGCCAAGGTAGTCGACCCGCTGTTTCGCCGCCCCGGCGCCCACCTCGTGTTCCACTTGAGCCCGGGCACCCCGGCGATGGCGGCCGTCTGGGTCATCCTCGGCAAGACCCGCTACCCCGCCGAGCTGATCGAGTCCTCCCGCCAACACGGCGTCAAGACGGCCTCCATCCCGTTCGAGATCTCCGCTGAACTCGTCCCCGACCTCATGCGTCGCCGCGACGCCGCTCTCCAGCGCCAGAGTGCCGCACCTCCGCCCGCAGTGCCAGAATTCGCGGCCATCATTCACCGCAGCGAGGTCATGGCCCGCGTCGTTGCTCGCGCCCGCCTCGTCGCCACCCGCAGCATCCCCGTCCTCCTCGAAGGCGAGACCGGCACGGGGAAGGAACTTCTGGCGCGTGCCGTCCACGCCGCCAGCCCCCGGCGCGTCCACCCCTTCGTCCCCGTCAACTGCGGCGCGATCCCCTCGGAGCTCGTCGAGTCCACCCTGTTTGGCCACGCAAGGGGCTCTTTCACCGGCGCGGTCGCCGACCACAAGGGCGTGTTCGAGGCAGCCCATGGCGGCACTCTGTTCCTGGACGAACTCGGCGAGCTCCCCCTCGCCGCCCAGGTCAAGCTCCTGCGCACCCTGCAGGAGGCCGAGGTCACCCGCATCGGAGAGACCGCGGCTCGCAAGGTCGACGTCCGCGTCATCGCCGCCACCCACCGCGACCTTCTCGGCGAGGTGGCCGCCGGCCGCTTTCGCGAAGACCTGTTCTTCCGCCTCGCCGTCGCCGTGCTCCGACTCCCTCCGCTACGAGACCGCAAGGGAGACCTCGGCCTGCTCATCGACCACCTGTTGGGCCAGGTCCAGCACGACCTCGCGGACCAGCCTGGCTTTACCGCCCGACGGCTCACCCCTGCAGCCCGCGAGCTACTCCTCCAACACTCCTGGCCCGGCAACATCCGCGAATTGTCCAATACGCTCCTTCGGGCTGCACTTTGGTCCGACGACCCCGTTGGCGCGGACGCCATCCGCGAGGCCCTCATCCCCGCCGCTCGCGGGCAGCCCGACGCTGTCCTCGGCCGCCCCCTCGGCGACGGATTCAGTCTGGCCGCCGTCCTGGACGAGGTAGAGCGCCACTATCTGTCGCGGGCGCTCGCCGAGTCCGGCAACAACAAGACCCGCGCTGCTCGACTCCTCGGTCTGTCCAACTATCAAACCCTTGGCAATCACCTTGCCCGTCTCGGTATGTGAGGGTGCCGGATCCTGTGCGCTCGACCATGTGCGCGAAGCAGCACGGGCTCGGGCCGTCGCGCAGTCGGTAGAAGCCAAGCCGATAAGGTTGTGTGGAGAGGGAGGGCGCAAGGCCGACTCAATTCTTCTCTTGACTTCTCCAAATCCCCCTTCCTTATACGCCGGGAAGGCCATGACAGACTCGACCTCGACCCCGCCCCCTGGGCCCCCAGAGGCCCCCGCGACGACCGCGCACCACGCGAAAGGGTGGACGGTGTTCCCCGAGCGGGGGGAGGACATGGCCGGGGCCGTGCTCGGGGGGCGCTTTGAGGTCGAGAAGCGCATCGGACGTGGGGGGATGGCGGAGGTGTTCCTGAGCAAGGACCTGCTGCTCCACGGGCTGGCGGCGGTGAAGGTGCTGCGGGAGGGTAACACAGACGCGCGCCGGCGGTTCGCGGATGAGGGCCGGCTGCTGGCCAACCTGCGCGATCCGCACCTGGTCCGGGTGCTCGCGGTCGGGGAGACCGCGGACGGGGCGCCGTACATGGCGCTGGAGTACCTGGACGGGCCGAGCCTGGAGGGGCGGCTGCGGGGCGGGCCGCTGCTGTGGCGGGAGGTGGTCGACCTCGCGGGCCAGGTGGCGGGGGCGCTGGCGGCGCTGCATCGGGTCGGGGTCATCCACCGGGACGTGAAGCCCTCGAACATCGTCCAGCTCGACGGGGCGACGGGGCGGCCGGTGGCGAAGCTGATCGACCTGGGGA
>JAIBBD010000085.1 GCA_019694855.1 Dehalococcoidia bacterium
GCCAGCGCGCCCACCGGCGGATACACGTGCGGGACGAGCGTCCCGAGGAACTCGACTGCCTCGACCGGCACGTTCTCGAACTCATACGTCACGACATCGAGGCCGTCGGCGAACCGCGCCAGCGCATCGAGGTCGTCGTACCCCGCCCGTATCCGTTCGCCGATGCCGTCGACGCATGACTCCTCGGCCGGCTCAAAGAAGCGGAACCGCAGCCCCAGCGGAATGCCCGCGAGCGCCAGCATCTGCCCCAGCTGGCCCCCGCCGAGGACGCCGACGATCACCCGTCGGCTCGCGGGTCCGGCTGCTCGAGCACGCTCTGCGTCTGCTGCGCTCGGTACCGGTGCACCGCCAGCTTGATCTCCGGGTGCGTGAGCCCGAGGATCGCCGCCGCCAGCAGAGCCGCGTTGACCGCTCCCGCCCGCCCGATCGCCAGCGTCGCCACCGGAATCCCCGCCGGCATCTGCACGATCGAGAGCAGGGAGTCCATCCCCTTCAGCGCCCGCGACTCCACCGGCACGCCCAGGACTGGCAGCGTCGTCTTTGCGGCCGTCATGCCGGGCAGGTGCGCCGCGCCCCCCGCCCCCGCGATGATCACCCGCAGCCCGCGCCCCTCGGCCGAGGCCGCGTATTCGAACAGCAGGTCCGGCGTCCGGTGCGCCGACACCACGCGCACCTCGTACGGCACGCCGAGGCTGTCCAGCGTCTCCGCCGCGTGCGACATCGTCTCCCAGTCCGACTTCGACCCCATGATGATGCCGGCCAGGGGCTGCTCCATGCCGTCTCCACACCTTGAAATGGCCCGTGTTCGCCGAGGCCCCATCTTACCGAGGCCGGCCGCTCCGCGCCCATTGACGCGCCACCCGCGCGCGGGTGAAATGCCCGCACAAGCACGTTTCGAGGGGAGAGAGAGTAATGCCCGATACTTCGTACGCCTGGCAGGAGGGCTGGGAGTCCGCCTGGCAGCCGCTGATGGACCTCGTCGGCGAGGACTTCTCCGAGGGCGAGACCCAGCCCGCCATCGACGTCGTCGAGAAGACCTCGATCCGCCGCTATCTCGAGCCGCTAGAGTTCGGCTGCCCGCTGCACTTCGATGAAGCCGCCGCGAAGGCCAGCGGCTACAAGGGCATCCTGGCCCCGTACAGCGGCATCTCGCAGACCTGGACCGACCAGGGCCAGTGGAATCCCGGCGACCCGACGAACTACCCGAACGCCGACCCGAACTTCAACAGCGTCCGCCGCCAGGCCGCGGCGGCCGGCCGCCCCGTGCCCCAGCCCGACACCACCGCCGGCTTTGCCACGGACATCGAGATCGAGTACTTCGAGCCCGTCTGCGTCGGCGACCACCTCACCTACAGCGGTCGCAAGCTGATCTCCGTCGTCCCGCGCGAGACCAGCGTCGGCCGCGGCGCCTTCACCGTCTGGCAGCGCGAGGTCCACAACCAGCGAGGCGAGCTCGTGGCCCAGCTCCGGAATGGCGGCTACGGCTACGTCCCGAAGCCCCGCGACCCCGGCGCCGCTGCCTCGACGAGCGCTCCCGCCGCCGCGGGCCCCTCGGGTCCGATCATGGATCCGGCGCCTGCCCCGCACGCCGCCGGCATCACGAACCGCGAAGTCGACTGGGGCCAGCAGCGCTACTGGGAGGACGTCAACGAAGGCGACGAGGTGCCTCCGGTCATCTTCACAATGACCGTCTTCCGCCTCGTGGTGGAGGCCGGCGCCAACCGCGACTTCAACCAGATCCACCACAACACCCCGGTTACCCAGGCCCAGGGCGCCCCGGACATGTACGCCAACAACGTCTTCATCCAGGGCATGTGGGAGCGCTGCGTCCGCGAGTACATCGGCCTCCAGGGCCGCTTCAAGAAGACCGGCCCCTTCCGCATGCGCATCTTCAACAACGTCGGCGAGACCGTCGTCACGAAGGGCACCGTGAAGCGCAAGTGGGTCGAAGGCGGCGAGCACCTCGTCGAGCTCGAGATCGTCTCGGAGCACTCACGCGGCATCTCGGTCGGCCCCGGCCCCGTCGTCGTCACACTGCCTTCACGCGGCTAGCTCCGCCGGCCAGCCGTTACGTACGCGAAGAGGCGGGCCGCGAGCCCGCCTCTTCCCTTCCCCCAACGCCGAAGTCGTTCGCCGCTCCTCGCCGGTTGCAGTGTGCTGAATAGTTCAGTCAGGCGTATATTCTCTCTACGCCAGCGGGCGCACGCTCGCACCCATCGAGGCACGCATGAGCAACCGCTACCTCCTCTTCGGCATCGTCAGCCTCGGCATGCTGCTCGCCTCGATGCAGGGCTCGATGATCGGCGTCGCCTTCACGGACATCGGCGAGGGCCTCCACGCCCCCGACCGCTGGGTCGGTTGGGTCATCGCCATCTTCACCCTTGCGCAGGCCGTCTCCATGCCGACCGCCGGCAAACTCAGCGACGAGCTCGGACGCCGCACCGTCTTCGTCAGCGGCGTGAGCATCTTCCTGGCCGCTTCCGTCGTCTGCGCCGCTTCTCCCAACGTCTACGTCCTGATCGCCGCCAGGGCTGTCCAGGGCCTCGCCGGCGGCAGCCTGCTGCCCTCCGCCTACGGCGTGATCGGCGACGCCTTCGACGCCGAGAGCCGCGCTCGGGCCATCGGTATGCTCTCCTCGGTGTTCCCCATCGGGGGCATCCTCGGCCCCAACCTGGGCGGCGTGATCGTTGACCACCTCGGCTGGCGCTGGACCTTCCTCGTCAACCTGCCGCTCGGCGTCGTGGTCGTCCTCACCGCGCTGTTGCTCATGCCCGGCGCCACGAACCGCCAGCGCCGGCCGATCGACTTCGGAGGCGTCGCGCTGCTCTCCGTGACCGTCACCGGCATCATCTACGCCCTGACCGAGCTGTCGCAGACGAAGGGCGGCGCACACCCGCTCGTCGTCGGTTCCTCGCTCGCCGTCGCCCTTGCCGCCGGCTTCCTCTTCCTCCGCCACGAGGCGAGGACCGCCGAGCCGATCCTCGAGCTGCAGCTCCTCAAACGCCGCGAGTTCGCGTTCATGAACACGCTGAACTTCTTCTACGGCCTCGTCATTTTCGGCCTCTTCTCCTTCATCCCCGTGTACGCGCAGGACGCATACAACATGTCTCGCAGCGCGAGCGGCCTCCTCCTCACCCCGCGTGCCATCGCGATGATCGTCGCGTCCTCGCTCGGCGCGCTTCTGCTGCCGAGGACGGGCTACCGCAAGCCGATCGTCGTCGGCATGCTCGGCATGGCCGTCACCCTGCTGATCATGTCCCGCGGCATCCACGACCCCTCGGTCGGCGGTGTCGAGGTCTCCAACTTCGCCTACCTCGCGGCGCTCGCGGGCATGTCCGGCTTCTTCTTCGGCGTCTCCGGCCCGGCCGCCAACAACGCTGCCATCGAGCTGGCGCCCGACCGCATCGCGGCCATTACCGGCCTGCGCGGCATGTTCCGCTCCGTCGGCGGCTCCATCGGCACCTCCCTCGTCGTGCTCGTCATGAGCCACGCCGCCACGCGCGAACAGGGCCTCGAGGAGGCCTTCATCGGGCTGGCAGTCGCGGCGGCCCTCGTCTCGCTGCTCGTGGTCGGTATCCCCGACCGCGCGGGTACTCGCGTCTCGGTCCGCTCCGCCCCCGCGGGCGCGGCCTCTCCCGGCGCCGCCGGCGATAGCTAACCCCCGCCCCCCAGGGGTTACCGCTCTTCGCGGCGCAACAGAGAGGGGGCCATCCGGCCCCCTCTCTCGTCATCCAGCCGTCCACCGAAGCCGCAGACCCTGGCCGGTCGGCGCGTATATGGCGATGCAAAACGACGCGCTCGATGCCGCATTCGCCGCGCTCGCCGACCCGACGAGGCGAGCGATCCTCGCCCGCCTTGCCAAGGGCTCAGCCACCGTCTCGGAGCTGGCTCGGCCGTTTGCGCTGGCTCAGCCGACCATCTCCAAGCACCTCCGGGTCCTCGAGGAGGCCAGCTTTATCGAACGCGGTCGCGATGCGCAGCGAAGGCCGCGCCGGCTCGTCGTCGGCGGTCCGATGCGCGACGTCGACGCCTGGCTGGAGCCGTTCCGGCAGGCGTGGGAGACGCGCTTCGATCGCCTGGATGAGCTGCTCAGCACGAACCAGCGACAACGAGGTGACGTGGAGGATCGAGACGATGAGCACAGGCACAGCGACGACGATTGACCGAGCCACGCACGATCTCGTTCGTCCGCACCCTCCGCGCGGCGCCCGACCAGGTATTCGATGCCTGGACGCGGCCCGAACAGATCGCGCTCTGGTGGGATCCAGAAGGCGCGCCTCGCAGTGACTGCACGGTCGAGTTGCGGCCCGGTGGTGCCTTTCGGTTCGTCATGGCCTCGTCGCGGGAGTTCGCTGGCGTCTACCGCACCGTCGAGCGACCGTCCCTACTGGAGTTCGATGCCATGGGTGCGTTCGGCACGGTCACCCTTCAGGCGCAAGGTGAGGCGACGCTCATGACCGTGAGCATCCGCTGTACCTCGTCGGCCGACCTCGATCGGTTTGTCGAGATGGGCGTCGACACCGGCACCGCCCGGACCCTCGACAACCTCGTCGCCTATCTCGAAGGCGCCGCACTGGCGCACTGACTCGTTGAACGGCGCCGTGGCCAATCCACGGGCAACGGACACAACAAGAGAGGGGGCCAGCTGGCCCCCTCTCTTGTTGTGCTCGAGCAGTGGAATCGGTGCGGGCTACTTGCCCGGGACCTGCCACTCCGCGCCCTCGGACGGCTCGTCCGAGAGCTCCCACTGGGGAAGGCCGTAGCCGTCCCCAAGGTCCATCATGTGCAGCTTGACGCGCTTGTTGATGGCCACCTGGTTGGGGTCCTCGAACGAGCCGTCAGCCTTCACGATGTTGCCCACGAGGCGCAGCGCGCGCAGCTCCTGCGGCTGGATCGCGTCGAACGCGCTGCCCTGGCCGCGCTGCTCGTCCAGCTCGATGAGCGCGATCGCCGTGTCCGGGTGTGGGTGGAACGCCGGATGAATCGGCTCCGACAGGATGAAGTACGAGTACACCCGCCCCTTGCCCGACACCGTCTTGTAGTCGATGTTCGAGCTCCGGCACTCCGGGCACATGGTCCGGATCGGATAGTGCATCAGGTCGCAGTCCTGGCAGTGCGGGAGCCGCAGCCCCTCACCCTTGCCCTGCTCCTCGAAGTAGCGGCGGTTCTGGTGGTCGTTCTCCGGAACGACGACCTGGGCGTTCAGCCAGCTTGGCATCTAACTTCCTTCCTTCTCGTCCCGGCGCCGCTAGATGTCGTTCGTCAGGATCATGGCGGAAGCCGTCGCAGGCTGCGCCCAACCCATGTTCATCGTGTGCACCGGGTTCTTCAGCGCCCGGCACTTGCCCTCCGAGTAGTCGTAGGTGTGCTCGCCGTTCTGCCAGTTCGGGCAGTAGTCGTCTACCTCGCCACGCAGCTGGCGCACGTTCTCGGTCACCATGTTCATTCCGTGCGTGTACGTCTCGCACAGGTGGCCGCCCGAGGTGTTATTGGGCCGTCTGCCGCCGAGGAAGATCGTGCCGTCCGAGATGTAGTCGCCGCCCTCGCCGAACTTGCAGAACCCGAAGCCCTCGAGCTGCAGCATCGCCGTGAACGTGAACGCGTCGTACGAGCCCGTCGCGTCGATGTCGTCCGGACCGATGCCCGCGTTCGCGAACACGATCGGACCGGCGTAGATGCCGCCCGACCGCGGCACCGGGCCGTGGTTCCAGTGGTAGTCAGGCGCCCAGCGGTGCGAGCGGCCGGCGTTGCCCTTGATGGCAACCGGCTTGTGCCGCAGCGACTTCGCTCGCTCCGTGTCGGTGATGACCACCGCAACCGCGTTGTCAGTCTCCACGCAGCAGTCGAGCAGGTGGAACGGCCGCGCGATGTAGCGGCTGTTCATCACGTCATCCACCGTCAGGCGCTGCTTGTAGTACGCCTTCGGGTTGTTCGACGCGTGGTAGCTGTGCGCCACCTTCACGTGCGCCAGCTGCTCGCTCGTCGTGCCGTACTCGTGCATGTGCCGCACGGCCGCCAGTGAGAACATGTTGAGGGGGCTTGCGATGCCGTACATCTGCATCGCGTTCACGTTGCCGCCCTGCATCGCCACCCACGGCGCCAACTCGCGCACACCGGTCGGCGGGTTGCCGCCCATGCGCAGGCCCGTGCGGCCGTTCATCGACCGGTACAGGATCATGGCGTCCACCGCGCCGCTCTCGAGCACGCCCAGGGCCACCGCGATCAGCGTCTCCGTCGACGAGCCGCCACCCATGGTGTCAGCCTGCCAGTCGAGCCGGATCCCGACGTCCGAGGCGATCGACTCTGAGCCTGCCGCGTCACCACCAGCCGCGTAGCAGGTGATGCCCCAGCTCGTGTTCGCGTAGTCGAGGCCAGAGTCGTCGATCGCCTTCTTGATCGCCTCGCTGCCCATCGCGCGAGTCGTGCGGCCGGAGTTCCGAGAGAACTCGGTCTCGCCAATGCCCACGATCGAGTACTTGTTGCGCAGCAGTCCAGAACCTTTGGTCATGATCCACCCTTCTACGGCTCGCCACGCGCGAGCCCTGCCGTCAGGCCGTCATTAGGCTGCGCCGCATCATACCCATCGCGCCGGTGCTGATGTCTAGGGGCAGTCGTCGAAAACGATTGTGGATACTGGCCTTTGCGATCTGACCCACCTCGGGCATACGAGAGGAGCCGGCCTTTCGGCCGGCTCCCGTCGTAGCTCTTCCTTGCGGCGGTTAGTACCAGCCGCGTCCTCGCCCGCCGTACGCGCCACCTCCCAGCGCCAGCACGACAACGACCACCAGCAGGATGAAGAACAGCGGGCTCACGGCGACGCCGAGGTACCCGAACAGCAGCAACAGCAACAGCGCGAGCAGCAACAGCCCTATCATCCACCACCTCCGTTCATGGCCACGCTCCTTCGGTGGCCCTGACGCAACGTCGCACTCGGACTGCGTACGACCCGTAACGGTGTGCCGCACTGACGTCGCGTGGCGGTGACAAAGGCGCTCTGGAACGAGTCTTGTTACGTGGCGGCGATACTGTGCCCGCCCTGCGTCGCCTGGCCGGAACACGGAGCGGCAACGCGAACGAGGTCAGTCCTGAGTGACTCCGAGGATGATGGGAAGGAAAAGAGGAAGGCCTCCGGCGGTCCGCCGGAGGCCTTCCTCGCTGGTGCTCTCGTGTGGTGCGCGGTCGCGCTACCCGAGGAACATGCCGCCGTTCACGTCGATCACGGCACCGGTCATGTACGTGCCCTCGCACACGATGAAGCGCACGACTGCCGCGATCTCCTCGGCCTTGCCGAGCCGGCCCAGCAGCGCCTCGCCCTCGAGCCGCTTGCGCGCCTCTTCGTTCAGCCCGCTGATCATGTCCGTGTCGATGAAGCCCGGGGCCACCGCGTTCACCTTGATGTTGGTCCGTGCGCCTTCGCGCGCTGCCGCTCGCGTGAAGCCGATGGCGGCCGCCTTCGAGGTGCCGTAGTTGACGAGGCCGACCCGGCCCGTCTGCCCGACGATCGAGGACAGGTTCACGACGTGCCCACCGCCCGCGTCGCCCATGGCCTTCCAGACGCTGCTCGTCAGGTTGTACAGGCTGTCCACGTTCGTCGCGATCGGCTTGTGCCACTCCTCGGGCGTCATGCGCGCGAGCGTCCGGTCCGCCGTCGCCCCGGCGTTGTTGATTAGGATGCGTACCGGCCCGAGGTCAGACATGACCTGCTCGACCATCGCCTTCGACTGGTCGTAGTCGGACACGTCCGCCTGGTACGCCTTCGCTTTGCCGCCCATCCCCTCGATCTCGCTCACGACCGAGTTCGCTGCGTCCGCGTTCGCGTGGTAGTTCACCGCGAGCGTCGCGCCCTGCTTCGCCAGCTCCAGAGCAATCGCCCGCCCGATGCCGCGCGATCCGCCCGTGACGAGCGCTACCTGTCCATCCAGCACACCGGCCATCTTCGTCCTCCCTCAGTCAGTCTCATTGACGTCGCTCGCCCGGAAACCCTCAGGCGATGGCATACACGGCGCTTAAGGTACCCCCCGCGCTCGCCTCTGTATAGCGAACGTGGACGCCCGCGCCCCCCCGCCCCGAGGCCCGCTCGCGGCCGTTCCTACACTGGACGTATGACCGTCCCCGACCCGCCTCATGGACCCGCCGAGGCACTCATCCCTTCCCACCCCACGCTCGCCGCTCTCGGCGCTGCCGC
>JAIBBD010000015.1 GCA_019694855.1 Dehalococcoidia bacterium
CACGTCGCCATCGACATGCTTGGCCCGCTCGGCCCCTTCGCCAACAACGCCTACATCGTCAGCCCGCTCGACGGCGCCGGCCCGGTCGTCGTCGTCGACGCCCCCGAAGGCGCCGAGGAGATCGTGCACGCCCTCGGCGACTCACGCGTCGGCCACATCCTCGTCACCCACTCCCACGCCGACCACTGGAACGGCTTCGACGTCCTCCGCGCCCACACAGACGCCCCCGTCTACGCCAGCGAGGACGAGACCGACCTCGACGCCACCCGCAGCGTCATCCCCCTCTCCGACCACTCCGAGGTGCGCGTCGGCCACACGACCATCCGCGTCATCCACACCCCCGGGCACACCCCCGGCTCCATCTGCCTCCTCGTCGGCCACGCCCTTCTCACCGGAGATACCCTCTTCCCCGGTGGCCCCGGCCACTCCCGCACCAACGAAGCCCTGCAGCAGGAAATCCACTCCATCACCTCGAAGCTGTTCGAGTTGCCGGACGACACGCTCGTGCTGCCAGGCCACGGCGGCGGCACCACCATCGGCGTCGCAAGGGCGGAGTACGAAGTCTTCGCCTCGAAGCCGCACCCCGCCGACCTGCACGGCGACGTGCTCTGGCTTGAGACGTAGCGGATGCCACCAGACGGTAACGCGGCCGCCTCAGTGACGAGTGAGGGTGCGTTGGCGGCGCCCGAATACGACGTCTTCATCTGTCATGCCTCCGAGGATAAGGAACCGTTCGTCCGTGATCTCAGATCTGCGCTCGAAGCCGACGGGGTAAAAGTCTGGATCGACGAAGTCGAGCTGGTTCTAGGTTCCCGCCTACGTGAGACGATCGACAAAGGACTTGGCCGTTCGCGATTCGGCGTCGTAGTACTTAGCCACCACTTCTTCTTGAAGCGCTGGCCTCAGCAGGAACTCGACGGCCTTCTATCTCTGGAAGCCGCAGACGGCCGTACCCGGGTACTCCCCATCTGGCACGACGTTTCGCAAACCGATGTAGCTCGATACTCGCCAGTCCTCGCTGACCGGGTGGCTGTGGAGTCAGCCCGAGGTCTGACAGATGTCGTGGCGGAGATTCTCAGAGCCCTGGCCATCGCACGGAAGGCCTCAGCAGAGACGCCCAACACTCGAACTGCATACGGGAAGCTTAAGAAGCTTCATGCCGGGCCGCAGGTGAATTACTTCCTCGAAGTGCTTGGTAACGAACGCTTCCGCACGCCCTACCAGTCGCACCCGAGCGAGCCGTTCCTCGAATACGTGTGGGTGGATCCTCAATTCTACGTTCAGGCGGCGGTGAACAGTTTCGGCAGCGTACTCCTATTTACCGTCACCTCCCGGAGTCTCACCTTCACCCCCGTGTTCGAGATGGTGCCTGAGCCGTCGACCCCGTCGCGATCAATTCGACTCTGTCAGGATTCCTTTGAAGCTCTTGATCCCGAACCGCCCAGACGCGGCGCGTTCTTTGCCAGCATGGGCGCTCGCCTATTCGGCTACTGGGAAGCCCGTTACTACGGCAACCCCGGCAACTACCAGACCTTCATTTTGGGGGTGAACCAGGCCGGCGCCTTAACGGAGGATGACGTCTCAAACCCGTTCGGCCCTCAACTACTTGTCCTGCAGAACCCGGAGACGGATGAATCAGCGGCTCGCGAGGCGCTCCAAACTGTCAGGCGGCACATGCCGAACACGTTCGGCGCAACGGCGCCATACATCACTTTGGATCGCATCCACACGCCCATCGGCGTCACGTTCGATCAGGTGCGAACGGCGAGGTGAACGCACGCGGTTGACGGCGGAGGACCGGCGTCGTCGCACCTCGAGCGTCGTCTCGCAGGCGAAGCCTGCCGCGTTCAGGGGGTCAAGGGGGCGAAGCCACCTTTGGGGTGGGTGGGCGGGCCTCCGAAAAAATACAGCCGGCCGCGAAGCGGCCGTCCACCGGCCGGCGCAGCCGGCCGCCCTCCGACCCGGCCCCGGGTTCGCACCCGCGAGCGGCATCGCCACGAAAAACCCGGGCCCGCCGACCCACCGCCCGTCGAGATGACCCGGCCGCGCTACGGAAAGATCCCGCGCAGCGTCGTCGCCTCCAGCACCCGCTCCACCCCGATCCACTGCGCCGCCTCGCGCATCGAACAGCCGCTCTCGCCCAGGCACCGGCTCCACACCGCGTGGTACGCCGCCACCATCAGCCGCCGCAGCTCCTCGTTCACCTGCTCCTCGCGCCAGTGCAGGTACTGCCGCGCCTGCACCCACTCGAAGTACGACACCGTCACACCGCCCGCGTTCGCCAGCACATCCGGGATCACCGGGATGTTGCGACGCCGCATGATCTCGTCCGCCTCCGGCGTCAGCGGCCCGTTCGCTCCCTCGATGATCAACGGCGCGCGCACCCGCTCCGCGTTCGCCTCCGTCACCACGTGCTCCATCGACGCCGGCACCAGCACGTCGACCGGCGCCTCCAGCACCTCCGAGGGCGCAATCCGCTGCCCAACGCCGTCCCAGTCCGCCAGCACGTGCCCCGCCTCGATGAACGCAAACGCCGAGGACGCGTCGACGCCCTCGGGGTGGTAGATGCCCGTGTCCTTGTCGCAGATGTACTGCACGCGCGCGCCCGCCTGGTGCAGCAGCCGAGCCGCGACACCGCCCACATTCCCGAACCCGTGCACCGCCACCGACTTGCCTCGGACGCCGCCCGAGTCGCGCAGGTGCTCGTCGAGTACGTAGAGGATGCCGCGCCCCGTCGCCTCGTAGCGCCCCTCGGAGCCTCCGACCGCAATCGGCTTCCCGGTCACGACCGACGGGATCGTGTAGCCACGACCCATCGAGTACGTGTCCATCATCCACGCCATGATCTGCGCGTTCGTGCCCATGTCCGGCGCCGGAATGTCCTGGTCCGGCCCGATGATCGGCGTGATCTCCGCCGTGAACCGTCGCGTCAGGTTCTGCAGCTCCGCCGCGCTGATCGACTTCGGGTCAACGACCACGCCGCCCTTCGCGCCGCCGAAGGGGATGCCCACGACCGCGCACTTCCACGTCATCCACATCGCGAGGGCCTTCACCTCGTCGAGGGAGACATCTGGGCTGTAGCGGATCCCGCCCTTCGTGGGGCCTCGCGCCCCGTTGTGCAGCACCCGGTAGCCCTGGAACACCCGGAACCCGCCGTCGTCCATCTCGACGGGGAACTCCGTCTGGAACACCGTCTTGAACGCCGTCAGCAGATCACGCTGACTGTCGCCCAGCGCGAGCCGGTCCGCCGCCGCGTGGAACTGCGTCAGCGCGCTATCGAGAGCCGAGGCCATCGCGTCACTCCCCCCGAGGCACGACGGCCCGCGCCCTCAGGCGCGTTCGAGCGCCTGCGCGGCCGCCTGCACGAATTGTCGAGCCTCCCGCAGCGCAACGTCACGCCCGCTCGGCCCGCATCCTCCCTCGTCAGCCTTGCCCGCTCCTCGGTACGATGCCCGCGCATCGCTCCGAGGAGACCCGCCATGCCCTACAACCAGAAGCTCGCCGAGCGTGTCCGCGCCCTCCTCGCCGACGAACCCGACCTCGTCGAAAAGAAGATGTTCGGCGGCGTCTGCTTCATGCTCGCCGGGAACATGTGCGTCGGGGTGAACCGCGACGACCTCATGGTCCGTGTCGCCCTCGAGGATGCTCCGGCCGTGAGCACGCGCCCCCACGTCCGCCCGATGGACATCACGGGCCGCCCCGCCCGGAACTTCTTCTTCGTCGGCCCCGAAGCCACGAATACCGCGCGCGGCCTTGCCGCCTGGGTCAACCGCGGTCGCGCCTTCGCCCGCTCCCTCCCGCCGAAGTAGCAACCCTCCTTCGAGGAGCCCCACCAGGTCCCACAACGAGCAACTCGCCGAGCGTGTCCGCGCCCTCCTCGATGGCGAGGCGGCCCACCCTCATCCGAGGCCCATCGCGATCTGGTAGGCTCCCGCGGCAACCACGTCACCGCGAGGAGGAACCCCATGCCCGGCACCCCCGTCGACTTCGAGCACAACGGTATCCGCGTCAGCGGCTACCTCGCCCGACCCGAGGGCACACCCCGAGGCGGCATGATCGTGATCCAGGAGTGGTGGGGCCTGAACGACGACATCAAAGGCATCGCCGACCGCTACGCCGCCGAGGGCTACCTCGCCCTGGCGCCCGACATGTACCACGGCGTCGTCACCGACGAGCCCGACGAGGCGCGCAAGCTCGTCATGGCCCTCGAGCGCGACGAGGCGGCGAAGGAGATCGACGCGGCGGTCGCTTGGCTGAAGGCCACGCAGGGCGTCGCGAAGGTCGGGTGCGTCGGCTTCTGCATGGGTGGCGGCCTCACCCTCGCCACCGCCCTGCGGCCGAATTCCGGCATCGACGCAGCACACGTCTACTACGGCGGCGGCATGCCCGACGACGCGACGCTGGCCACCATCCGGGTCCCCGTCATGGGTTCCTATGGCGCGGACGACGCCGGCATCCCCGCAGACCGCGTGGACGCCCTCCGCAACGCCCTCGCCTCGAGCGGCGTCGACCACGACATCAAGCTCTACGAGGCGACCGGCCACAGCTTCTTCAATAGCGGCCACTCGCTTCACCCCCAGTCGGCCGCCGACTCGTGGGAGCGCTCGAAGGCCTGGTTCGCGAAGCATCTCGCGTGACGCCGACGCAGCCCGGGCGGCGAGGCGAGGCGTCCGGTCGACACCGAACGACCGGCCCGGGCGATGACCTTCGCCCCTGTACGAGGCGGCTCCAGGCGCCGATCGTGTGCGGCACGGCTGGAGGGACGGCAGCATGACCGAGGACTCCATGGCAGCCAGTGCCGGCCAACCCATCGCCGCTCGGCCGCCGCTGATCTCGCTCGTCGGCGTCCACAAGACCTATCGCACCGGCCGCCTCGAATACCCCGCCGTCCGAGGCGTCGACCTCACGATCCAGCAGGGCGAGATGGTCTCCATCGTCGGTCCCTCCGGCAGCGGCAAGTCGACCATCCTCAACCTGGTCACCGGCATCGACCACCCGACGGCGGGCGAGGTGCACGTCGACGGTCAGCGCATCGACCAGCTGAGCGAGGAGGAACTCGCGCGCTGGCGGGGGCGGCGCGTTGGCATCGTCTTCCAGTTCTTTCAGCTCCTGCCCACCCTCACCGCCCTCGAGAACGCCGAGCTGCCGATGGACTTCGCCCGCCTCTGGAACGGCCGGGAGCGCACCGCGAGAGCGACGCATCACCTCGACCTCGTCGGCCTGGGCGACAAGCTGCACCACCTCCCGGGCGAGCTATCGGGCGGCGAGCAGCAGCGCGTCGCCATCGCGCGCGCCCTCGCCTGCGACCCCGTGCTGCTCGTCGGCGACGAGCCGACAGGCAACCTCGACACCGAGACCGCCGCGCGCATGTTCGATCTCCTCGCCGGACTGAACGAAGGCGGCATGACCGTCGTCTACGTGACCCACGACGCCCACCTCGCCTCGCGCGCGCCGCGTTCGATCGTGATCCGCGACGGCCGGATCGACGACGATCGCACCTCATGAGCGCCCTCACCCGGAAGTCATGGAAAGACGTCCGGCGTCGCTGGGCGCGCTCGCTCTTCACCATCGCCACGATCGCGGTGGCGGTCGCCGGCCTCTCGCTGTTCTCGCTGATGCACCTGCTGAACGAGGCGATGGATAGGCGCGTCGTCGATGACCGCCTGCACGACGTCCAGGTCTACGTCCAGGACGCCAGCCTCAGCCCCGCCGAACTCGACCAGCTGGCGGCCCTTCCCGGCGTCATCGCGCTCGATGCCCGCACCGCCTACGTCACCCGCTTGCGCGAGGGCGACCGCCGCGTCGACACGCTCCTCGTCGGCGTGCCCGACTTCGCGGCGCAAAACGTCGATGTCGTCCACCTCGAGTCCGGCTCTCTGCCCGGAGCATCCGAGGCGCTGACCGACACCCAGAACGCCCGCAGCGGGCGGTTTAAGGGCGGCGCCGGCACCAGCATCCAGGTCGAGGACGACGCCGGTCGGCTGCGCGAGGTCACGATCTCGGGCGCCGGGAACACGCTCGAGTACACGGTAATCGCCACCGAGGACCGCGCGGTGCTCTACGCGCCCCAGCGGCTCGTCAACGAGATCGCCGGCGCCTCGGGCGTGAACCGCCTCGACTTCCGCCTCGCCGATCCGGCACAGGCACAGGCCGCGCTCGCCGCGATCCAGGGCTGGTTCGCGGCCCACAAGCCCGGCGCCGAGTTCACCGACCTGCCCGACGTCCGGAGCGTCGGCACCTGGCCCGGCAAGGAGAACTCCGAGAACTTCGCGACGCTGTTCTATGTCGGCGGCATCCTCGCGCTGCTCTCCGCGACCGCACTCGTCTCCAACACGGTCACCACGATGGTCGCCGAGCAGCGTCGCGAGATCGCGGTGATGAAGGCGATCGGCGGCAGCCGGCGGCAGATCGGCCTGTCGTTGTTCCGGACGGTCTGGATCCTCGCGGCGATCGGTACCGTCATCGGGGTCCTGCTGGGCATCCCGTTCAGCAGCTTCCTCGCGAGTTTCGTCGGCAAGCAATTCCTGGGCGTGCAGACGCAGTGGGGCTACTCGCTGCCCGTCGTCATCTTCAGCATCGTCGTCGGCTTGCTCGGCCCCACGCTCGCCGCCATCCCCGGCCTCCTCCACGCGACGAGGATCACCGTCCGCGAGGGCTTCGAGGGCGCCCTCACCGCCTCGCAGCGCTCAGCCGCCGACCGCCTGCTGCAGCGGGTCCCGCTCCCGCGCACGGCGCAGGTGGGCCTCCGCAACATCACGCGCCGCAAGGTGAGGACGGTCGGCACCACATTGCAGGTGGGGCTGGCCGTCGGCGTCGCACTCGGCTTCCTCGCGCTGGGCCAGACCGTGGGCGCCGTGACGGCGCGCACGTGGGACGTGATGCACTGGGACGTCATCGTCAGCCAGCGCTCCACGGTCGCGCTCGATGAGCGCGCGGTCTCGCTCATCCGTGGCGTCGAGGGCGCGCAGGGCGGCCATCCCGTCCTCTATAACACCGTCGAGATCGCCGGCACCCGCTACGAGGCGTGGGGCCTCCCCGTCGACACTGCGCTGTACGAACCGGACATCGTCTCGGGCCGCTGGTTCGATTCCACCGACGCGACCGCGCCGAGCGTCGTCCTCGGCCGCGCGATCGCCGCTAAGGTCGGCCTCCACGTGGGCGACACCGTCGATGTCGGTACCGCCTCGGGCGTCGTCCCCCTGCAGGTCGTCGGCCTCGACGGACGGTTGATCAACAACAGTACGAGCGTCTTCATTCCGCTCGCCGAGTTCCAGCGCCTCCTCGGCCGCGACGACACCAACGCCTACTGGCTCGTGTCCGCCAGCAGGGAGAACCCGGCAATCGACCGCCTCGCGGCCAGCGCCGAGGACACACTCGCTTCCGGCGGCTATCCCGCGGACACCGAGATCCGCTACGTCGAGAAGGACGCGAACCTCGCGTCCAACCGCATCCTCGTGAGCGTCCTCGCCGTCATGGGCATCCCGATCGTCGCGATCGGCCTGATCGGCCTCGTGAACATGATGACGATGAACGTCCTCGAGCGCGGGCGGGAGATCGGCATCCTCCGCTGCATCGGCGCCCGCGGCAGGGACATTCTGCGCATCTTTCAGACCGAGGCGCTCTCGGTCGCCCTCCTCGGCTGGGTGCTCTCCATCCCCGCCGGATGGCTGATCGGCTGGTCGCTCGTGCGCGTCATCGCCACGATGTTCAAGTTTGGCTCCATCCCCTACTCATTCCCGCTCTGGTACCCCGTGCTCGCGCTCCCCGCGACGTTGTTCCTCGCCTACCTCGTCGTGATCGCACCTGTGCGCCGAGCCGCGCGCGTCCGCCCCGGCGACGCCCTGCGCTACGAGTAGCCGCCCCCCTGGTCGCCGCGCCGGGCAACGAGCGAGCCCCGGCTCAGCGCCGGGGCTCGGTATTCGCTGCATCGCCTGCGGGCGCTACCCGCGAGGCAGCCCCAGCCCCCGCGTCGCGATCACGTTGCGCTGGATCTCCGCCGTCCCGCCGCCGGCCGTGCAGTGCAGCACCCCTCGAGGCGCCTTCCCCTGCATCGGCGTGCGCGGGTCCTCGGGGTCCCACAGGTTGCTGTACAGCCCGAACAGGTGCAGCCGCGTGTTCCCCAGCGCAATCTCGCCTGCGAACACTTTCGCCATCGACGCCTCGTAGTTCGGCACGAGCCCCCGCGCCTGCATCGACGCGATCCGCAGCGTGAAGTTGTGCGCCACCTCCGCTCCCGTCGCCGCGTCTGCGATCGCGTTCCGAACCGCCTGCGTCTTCGCCTGCACCGCCCGAGGCTCGCCCTTCGCCTCCCCGATCAGCTCCTGCAGCTGCTTCTGGTGGTTGACGCTACCCGCCACCCCCGACCGCTCGAAGTCGAGCAGCGTCATCGCGACGTACCAGCCGCGGTTCTCCTCCCCCACCAGGTTGCTCGCCGGGGTGCGCACGTTCTCGAAGAACGTCTCGTTGAACTCGTGTCCCCATGCCATGTTCACCAGTGGGCGCACCGTCAGCCCCGGTGTTTGGATGTTCTCCACCATCAGGAAGGAGATGCCCCGATGCTTCGGCGCCTCCCGGTCCGTCCTCGCGAGGACAAAGATCGCGTCCGCGTTGTGCGCGCCGGACGTCCAGATCTTCTGCCCGTTGATCACGTACTCGTCGCCGTCGCGGTCCGCCTTCGTCTGCAACGCCGCGAGGTCGGACCCCGCCCCCGGCTCCGAGTAGCCCTGCGCCCACACCTTCCGTCCGGACAGGATGTCCGGCAGGATGCGCTGCTTCTGCTCGTCCGTCCCGTGCACGATCAGCGTTGGCCCGAGCATCCACACCGCGTTCGGCCCGGTCACCATCGGCGCGCTCGCCTTCGCCATCTCCTCGTTGAAGATGAACTGCTCCATCGCCGTCAGCCCGGCGCCGCCGTACTCCTTCGGCCACGCCGCCGCCACCCAGCCCCGCTCGACGACCGCCTGCCGCCAGGCCTCGGCCGCCTCCCGCCGCGCCGCGGCATCCGACTTACGGTCGGCCTGCCACTGCATCACCGACCCCGCCCCGGCGTCCGCGTCGTCCGCCTCCTGCCGGTACAGCGGCGGCAGGTTCGCCTCGATGAACCGCGCGACCTCGCTCCGGAACGCCGCCTGCTCCTCGTCGTCACGCCACTCCATCGACGCCTCCCTTGGTGCGAGCGTCACGATACACCAGCCGCCGAGGAATGACCGGAAGCGCCGCAATGGCATCTTGCGATATCCGCCCGGCGTCGCCAGACTGCCGTTGTGGACCGGTATCGAGAGCGACCCCCGCGACGCCTCAGCAGACGGGCGGTGGTTCTCCTCGTCCTCTGGGGCCTGTTCCTGGCGCTGGTCGCGTACTCCTTTGTCTTCTGGCGCTCAGGGTGGCCCGGGGTGCTGATTATGACAGTCGTCCTCGCCGTAACGCTCCCGACGAACGCCTGGTGGATCCGGAGACGAGTGCGACAGATCCGATCGTCACCGGACGGCTGACGCCCGGCCCACCGACCCAACCCCACCAACCCCACAACGAAGCCCCGGCTCATCGCCGGGGCTTCGCACTGCACTCGGACCTGTCGAGGCGCTAGTCGGGCTCGGCCACGTACCCCGCGCCCGCGCCGGCCAGCGCACCCGGCCCCTGCTGCAACAGCTCGAACAACGACTCCTCGTCGCCCGGCAGCAACGGCTCCGGCCGCTCGAAGTCGAAGATGAACGGCAGCAGCAGCGACTCCGGCATCGAGATCTCCGCGATCGGCGTCGGCCGCTCGACCGTGATCGGCGCTCGTGCCGGGATCAGCTTGCCGATGATCACGTTCTCCTTCAGCCCCCGCAGGTGGTCCGTCGCCCCCGAGATCGCCGCGTCCGTCAGGACCCGGGTCGTCTCCTGGAACGACGCCGCCGCGAGGAAGGAGTCGGTGCTCAACGAGGCGCGCGTCACGCCGAGGAGCACCGGCACCGCCGTCGCAGGCTCGCCGCCCTCCGCCACCAGGCGCGCGTTCATGTCCTCGTAGGCGTGCCGGTCCAGCAGCTCGGAGGGCAGCAGGTCCGTGTCGCCCGCCTCCTCCACGCGCACCTTCCGCAGCATCTGCCGCACGATCACCTCGATGTGACGGTCGTTGATGTTCACGCCCTGTGAGCGATACACACGCTGCACCTCGTCAACGAGGTAAATCTGCACCGCCTCCGGACCGAGGATCGACAGCACGTCCTGCGGGTCCAGCGCACCTTCGGTGAGCTGCTGCCCCGCCCGTACGTACTCGCCAGACTCGACGCGCACCCGCGCCGACGCCTCAATCTGGTACTCCCGCTGGTCCGTCTCTTCCGAGACGATCCGCAGCGCCGTCGGCCGGCGTCGCCGCGGGTTCCCACGCACGAACTCCACGCGGCCCGCGATCGCCGCCTTCACGGGCACCATCGGCAGCGAGCCGTCGGCGCCCTCGCCGGGCTGGGCGAGCACCTGCGCGGTGTCGACCATGTCGCCCTCGTCCACGAGCAGCTCGAGCTCATCCGGCAGCTCGTACTCCTCGGCGAACGACTCCGTGTTCGAGACCGCGATCATGCGCGTGTCACCCGAGCGGATGACCTGCACGATGCCGTCGATCTCCGAGATCGTCGCGCGCCCGCGGGGCACGCGCGCCTCGAAGATCTCCTCCACGCGCGGCAGACCCGAGGTGATGTCCGCCGCCGAGGCGACACCACCCGTGTGGAACGTACGCATCGTCAGCTGCGTGCCCGGCTCACCGATCGACTGCGCCGCGATGATGCCCACCGCCACGCCGCGCTCGACGAGCTGGCCCGTCGCCAGCGACCGCCCGTAACACATCGCGCACACGCCGCGCTTCGCCTGGCACGTCAGCGGCGACCGCACGTGCACCTGCTCCACCTGCGAGTCGATGATGCGCTGCGCCGCCTCTTCGCGGATCTCGTGGTTCGCCTCGACGATGATCTCGCCCGTCTGCGGGTCCGCGACCGGCGAGGCCGCCCAGCGGCCCGTCACGCGCTCCTGCAGCGACGCGAGGATGCCCGCCTCCGCCCGCTCACGCAGCCAGATGCCCGGGATCGCCTCGTCCGGCGCGGTGCAGTCCTCGACGAGGACGATCAGGTCCTGCGCCACGTCGATCATGCGCCGCGTCAGGTAGCCCGAGTCCGCCGTGCGCAGCGCCGTGTCCGCGAGGCCCTTGCGCGCGCCGTGCGTCGAGATGAAGTACTCGAGCACCGACAGCCCCTCGCGGAACGAGGAGCGGATCGGCAGGTCGATGATCCGCCCCGAGGGGTCGGTCATCAGGCCGCGCATACCCGCCATCTGGCGGATCTGCGCGATGTTCCCCTTCGCGCCCGACGTCGACATCATCGACAGCGGACCCTCCGGGTCGAGCGTCTGCTCCAACGCCTCCTGAATGCGGTTCGTCGTGTGCGTCCAGATGTCGATGGCGGCCTGGTACTTCTCGTTCTCCGTCACGAGGCCGAGCTGGTACTGCTCCTCCATGTCGTCGACGCGCTGGTCCGCTTCCGCCATCAGCGCGGGCTTCGTCGAGGGCACGCGGATGTCGTCCACCGCGATCGAGATGCCCGACTGCGTCGCGTACCGGAACCCGATGTCCTTCATCGCGTCCACGAATTCGACCGTCGCTTCCGGCCCGAACGTCGTGTGGATGTGCGACACGAGCTCGCGCAGCGCCTTCTTGTTCATCAGCGCGTTCTGGAACCCGATGCCCGCCGGCACGATCTCATTGAACAGGACGCGCCCCAGCGTCGTCTCCACCAGCTGACCGTCCATCCGCAGGCGGATGCGGTCGTGGATGCGTGAGTAGCCCAGGTCGTAGGCCATGCGCACGTCCGCCACCGAGCCGAACGCGCGCCGCTGCTGCGACTCGTTCCGAGGCGAGTCGTACGTCATGTAGTAGCAGCCGAGCACCATGTCCAGCGTCGGCGCCACCACCGGCTCGCCGTCCGAGGGCGACAGCAGGTTGCGCGTCGACAGCATCACCTGTCGCGCCTCGGCCACCGCCTCGTAGGACAGCGGCACGTGCACGGCCATCTGGTCACCGTCGAAGTCCGCGTTGTACGCGAAGCAGACGAGCGGGTGCAGCTGAATCGCTGACCCCTCGACCAGCACCGGCTCGAAGGCCTGGATGCCGAGGCGGTGCAGCGTCGGCGCGCGGTTCAGGAGCACCGGCCGGTCGCGGATCACCTCTTCGAGGACGTCCCACACCTCGGGACGCGCCCGCTCCACGATCCGCTTTGCACTCTTAATGTTGTGCGCCAGCCCGTTCCGCACGAGGGCGTGCATGATGAACGGCTTGAACAGCTCGAGCGCCATCTTCTTCGGCAGCCCGCACTGGTGCAGCCGCAAGTCCGGCCCCACCACGATCACGGAGCGCCCCGAGTAGTCGACGCGCTTGCCGAGCAGGTTCTGGCGGAACCGCCCCTGCTTGCCCTTCAACAGGTCAGACAGCGACTTCAGCTTGTGGTTGCCCGACCCGCTCACCGCGCGGCCACGCCGCCCGTTGTCGATCAGCGAGTCGACTGCCTCCTGCAGCATCCGCTTCTCGTTGCGGATGATGATCTCCGGCGCGCCGAGGTTCAGCAGGCGCTTCAACCGGTTGTTGCGGTTGATCACGCGCCGGTACAGGTCGTTCAGGTCCGAGGTCGCGAACCGGCCACCGTCGAGCTGCACCATCGGGCGCAGGTCCGGCGGCAGCACCGGCAGCTCCTGGATGATCATCCACTCCGGCTTGTTGCCCGACTTCCGCAGCGACTCCACGACGCGCAGCCGCTTCGTCGCCTTCTTGCGCCGCTGGCCCGAGGTCGACTGCACTTCTTCCTGCAGACGCTGTCGCAGCGCGTCGAGGTCCAGTCGCTGCAGGATCGAGAGGATCGACTCCGCACCCATCCCCGACCGGAACACGAGGCCGAAGCGGTCCTCGAGGTCACGGTGCTCCTGCTCGGTCAGCACCACCAGCTGGTCGGCCGCGATCGGGTCGCGCAGCTTCTCCAGCTGCTTCACCAGCGGGTCGTACTCCTTGCGCACCTGCGTGCGCACGTCCGACACCTGCTGCCGCAGCGGCTCCAGCTCCTGGAACGCCTGGTCGCGCTTCTGCTGGATGGCGGCGTCCGCCATCAGCTGGTGGTCGGCCTTCTTGTTCGCGATGCGCTCTTCGACGCTCGCCACCTGCTCGCGAGCCAGCTCGTGCAGCGCCGCCGAGGTCTCACTCCCGATCTCGTCGCCGCGCTGCGCCAGCGTCTGGTCGCGGAACGTCAGGCGCGCCCGCAGCTTCTCGCCGTGGCGTCCCTGCAGGTCCTCGTCCAGCGCCCGCGCCTCGGACATCACGGTGTCGATGTCGCGCTGCAGCTCCTGATCCGCCTCTTCGAGGGCCGCGTCCCGCCGTCGCGAGATCTCCGCGATCTCCTGATCGAGCGACTCCTCGCGCACGGCGATCCGGCTCGAGGTCTCCCCCTGCCGCCGGCTGACTTCCTCGTCGATCTCCTGCTGCAGCAGCTCGAGCGCGTGCGCCCGCGCCTCCTCGTTCACTTCCGTGATCACGTACTGCGCGAAGTACAGCACGCGCTCCAGCGTCCGCGGCGGGATGTCCAGCAGCAGACCGAGGCGACTCGGCACGCCCTTCGAGAACCAGATGTGCGCCACCGGCGCGGCGAGGCTCACGTGCCCCATCCGCTCGCGGCGCACCTTGCTCCGTGCGACTTCAACGCCGCACTTGTCGCACACGATTCCCTTGTAGCGGACCCGCTTGTACTTCCCGCAGTAGCACTCGAAGTCCTTCGTCGGACCGAAGATCTTCTCGCAGAAGAGCCCGTCCTTCTCCGGCTTCAGCGTGCGGTAGTTGATCGTCTCCGGCTTCGTGACTTCGCCGTACGACCACGATCGGATCTGTGCCGGCGAGGCAAGCGACAGGCGAATGGCATTGAAATCGTTGACCTCAAGCACGTACATCCTCCGCTTCGCGTCCTGACAGGTTGATGCCGAGCGACGGGATCGCCTCGATGTAGTCCTCCGAGAAGGCTACCTGCTCCTCGTCCTCGTTCAGAATCTCGACGCTCAGGCCGAGCGACTGCAGCTCCTTGACGAGCACCTTGAACGACTCCGGCACGCCGGGCTCCATGGTGTTCTCGCCCTTGACGATCGCCTCGTACGCCTTCACGCGTCCGACCACGTCGTCCGACTTCACCGTGAGCATCTCCTGGAGGATGTGCGCCGCGCCGTAAGCCTCGAGCGCCCACACCTCCATCTCGCCGAAGCGCTGGCCGCCGAACTGCGCCTTGCCGCCCAGGGGCTGCTGCGTAATCAGCGAGTAGGGGCCCGTCGAGCGGGCGTGGATCTTGTCCTCCACCAGGTGGACCAGCTTGAGCATGTAGATGTAGCCCACGGTCACCGGCTGGTCGAAGTACTCGCCCGTCCGCCCGTCACGCACGCGCTGCTTGCCGATCACCGGCGGCGCTTCGCCCGTGCGCTTGCTGGCCTCGCGCACCCGCTGGTCCAGCGCCGGCCCGTCGAGGCTGCGCACGCCCGTCTCGCCCAGGCCCTCGAGCCACAGCGTCAGACACGCGCGCCGTGCCGCGCCGACCGTCTGGCCGCGCAGCACCTCCTCGGCGTCGAAGCCGCCGTCGCGCAGGTAGCGCTCCATCGCCTCGACATCCACGCGCTCGCCGATCACCCGGTCGCGCGAGGCGAGCGCCTTCTCCGTCTCCACCGCGCCCGACTGGATCGCGATCCACGCCCGCGCCAGTGCGTCCTGGATCTCCCCGTCGCTGGCGCCGTCGAACACCGGCGTGATCGCCCGGAACCCGAGCGTCGACGCGGCCCAGCCGAGGTGCGTCTCCAGCACCTGCCCGACGTTCATGCGCGACGGCACACCGATCGGGTTGAGCACGATCTCGATCTGCCGTCCGTCATCGAGGTACGGCATGTCCTCGATCGGCATGATCCGCGACACGACGCCCTTGTTGCCGTGGCGGCCGGCCATCTTGTCGCCCTCGCTGATCTTGCGCTTCTGGGCGACCGATACCCGCACCATCATGTTGACGTCGGCCGACAGCTCGTCGTCCTGCGCCCGCTTGAAGACCTTGACCTCGATCACCTTGCCGCGCTCGCCGTGCGGCACGCGCAGCGAGGTGTCTTTCACCTCGCGCGCCTTCTCGCCGAAGATCGCGCGCAGCAGCTTCTCCTCCGGCGTCAGCTCGGTCTCGCCCTTCGGCGTGATCTTGCCGACCAGGATGTCGCCCTCGCGCACCTCGGCGCCCACCCGGATGATTCCCTCCTCGTCGAGGTCGCGCAGCGACTCCTCGCCGACGTTCGGAATGTCCCGCGTGATTTCCTCGGCGCCCAGCTTCGTGTCTCGCGCCTCCACCTCGTACTTCTCGATGTGGATCGACGTGAACTTGTCGTCCCGAATGACCGACTCCGAGAGCACGATCGCGTCCTCGAAGTTCAGCCCCTCCCAGGACATGAACGCCACGAGCACCGACTGCCCGAGCGCCAGCTCCCCGTTCTGCGTCGACGAGGAGTCCACCAGCGACTGCCCGCGGCGCACGCGGTCGCCGGCGCGCACAAGCGGACGCTGGCTGATGCACGTCCCCTGGTTCGAGCGCACGAACTTCAGCAGCGGGTACCGCTGCTCGCGCCCCGACTGGTACTTAATAGTGATGTACGTCGAGGAGGCCCCGACGACCTCGCCGTCCTCCTCCGCGATCAGAATCTGCCCCGAGTCGGACGCCGTCTGCCGTTCCATGCCGGTGCCCACCAGCGGCACCTCCGGCTTGAGCAGCGGCACCGCCTGGCGCTGCATGTTCGCGCCCATGAGCGCGCGGTTTGCGTCGTCGTGCTCCAGGAACGGGATCAGCGCCGCCGCCACCGACACGATCTGCCGGGGCGACACGTCCATGTACTCGACTTCGGCCGGCGTCACCATCTCCGGGTGCTCGCCGTGCCGCGCCTCCACGCGCGTCGACACGATGTTGCCGGACTCGTCCAGCTCCGTGTTCGCCTGCGCGATGCGGAACTGCTCCTCCTGGTGCGCGTCGAGGTACACCGTCTCCTTCGAGGCGAACGGCTGCACCGCGATGCGGTCGTTCGCCGAGTTCGCCAGCTCGCGCGCCAGCGCCTCGTCCACCGCCTGTCCCTCGCGCCCCAGCACCTTCCGGTTCGCGTCCCGCACCTCTTCGGCCAGCACGCGCCCGACGAGCTCGGCACTCTTGTTGCCCACCTCGTGCAGCACCGGCCGGTACGGCGTCTCGATGAACCCGAAGTCGTTCACCCGCCCGTACGTCGCCAGGTTACCGATCAGGCCGATGTTCGGCCCTTCAGGCGTCTCGATGGGACAGATGCGCCCATAGTGGCTGAAGTGCACGTCGCGGACGTCGAACCCCGCGCGGTCGCGCGACAGACCACCCGGACCAAGGGCCGAGAGGCGCCGCTTGTGCGCCAGCTCCGCCAGCGGGTTCGTCTGGTCCATGAACTGCGACAACTGGGACCCGCCGAAGAACTCCTTCATCGCCGCCACCACCGGCCGGATGTTCACCAGCGCCGAGGGCGTCGTCTCTTCCGGGTCCGTGATCGTCATCCGCTCGCGCACCACGCGCTCCATGCGCAGCAGGCCGACGCGGAACTGGTTCTGGATCAGCTCCCCGACCGCGCGCACGCGCCGGTTTCCGAGGTGGTCGATGTCGTCCGGGTGACCCTTCCCGTTGTTGATCAGGATCATCTTCCGCACGATCGCGACGATGTCCTCGGAGCGCAGCGTGCGCACTGTCGGCGCCTCGACCAGCGAGAGCTGCTTGTTCGCCTTGTACCGCCCCACCCGTCCGAGGTCGTAGCGACGGTCGCTGAAGAACAGCGAGTCGAGCAGGTTCCGCGCGTTCTCCGCCGTCGGCGGGTCGCCGGGCCGGATGCGCCGGTAGAACTCCTCGAGCGCCTGGCGCCGGTTCTCCGTCGAGTCCTTCGCGAGCGTCGCCTCGATGTACTTGTGGTCCGCGTTCGTGTCGATGTCGGCGAACCACGCGAGGATGCGCTCGTTCGTCCCGAGCTCCTCCTCCGCGATCCCCTCTTCCATGTCCACGCAGCGCAGCAGCACCGAGACCGGGATCTTGCGCTTGCGGTCGACCTTCACGGACAGCACGTCCTTGTTCGAGGTCTCGAACTCCAGCCACGCCCCCCGGTTCGGGATCAGCTTCGCCGCCGTCAACTGGCGGCCGGTCGCCGGGTCGGTGACCCCGGTGAAGTACACGCCCGGCGAGCGCACGAGCTGCGATACCACCACGCGCTCGGCGCCGTTGATGATGAACGTGCCCTGGTCGGTCATCAGGGGCAGGTCGCCCAGGAACAGGTCCTGCTCCTTGATCTCCCCTGTCTCTTTGATCAGCAGCTCCGAGCGCACCCGCAGCGGCGCCGCGTACGTCGCGTCGCGCTGCCGGCACTCACGCTCGGTGTACTTCGGCTCCTCGAGCCGGTACTCCCCGAAGCGCAACTCCATGCGCGTCCCGGTAAAGTCGACGATCGGCGAGATCTCCTCGAAGAGCTCCTTCAGCCCCTCGCGGATGAACCGATCGTAGGAGTGCCGCGGCATCTCGATCAGGTCGGGCACGTCCAGGACGCTGCCCGCCCGCCCGTACTGCCTCACGGTCTCGGGGATGCGGCGAATGGAGCGCACAATGCGCCGGTCGGTGGTCAAATTCGACTCCTCCGGGACTATTCGCTACGTCTGCCTGCCGGGGAACGGCCACGCCGGACGCCGCCACGAGGAGTGCGTGACAGAGACACCAAAAGCCACCCCGGCATGCTCTCGCTTCGCCGAGGTGGCACCTACGATCTCGTCCCGCAGTGGAAACGCAGCGCCCAACGCCTACAAATGGTACCCGTGTCGAGGCAGAAACTCAAGCATAGAAGTCCCGATCTCCACCGTCAACAGTTCTTCTACACGCGACACGCCCCGCCGTTCCGCACTCAGCGCGAGCCGGCCTCGTACCGTCGCAGCGCCCGCGCCACCTCCTCGAGGCACGCCGGCGTGCTGTACGCCGACGGCTGCGGCTGGCACGCAAAGCAGTGCGGGAACAGGATCGACACCACCACATCATCGAAGAAGACATAAGCCGAGGCGCTGGAGAAGCAGTCCGGCGCGTGACCCATCCCATGGACCTCGATTCGCCGGTCTGCGAGGGCGATCACCCGGGGTGGGGCGCAGCCCGGCAACGCCATCGGGCCGAGCGGCCCCGCGAGCATCGCCGCCCACTGCGTGGTCGACCATGTCCCGATGTCGAACGCGCCCGGCGGAGAGTCCGTGGCCCCGTACTCGAGACTCGCGCCGTACCCGGGCCCGCTCCCCGGCCTCAGCAGTACGTCTGAACGTGCGAGTTTCGCCGCCGGTCCCGTCATCGGCGTCCAGGTCGGCCCCACCCAGTACACGGGGATCCCACCCGCTCGCACGAGGCCAGATTGCGAATCATCGAGGTCCGCGTCGGTCAGCGGCGTCGGATGCTCGAAGCGGCCCTGCTGTACCACCGCCAGCTCCACCGCCCGGGGCTCCGCCTCCTCGGCGGGGAGTCCCGTGACCACCACGAAGTGGCGGTAGCGGCCCGTGGTCCAGCTCAACGCGGACCCGGACAGTTCGGGCGCGTCCCGGCTCATCCACCACGCCAGCCGTGTCTCACCGAGGTCGAACGGCGGCGGGACGGCCGTGAGTCCCTGATGTCCGAGGTACGCGAGGAATCCGTCCGCGACCGCTTCTGATGCAGCCGAGTCACCCTCGCTCGCGAACACGATGACGGCGCTCTCGATGACGACGCCGTGCGGCCCGCCGTCCGGCAGGATCAGCTGGCGGTCGCAGTACTGCACAGCCCCGCGCGATGGATCGAGCAGCCACGAGCGCAGCTCCGCTGACATACCCTCGAACGCGAACCCCTGCTCACACGACCCGTCGTTGCCGAGCCTTGCTCCTGGAGCCACGTCCCCGAGACGCAGCAGCAGCTCGTCCATCGACGCCGCTTGCGAGCCGGAGCACCCCCCAACCAGGATCGCGAGCACCGCCAGCACGACCGCAGGCGAGACGCGGGGAGTCCAGGCGAACCCGCGCCGCAGACCATGGCCTGCCGGGAGCCAGCGCCGGAGCTGCCACATCATCACGGACGAGTGTAACGAGGAGGCCCGCCCGCGGCGTCGTGCGCCGTGCGCGGTGCGACCAGACGACGACCCTACCCCGCGGCGTTCCCCGCGCCGGCCTCGAGCTCGCGCAGCCGCCGGCGCAGTTCGCGCTCCTGCTCGAACCGCTCGCTGATGTCCCGCGCCGTCGCGAGGGCGCCCAGCGCCTCGCCGTCGGCCCCGAGCACGATCGCGAAGCTCAGTTCCACCGTGATCTGCGTCCCATCGGCCCGCATCGCCCTCGTCGGCAACGACTGCCCGACGTATTTCGTCGCGCGAGCCGCCAGCGCGCGGTCGTAGCCCGTCCAGTGCTGCTCGCGGAACCGCTCCGGCACGATCAGGTCGAGCGTCCGCCCCAGCGCCGCCTCCGCACGGTGGCCGAAGATGCGCTCGGCCGCAGAGTTCCACACCCGGATCACGCCCTCCCGGTCCGCGAAGATCATCGCGTCCGGCGAGTCCTCGACCAGCTGCGAAGTAAGCGGCGCGGCCGATTCGGCAGTCATCGCTCCGATTCTAGCTCACGCTCGAACCAGCTCGCCGCGCCTCGCGCATCTGCCCGGCGCCTACGCCGAGGCAAGCTCCCGGCTCGCATGTTCGGCGATGGTGACGAGCACGCGATGAGCCGTCGCGAGCTCGGCCGGCGAGAGTCCGAGGTAGAGCCGCTCCATCGTCCGGTCGACCTCGCCCTTGATGTGGTGGAAGCGAGCCTCCCCGGCGCTCGTCAGGGCGACCTCCTCGCCGCCTCGGGCGGCCGCGAGGCCGGACCTCTCGAGGCGCGCGAACGCCTCCCGTGCCGTGTCCAGGCCGATCTGCTGGCTGCCCGCCATCCGGCGCGTCAGCGTATCAAGATTCCCCGAAGCGCCCGGGCTGCCCACGAGCAGGTTCAGCGCGACCCACTCCTCGAACGTCATCCCGCCCACATCCAGCAGCCGGTCGAGCAGCGCGCGCATCGCCCGTTCCGCCTGCCCGATGTCTCGCCCGGTCAGCGTCTCCTGCGTCGTCATGGCTCCTCCTCCGGGCGGCGAATAGCGATGGGCTGCGCGAGCAGCGCTCGCAGCTCGTCGGCAAACCGCGCCGTCCATGCGCCCCTCGTGCCTCCGAGCGATTCCGTCAGCTCATCGAGCAGGCGCCCCACAATCCCGGTCGCCTCCGAGGCGACCGCCCGCCCGCGTTCCGTCAGCGCGAGCCGCACCGCGCGGCTGTCCGTCTCGTCCGCGGTCCGGGCGACAAAACCCGATTGCTCGAGCGCCCGCACCAGCTTGGAGATGTAGACCGGCTCGAGGCCCGTGTGGTCGGCCAGCTCTCGCTGGCTCGGACGCCGCCCTGAGCGCTCCATCCCGAGCAACGAGGACACCACCGAGTACTGCGCGTGCGTGAGCCCGAGCGGCGCGACGGCGCGGTCGACCGCCGCTTTCCACTTCATCGAGAGCCGCCACACGAGAAATCCGACGGTCGCTCCTTCGAAGGCAGATTCCATGGCTATAGTTTCCATAGATACTATTTCCATGTCAAGCAACTCCACGGTGCCGGAGCGCCCTGAGTGCGCCGCGGGCGCCCGCGGCGCATTCCACGTGAGCTGACGAATGCCCAAAGCCTCAGTGCGCCGGCGACGCCGCCGATCCACCCGTTCGGGCTCCTCCGAGCGATCGCTCAGACAAGCACCAGGTTGTCCCGATGGATGACCTCCTCGCCGTACTCGTAGCCGAGCACGTCGGGAATGCGGTCAGAGCGTTGCCCCTTGATCCGCTGGATGTCCTCCGCCGAGTAGTTCACGCTCCCCGTCGCGAGGTGCCCGCCGTCCTGCGTATACACCCGCACCACGTCGCCGCGTTCGAATGGTCCTTCCGCCTCGGTCACCCCGGCCGGCAGCAACGACTTCCCGTCATGGCGCAGCGCGCGTGCCGCCCCCTCGTCCACGACGATGCGCCCGCGCGCCCGCAGCCCCGACAGCAGGTGCCGCCGCCGGCTCACGACTCGGTCCGCCGTCGGCAGAAAGTGCGTGCCGAGGTGCTCGCCGGCCGCCATCCTCGACACCACGTCCTCGATGCGCCCGTCCCCGACGATCACGTGCACACCCGCATGCGTCGCCACCCGCGCCGCCTGCACCTTGGTCGCCATGCCGCCGGTCCCGCGCACACCCGCAGCGCCCGAGGCCGCCGCGACGATCGCGTCGTCGATGCGCTCGACCGTCTCGATCAGGTGCGCGTCCGGGTCGCTGCGCGGGTCCGCCGAGTACAGTCCCTCGATGTCCGTCAGGATGAGCAGCAGGTCCGCGTCCACGAGGTTCGCGACCTCCGCCGAGAGGTTGTCGTTGTCTCCGATCACCGTGTCGCTGATCTCCTCGATCGACACGACGTCGTTCTCGTTCACGATCGGCACCACGCCGCGCTCGATCAGCCCGAGCAGCGTATTGCGCGCGTTCAGGTAGCCGAGGCGGTCGCTGAGGTCGCGCCGCGTCAGCAGCGCCTGCGCCACCACGATCCCCTCGAGGGCGAAGAGCTCGTCCCACACCGACATCAGCCGGCTCTGCCCGATCGCCGCCAGCGCCTGGCGCGTCGGCAGGTCGCGTCGGTTCGCGGGCGCCGCGTCGCCCAGGCGGTGCCGCCCGGCGGCGATCGCCCCCGAGCTCACCACCACCACCTGCGCCCCCCGCGCCCGCACCGAGGCGATCTGCTGCACCAGCCCGGCCATCGCGTGCGCGTCGAGGCGGTCGCCGCCGCCGGTCAGCAGGTTGCTGCCCACCTTCACGACGATGCGCCGGTACTGCGTCTGCTCGTGGGAGGAGTGGTGCCTGCTCATGCTCTCGCGCCCGTGGCGACTCGTTATTTCGAGACCTGCTTTAGGATGGAGGAGCAGGGGGCCATCGTCGAGCGATCGCCGCAGGAAAGGGACGCGACGGGCATGGCCGTACCCACCGCGCCTCCCTCCGCCCGCCCGCGGCGTATCGCCATCGACTGGCGGCTCGTCGCCGGACTCCTCCGCCGCGCCACCGTCAACTTCGTCGAGGACCGCTGCACCGTCCTCGCCGCCGCCATCTCCTACTTCGCCCTCTTCTCGCTCTTCCCGCTCGTCCTGCTCGCCGCCGCCGTCTTCGGCATCGTGCTGCGCGACCCCGACGTCCAGACGCGGGTACTCAACGCCGTCGTCGACGCCATCCCCGTCGAGGCGCCCAGCGTGTCAAACTCGCTGCGCGCCCTCGCCGACCTCGGCCCGACCCTCTCCGTCGTCGCAACGATCGGCACCTTGTGGACCGCGAGCGCTCTCGCCGCCGCCATCCGCAACGCCCTCGATATCGTCTTCGACGTCCGGCGCCCTCGCGCCCTGCTCCAGGCGAAGATCCTCGATTACCTCGTGCTGATCGGGGTCGGCGCGCTCTTCCTCACCTCGCTTGCGCTCACCACTGCCTGGCGAGTCGCCCAGACACAGGCCGACGTGCGCTGGGGCCTCCTCGATGGCAACCTGCGCTGGTTGTGGGACCTGGGCGCGGTCCTCATCCCGGCGGTGATGACGTTCCTGATGTTCCTGCTGCTCTACCGTGCGCTCCCCCACGGCCGCACCCGTCTGCTCCACATCTGGCCGGGCGCCCTCCTCGCCGCCGTCGCCTTCGAGCTCGCCAAGGCCCTCTTCGCGACCTACCTCGCCAACTTCGCGAACTACGACGTCGTCTACGGCTCCCTCGGAGGCGTGATCGCGCTGCTGTTCTGGGTATACGTGAGCGCCAACATCCTCCTCTTCGGCGCGGAAGTCGCCGCCGAGGTCTCACATGTCATGCGCGGGGAGCCCCGCCGCGGCCACACCCCCGGCGACGAGGGCGACTGGCGCTCCTCGCTGCTCACGTTGTTGCGGGGATTGGTGCTCGCCCCCGGCGAAGGCGAGGAGCGACGGCGGCGCTGGTAGCGCCGAGTTACGCCCAGCCGAACGCCAGCCGCAGGATCGCCGAGATCAGGATCGCCGCCACATAGGCGTACGCGACCGTCCGCACCCGCTTCGTGAACGTCGCGAAGCGCGAGCGCTTGTTCTTCGGCTGGTACAGGAACGCCACGCCGAGGGCCACCACGGCGAGCAACAGCATCAACGTCAGCAGCTTGCCCATGCGCCGGATCCTACCGACTGACGACGCTACCGTGTTGACAAGCACATGCGTTCTATATACCCTCGAGCCATACAGAACGCATGTTCTCTCGGAGCCGCCCGATGAACGCCACTGCCACCCGCGCCACCGAGCTGTTCGCCAACCGCCGCCTGCGCCGCGTTGCCCTCGCCGGGCCGCGCTGCCCGGACTGTGCCGGGCCCCTCATCTACGGCGAGGGCTGCCACCTCTGCCCCGTCTGCGGTTACTCCGGCTGTTCACCCACCCGGCGCTGACCTCGGCGGCACTCGTACACGCTCCACTCTGCATCCTCTCGAGGCGCGCCAGCGCCCGCCCTCGTGTAGCCTGAACGCGACACAACACGACACCCCTCGAGAGGACCCCACCGTGACCGACTACCGCTTCGAGCGCGAAGCCCGCACTCCATATTCCGAGGTCTACACCATCGACGACGGCGAGCACTCCCTCGGCCGCGTCGACATCCACTACACCGGCTCCGCCACCTACGCCACGCTCGCCGTCCACCAGACCCTCGACGAGGACGGCGTCCAGGCCCTCATCGCCGCCATCGACGAGCGCATCGTCTCCACCGCCGACCCCTACCGCGAGGACTTCGTGGTCACCGTCTGGCGCGGCGAGGAGTTCGGTGTCTTCGCCGACGAGTCCGACTTCGACGAGGAAGACGAGGACGCCGAAGACGACGAGGATGACGACGACCGCTAGCGGACGCCGCTTCGAGGCCGTCTGCTTCGACCTCGACGAGACCCTGATCGACTCCGCCGTCGCCTGGCGCGCCGGCTTCCTCGACGCCTTCGCGCTCGAGGTCGCACCGCGCTATCCCGAGCTCGGGGCGACGGCGGAGCCGCTCCTCGAGCTGCAACCGCTTCTCGTCGCCGAGGTACAGGCGCGCGGCGGCCGCTGGGGTGACTTCGTCATCCGCGACGCCGTGCGCAAGTTCTTCCGCGCGCACGGCATCGAGGACGACCGCTCCGCCGACCGCACCACGGAGGCGTACGAGGCCGCCTGGCCCCGGCACATCACCCTCTTCCCCGATGCGCTCTCGGCCCTCGACGCCGCCGCTGAGCTCGGCCCGCTCGCCCTCATCACCAACGGGCCCTCCACCGGCCAGCGCCTCAAGCTCGAACGCACCGGCCTCCTCGACCGTTTCGAGGTGCTCGCCATCTCCGAGGAAGTCGGCGCTGAGAAGCCCGATCTCGAGATCTTCACCCACACCCTCGAGGGCCTCGGTATCCACGCCGCCGCGGCCGTGCACATCGGCGACAACCTCCACATGGACATCCGCGGCGCCCGCGACGCCGGCATGACCGCCGTTTGGCTCAACCGCCGCGGCGGCGACCCGGCCGAAGGCGTCACCCCGCATCACGAAGTCGCGGACCTCGAGGCGTTCGTCCAGCTGCTCGGATAGGGCCGCACTCAGCGGCCCTCAGGTCCTCACCCCCGGACCTGCCGCGACCGCGAACCTGATCAACTCGGGCAAATCGAGCGAACGTCGTGACGAAATCCTCAACGCCACCTGACGAACGGCCTGCACGGGCGCCCGAGGCGCGACGTACGTTCAGAGGGAAGCACGCGAGGTGAATGATGTGGGGTTGGCATGACGGCCCGCATGGCTGGGCTTGGTTCTGGATGGCGTTCATGATGGCCCTCGTATGGATCCCGTTGATCCTCGGCGGGATCTGGTTCGCACTCACGGCAGGCCGCGGCGGCCTGCGGCCCGCCGCACGCGACGAGCCGCGTCACGCCGACGTCGATGCACGCGAGCTGGCGAGGCGCGCCTACGCCCGGGGCGAAGTCGACCGTGATCGCTTCCTGCAACTCATGCGGGATCTCGAAGAATCGGAACGCCCCCGTCCGGCGCACTGAAACCGCCTGCCGCGAGCGGACCGAGGCCGCGGCCCCGCCGCTACGCCGTTCGTCATGCGAGACCGCTGACGAACGGCCCTCGCCTCGACACCCACGAACGACGAGGCTCGATTCGGGAGCGGGGAGATCGGGAGCTATCCGTGAAGCTGCTCGCACGTCTTCGAACGTTGCCGCTGTCCACACGACTGAAGGTGGCCGCCACGGCGTTAGTCGGAGTGCCCGCGGTCATGTTGATCGCCATCGCCCTCGGCGAAATGGCGGACGGTGAAGTCACTGGCGTCCAGCACCTCCCCCAGGGCGGCCTGCTGCTCCTCCTGGCGGCCGCCGGGTGGCGGTATCCGCGGCAGGCGGGCGCCTTCCTGTTACTGGCGGGCGTCGCCGTGCTCGCCGTGTGGCTCGTCTGGGTCGTCGGTTCCGAGGACGTCGCGGGGCGAGCCCCCCTCCTCGGTTGGGTCGCGGTCGGACTCGTGCTCTTCTCGCCGCCGATTCTGGCGGGGTTGCTGCTGCTGCGCTCCAGCGGCGTTCGAGGCGGCTCGTTCCTGCCTCGGTAGGCCCGGACGCTCCTACCGGGGCAGTCCCAGCCCCCGCTGCGCGATGATGTTGCGCTGCACCTCGGAGGTGCCCGCCGCAATCGTGCTTCCCACCGATTCGAGGTACGACCGCGCCATCCCGCCCCCGAACGGCGCCAGTGGCGACCCCGGCACCAGCAGCCCCGCGTAGCCCAGCATCTGCATCCCCGTACCCGCGATGCGCTGCGTCAGCTCCGACCCGTACAGCTTCGAGACGGACGCCTCGTAGTTCGGCGAGATGCCCTGCGTCTGCATCCACGGGATGCGGTACGCGATGTTGAAGCCGACCTCCATCTCGATCCAGCGGTCCGCCAGCGCGTAGCGCATCGAGGGGTGCTGCTCGATCAGCCCCCCGTCCTCCTTGGCCAGGTTGACCAGCCGCTCGATGTTGCGCTTGCCACCGGCGTACGCCGCCACGCTCGATCGCTCGAAGTCGAGACTGCGCGCCAGCTGGTACCAGCCACGGTTCTCCACCCCCACGAGGTTCTCGGCGGGGATGCGCACGCGGTCGAGGTGCACCTCGGTCAGGTAGGAGTCGCCCGCCATGCTCGCAATCGGCCGCATCGTGATGCCCGCCGAGTCCATCGGCAGCACGAACGTCGAGATGCCGCGATGCTTCGGCGCGTTCGGGTCCGTGCGCGCCGCCAGGTAGCCGAGGTTCGCCTCCTGCGCCCCCGCCACCCACAACTTTGTCCCCGAGACGATGTACTCGTCCCCGTCCCGCACCGCGCGCGTCTGGATCGAGGCGAGGTCGGACCCCGCGCCCGGCTCCGAGTACAACGCGCACCACACGTCGTCCGCGTTCGCGATCCGGGGCAGGTACAGCCGCCGCTGCGCCTCGTTGCCGTTCATCATGATCGCCGGGCCAACCGAGGAGACGCCGACGCCCCCGTTTCCCGGCGCGTCGAGGTAGGCCAACTCCTCGTTGAAGATCAGCTGCTCCAGGTACGAGGCGGCCAGCCCGCCGTGCTCCTTCGGCCACGCCATCGCCAGCCACTTGCGATCCGCCAGCTGCTTGGAGATCGTCCGCGCCAGCGCGCGGCGCTCCTCGGCGTCCGGCGCCTGCGCCAGGCTGCGTGTCGACCAGTCCGAGGGCAGCTGCGCGTGTAGGAGCTGCCGCAGCTCGGCCCGGAACTGCTCTTCAGAAGGGGAGAAATCGAAGTCCATGGCGTCCCATCACCTCGGGGAACCGCGCCGGCCAGGCCAGGTGCGTGCTGGAGTGCGCGACATATTGTAGCGAGGCGCGCGGGGCCGCGCAGAATGACCGGCCCGCCGCACGCCGCCTCGCCTACTTGAGGTACGACATCCCGCGCAGGTCAATCCACGGCTGATTCGGCGGCAGCGCTCCGACGTCCGAGGGGTAGTAATCCACCGCGGGTCCGCGCCGGTCGGCGCCCAGCCGCCCCTGCTCGCGCAGCAGCAGCTTGAACGACCCCACGAGGACAAACGGACGTGCCGTCGAGGGCACCCCGAGCTCGTCGTTGTAGAAGCGCCGCGCGATCCCCTGGTACCAGCTGATCTGCACGAACGACACGCGCGTGGCATCCGCCGGGATGGCCCGCACCTGCGCACGGTACAGCCGCAGTTCGGTCATCTGCGGCGTCGCGACCAGGTTCGTGACGTTCGAGGCGGCAAACAGGCAGCTCGCCACGACAAGGCCGCCGCCCGCCGCCCAAGCCACCACTCGCGCCAGTCGTCGCTCGCCGTCGTTCAGCCGCGTCTCGAGCGATCGGCTCGCCACCGTCCACAGCCCCACGGCGCCAATCCCGAGGTACAACGCCAGCAGCGCGGAGAGCGCCGCCTGCGTCCGGTAGGGGTGCTGCTCCTCCCTGGTCACGAGGTTCACCAGGTACGTCAGTGGCACCAGCGCGACAGCGACGCCGAGGTACAGCCACGGCCGCGACGTGAATCGGAACGCCGAGACAGCCATCCCCACCACGATCGCCAGCCCCACCATCGCCGCCAGCCACGGCAGCGGCCCGAGGTGAAACAGGTTCAGCGACTCCGTGAGCGGCTGCTCGACAAACCAGCGCAGCCGCCCGACCACGTCGAACGACAGCTCCGCCCGCACGCGCGATCCCTCCGGCACGGCGTCGCCGTAGTAGGCGATCGCGAGCTTCGTCTGCAGATACGCCCCACCGAGGGCGACGGCCGCCACGGCGCCGTGCAGCCAGGTGACCCGCCAGGCCAGCGACGCGTCGTCCCGCGACTCGATGATCGCGATGGCCAGGAACACCCAGAAGCACATGGCTGCGGGCTGGTAGAAGAACAGCCCCGCGAGGAGCAGCAGCGCCGCGGCGGCCAGGCGCCCGCGGTCGAACCCCTCGCGCCCAGCCGACTGCGTGACGAGCAACGACGCGCACCCTCCGAGGATGGCCGCATACGGCGCCGTGAACAGCACGGCCCACGAGCCGTAGACCTGAAACGCGGGCAGTGAGCACATCAGGAGCGCGATCGCCGCGGCCGGCCAGGGCCGTACGCGCGCCCGCATCAGCGCCCACTGCACCAGCAGTGCGAGTCCGACTACGCCGATCGCGCCGATAAGTCGCACGTACCGCAGGTGGTCAATGTCGCCGGCCGCGCCAAACGCCGCCTGGACGGACCACCCCATGAGCGGGCGCCCATTGGCGGCCGCCATCTCAAACACCGTCCGCCCGAATTGCGGGTTCGGCTCGCCGCCGACCGCCATCCACAGCAACGAATAGTCGTCCGCGTATGCGTACGGCACGAGCACCGCCGGCGCCAGCACCGCGGCGAGGGCAAGTGCGACCGCCAGCGATGACCCGCCGAACGTCGAGGCCCACCCCCGCCCGGCGCTCAGCACGCCATCGTCAGCCTGGCTCTCGGCGGCGCTCTGCTCGTCGGTCGTGGGATCGAGGTCGTTCGTGGTCGCCACGCGCGTGCTCCCGGCCGTGGAGGCGTCAGGGTCGGAGTTCCTGCCATGTTCGCCGACCCGGCCGAGGAGCAACAGGGCCCAGTCCTACCGCGGCGAGGAGTCGGACCGCGCCTCGAACACAATCACCGAGCTGAAGTCGGGGCCGTCCATCTGGAGTCCATAGCAACCCGGAGCCGCGATGCGAATGACCGAGGCCAGCTCGTGCCACCCGGCGCCAGCGCCCGGCCCCCGAGGCGCGCCGCCCTTCGGGAAGACGAGTTCGGCCGCGCCGTCGTCGAACGCCAGCGCGGCCTGTCCGCTCAGGGCGCTCCCCCTGATCAGCACCGGCCCCTCCGAGGCGGCCGTGAGCTGCCAGATCGCCTTGACCGCGTGCTGCTCGTCGAAGGTGAGGACGGCTGGCCCCGTGCCTCCTGCGAGCAGATACAGCGGGCCGTCGCCATACGCCTCCCCGAGGACCGGAGCGGGCAACGGTCGCGCCGCCGAGGCGGGACAGGCGACCTCGCCCGGCAGCGGGAGCCGCAACGGCCGCGCTCGCAGCGCCGCCACCGCCTGCGACTCGTCGAGTCCCTCCGGAAGGGGCGTGACCTCAATCGGCGTCGGCGTGCGCGTCGGCGATGGCGTCAGAACCCGACCCGCCGACGAGGAGCACGCGAACAGCAGCATCCCGAACGAGGCGAGCAGGACCTCAATCAGCAGCGGACGTCGTGAGCGGCCCATCGACTCGCTCCCGTCTCCCCCGGCCGGGCGCCCCCGGCGCTCGTCGAGTGTACGCACCGGCACGGCGCCCGGATGCGAATACACTTAGGTGTTGACCTAACTGTTTTTGATGCGCTACGGTCACTCGAGGAGGAGCGATGCCGGCCCGATCCGCAGCCCGACCCGCCGACCCGCGCGACGCCCTGTTTCGCGCCCTCGCGGACCCCACCCGTCGCGAGGTCGTCGAACGTCTCGGCCGCGGCGCCGCCTCGGTCAGCCAGCTCGCCGGCGGCTTCGATATGGCGCTGCCCTCGTTCGTCGAGCACCTGCGCGTCCTCGAGTCCTCGGGCCTCGTCCGCTCCCAGAAGCACGGACGAGTCCGCACCTACGAGCTCGCCCCCGAGGGCCTGCGTCCGCTCGAGGACTGGCTCGCGGCGCAGCGGCGCCGTTGGGAACGCCGCCTCGACCAGCTCGACGATTACCTGCTCCAGCTCAAGGCGGCCGAGGAACGCCGCGCGCAGCCCTCGGCGGCCCCGCGCACCCAGAAAGGAACACCGTCATGAGGAAGCTGATCGTCTCCGAGTTCACGTCGCTCGACGGCGTCATGCAGGCGCCCGGAGGTCCCGAGGAGGACACCGACGGCGGCTTCGCCCACGGTGGTTGGACGCTCCCGTACTGGCACGACGACATCGGTACGCGCTTCTTCGAGGCCATGGCCGAGTGCGACGCGTTCCTCCTCGGCCGCCGCACCTGGGAGAGCCACAGCATCTTCGAGACGTTCGAGGAAGGCGACCCCTTCGGCGACCTCATGAAGGGCATGCAGAAGTACGTCGTGTCCACGACGCTGGAGTCCGCGGACGCCTGGCGCAATTCGACGATCATCCGTGACAACGTGGTCGAGGAAGTGCGCCGGCTCAAGCAGCAGGAAGGCAAGTCGATCTACATCGACGGCAGCAGTGTCCTCATCCACGAGCTCGCCCGCCACGGCCTCATCGACGAGTACAGCCTGCTCGTCTATCCGCTCGTCCTCGGCGGCGGCAAGCGCGTGTTCGAGGACGGTCCCCGCGTCGACATGGCACTCGTCGAGACGCGGACGTTCCCGACCGGCGTCGTCCTCATGCGCTACGCCGTCAACCACGACTGACCCGCATCGCCCGTCCCCGAGCCGGGCAGCAAGGAGTGACCCATGACCTCGATCGGCGGCTTCGAGATCGACCCCCGACTCGACCTCGTCCTGGAGCGCACCGTCGAGGTGCGCCCCGCCCTCGTCTGGAAGGCCTGGACCGAGCCCGAGCATATGAAGCCGTGGTTCTGCCCCCGCCCCTGGTCGCTGGCCGAATGCGAGGTCGACCTCCGCCCCGGCGGCAAGTTCCTCACGGTGATGCGCTCCCCGGAGGGCGAGGACATGCCCGCCGAGGCGGGCTGCTACCTCGAGGTCGTGCCGGAGCGCCGCCTGGTATGGACGGCGGCTCTCGGCCCCGGCTATCGACCGATCGCCGGCGGCGATCTCCCCTTCACCGCGGCCATCCTGCTTGAGCCCCACGGCGAGGGCGGCACGCGCTACACCGCCATCGCCATCCACCGTGACGAGGCGGGGGCGGAGCAGCACGAGGCAATGGGCTTTCACGAGGGCTGGGGCACCGCCCTCGACCAGCTCGTCGAGTACGTCAGGACCTGGTAGCCACTCGCTCGAGGCCCGCGCGCTCTAGCGCAGCGGCCCTCGAGACACCACGAGCGTCACCGTGTCCCCCGTCTTGAGGGCCGTCGCCGGCTGCGGCGTCTGCGCTACCACCGTGCCCGCCGGCGCGTCGCTCGGCACCTCCACAGCGACCGGTGCCGCCCCAATGGCGCGCAACACCTCCTCGGCGACCGAGCGTTGCACGCCCACGAAGTTGGGCGTCTCGCCCTGGTTGAACGACGGCACCTGCGTCTGAGCGCTCGATCCGCTCGGGCCCGTGCTGTTGCCGTTCCCCGTGAACGCCGGCACGACCCACAACAACCCCACGAGGAACACGATCACCGCCGCCACGAACAGCCACACCTTCGACACGCCGGGCAGCGTCGGCAGCTGCGGCAGCGGGATCGCCGGCGCGTCCGAGCCCGCCCGCCGCAGCCCGGGCATCGGATCGAGGCCCGGCGGGCGCGGCAGGTCGGCCGGCATCCGCGCCACGGCCTCCTCAGCGTCCAGCCCCAGCATCCGCGCGTACGAGCGCACGAAACCCCGCGCGTACACGGGCGCCGGGATCACGTCGTAGTGCTCCGCTTCCAGCGCCTCGAGGTAGTGGCGGTTAATCCGAGTGGTGCGCTCCACCTCGGCGAAGCTCAGCCCCTTGCGCAGCCGCGTCTCGCGCAGCCAGTCGCCCAGCGGTCGCGAGGGTGGCCCCGCGCCTTCGCCCGCCTCGGGGCCATCGTCGCGCCGGCCGCCTTCCGGACGCGGCGTCCAGCCGGCCGGACGCTCGCGGCGCGACTGCATCACGCCGAGTCGACCCCCGCGAACTGCACGAGCGACTTCAGTCCGCTCATCGCCAGCCGCGAGCTGTACGCCTCGGGCGCGTGCTCGATGTCGTAGCGGTTCGTCACCACCTCGTCGATGTGTGGCACTTGCCCGAGCAGCGCGATCGTCTTCCGGTACTGCTCCGTGGTCGCGTTCTGCGACCCGCTGAGAATGATCTCGCCGTAGTGAATGATGTTCGGGTCGAACGGGACCGTCTGGTTGGGCGGGAACCCCGCGAACAGGTTGATCACGCCCTGCTTCCGGACATAGTCGATGGCCGGGTTCACCATCGCGTGCAGCCCCACCGTCACCACGACCGCGTCCGCGCCGTAGCCGCCCGTTGCCGCCTTCACCTCGGCCAGCACGTCCTGCGACTCCGGGTCCAGCACGAGGTCTGCGCCCCACCGCTCCGCGATCGCGCGGCGCTCGGCGACCGGCTCGCTCACGATGATCGGGCTCGACCCCAGCGCGCGCGCCATGATCAGGTGCAGCAGCCCCATCGGCCCCGCCCCCATGATCAGCAACGAGGTGCCCGCGCCGACCTCGCACAGTTCCAATGAGTTGAGCGTGCACGCCGCCGGCTCGGTCAGCGCCGCGATATCGAGCGGTAGGCTCTTCGGCACCGGCAGCACGTGGCCCACGCGCAGCAGCTCCGCCGGCACCAGCAACTGCTCTGCAAACCCGCCGTCGAGGTCGTAGCCCAGCGTGCGACGATCCACGCAGCGATTCTGCCGCCCCACGATGCAGAAACGGCAGTGGCCACACGCGACGACGGGGCAGACGACCACCCGGTCGCCCTCGGCGAACCCGGCCCCCTCGCCCACAGCCTCGACGACGCCCGCAATCTCGTGTCCCGGCACCACGCCGGGCTTCGCGTACTTCTCGCCTCGATACACCCGCACGTCCGAGGCGCACAGCGACGCGGCCGCCATGCGCAGCCGCAGCTCGCCCGGCCCCGGTTCGGGCGTCGCCCGGTCCACGACAGATACCTTGCCCGGGGCTTCGAAGATGGTCGCGCGCATGCTCACTCCGTCGTCGCTGTGCCGAGGTCATGGCCAGTATCGCAGTGCGCCGCCTCGCCGCGCCAGCTAAGGGCGGCGCCGCCTACCCACACTCCGTGCCCGTGCCGTTGCCACCCTGCTTCCCCGCCCCCTACACTCGGAGGACAGGCAACGACGGAGACAGTACGGTCGGCCGCCCGCCCTCGAGGCGGGGGCTGCGCAGCGAGTCCGGGACGGTGCAAGCCGGACGCAGCCACCCCGACCTGAACATCACTCCCGAGCCGCCGCCCGAACGCGAAGCCCCTCGACGGCAGGTCGCCGCGAGGTGACCCGCCAGTAGACGCGGCCGGAGCGCCCACCGTTACCAGGGGCAGCGCCATCGAGGCGGCTTCAAGCCTCCGTGGCGCGGTGAGCGGCGCGCGCACCTCGCAACGTTCGAGGCAGCGGCGCAACGCGGGTGGTACCGCGGGCCGCGCGATTCGTATCGCTCCGCCCGTCCCGCAGGGGGCGGGCTTCTTCGTGCCCTCCACGGGGCGCGCCGAGCGCGGTCCCACGCACTCGTCCCCTCGCCCGCACGCGAGACGCGCGTGTGAGGGGACAGGAGTGAGGGCGTCGCCCTCGGAAGGTACGAGCCATGACCGTCTTCGACCCCATTCCCTCGCGCGTCTCGTTCCCCGCCCTCGAGCACGACGTCCTCGCCTTCTGGCGCGACCACGACGTCTTCCGCCGCAGCGTCGACGAGCGTCCCGAGGACCGCGTGTTCTCCTTCTACGAGGGCCCGCCCACCGCCAACGGCAACCCGGGCATCCACCACGTGCTCGCGCGGGTCTTCAAGGACCTCATCCCCCGCTACAAGACGATGCGGGGCTACCGCGTGCCTCGAAAGGGCGGCTGGGACACCCACGGCCTGCCGGTGGAGCTCGAGGTCGAGAAGCAGCTCGGCCTCCGCTCCAAGCCGGACATCGAGGTCTACGGCATCGAGGAGTTCAACCGGAAGTGCCGCGAGTCCGTCTTCCGCTACGTCGAGCAGTGGGAGCGCATGACCGAACGCATCGGCTTCTGGGTGGACCTCGATGACGCCTACGTCACCTACTCGCGCGACTACGTCGAGACCTGCTGGTGGATCTTCAAGCGCCTGTGGGACAGCGACCTCATGTTCCGTGACTACCGAGTCACCCCGCACTGCCCGCGCTGTGGCACCTCGCTCTCCTCGCACGAGATCGCGCTCGGCTACAAGGAGGACACCCCCGACCCCAGTGTGACCGTGCGCTTCCGCCTCCTCCCCGAGACGAACCCCGAGGCACCCGCCGCCCCGGTCGTCGAGGCCGTGCTTCGCACCGCCGCTCCCGACGCGAAGCCCACCGCGCTCCTCGCCTGGACGACCACGCCGTGGACGCTCCCCGGCAACGTCGCCCTCGCCGTCTCGCCCGACGCCGACTACGTCGTCGTGGCCCGCGAGGACGAACAGCTGATCCTCGCGAAGGACCGCGTCGCCGCTGTCGTCGGCGAGGATGCCGAGGTGGTGGCGGCCTTCAAGGGCACCGACCTCGTCGGCCTGCGTTACGAGCCCCTGTACGAGTCACGCGAATGGGACGGCGTCGAGGCGCTCGTGTTCCTCGAGGGCCGCGCCCAGCGCGCCGAAGCCGCCTCCGAGCCGCGTGCGCGCCGCGTCGTCGCCGCCGAGTTCGTCGCCACCGATGACGGCACCGGCATCGTCCACATCGCGCCCGCCTTCGGCGAGGACGACTACGCCCTCGGCCGCTCCGAGGGGCTCCTGCTCTTGCAGCCGGTCAACCTCGCGGGCGAATTCGTCGGCGGCCCCTGGGTCGGCGAGTTCGTGAAGCAGGCCGACCGCGCCATCATCCGTGACCTCCGCGACCGTGGCCTCCTCTGGCGCGACGATCAGATCCGGCACACCTACCCCTTCTGCTGGCGCTGCGACACGCCCGTCCTCTACTACGCCAAGCCCTCCTGGTACATCCGGACCACCGCCGTTCGCGACCGCCTCATCGAGGGCAACCAGCGCATCCACTGGGTGCCCGGCCACGTCCGCGACGGCCGCTTCGGCGAATGGCTCGAGGGCAACATCGACTGGGCCGTCTCCCGCGAGCGCTACTGGGGCACCCCGCTGCCCTTCTGGGTATGCGAGGGCTGCGCCCGCGTCGACTGCATCGGCTCCTACGCCGAGCTGCGCGATCGCTCCGGCGCCGACCAGGAGATCGAGGACCCGCACCGTCCCTACATCGACGCCGTCACCTTCGCCTGCCACGACTGCGGCGCCACGATGCGCCGCATTCCGGAGGTCGCCGACGCCTGGTTCGACTCAGGCGCGATGCCCTACGCCCAGTGGCACGTCCCCTTCGAACGCGCCGTTACCTTCGAGCAGCGCTTCCCCGCCGACTTCATCTGCGAGGCAGTCGACCAGACCCGCGGCTGGTTCTACACGCTCCACGCCCTCGCCACGCTGCTCAACCGCACCGAGGACGTCCCCGAGAGCATCGCGTACCGCAACGTGATCTGCCTCGGCCACATCCTCGATGGCCAGGGTCAGAAGATGTCGAAGTCCCGCGGCAACGTCGTCGACCCCTGGACCGTCCTCGATGAGCACGGCGCCGACGCCCTGCGCTGGTACCTGTACACGGCTTCGCCGCCGGGCAACTCCCGCCGCTTCTCCACCGATCTCGTTGGCGAGACGGCGCGCCGCTTCATCTCGACGCTCTGGAACACCTACTCGTTCTTCGTCACCTACGCGAACATCGCGGACTTCGACCCCGCCTCGGCGCCCCCCGGCGACGCCGAGCGCAGCGAGCTCGACCGCTGGGTGCGCAGCGAGCTGCACCAGACCGTCCGCCGCGTCACCGACGCCCTCGAGGTGTACGAGCCCGCCGACGCCGCCCGCCCCATCGGCGAGTTCGTCGAACAGCTCTCGAACTGGTACGTCCGCCGCAGCCGCCGCCGCTTCTGGAAGTCGGACGACTCCGCCGACACTCAGGCCGCGCTGCACACCCTGTACGAGTGCCTCACCACGGTCACGAGGCTGCTCGCCCCCTTCACCCCGTTCCTCGCCGACGCGATGTACCGCAACCTCGTGGCGGGCAAGGCAGCAGGTTCCCCCGACTCCGTCCACCTCGCCACCTGGCCCGAGGTCGACGAGGCCGCCATCGACGAGCGGCTCTCCTCGGAGGTCGCGCTCGTGCAGCGGATGGTCTCCCTCGGCCGCGCCGCGCGGCAGCAGGCGAACGCGAAAGTGCGCCAGCCGCTCGCCGAGGCTGTGCTCGTGCCGCGCAACGAGGCGGAGCGCGAAGCCCTCGCGCGCCTCGCCGGTCAGGTCGCCGACGAGCTGAACGTGAAGCGCGTCACCGTCGGCGCCGGTACCGACGCGCGCTTGCGCTACTCGCTCCGTCCGAATCTCCCCGTCCTCGGCCCGAAGTTCGGCCGCGAGGTGGGGAAGGTCCGCGAGGCGCTCGCGCACGCAGACGCCACAGACGTTGCCGATCGCATGCGCAGTGGCCAGCCCCTCGGCATCGAGGGATTCGACCTCGTCTCCTCGGACGTCCTCGTCTCCGTCGAGGCCACCGAGGGCTGGTCCGCCGCGGAGGAGTCCGGCTACGTCGCCCTCGTTGACACCCGCATCACGCCCGACCTGGCCGGCGAGGGCCTGATGCGCGAGCTCGTCCGCCGCCTCCAGGATCTCCGTCGTGAAGCCGGCCTCGAGGTCACCGACCGCATCCGCGTCACCTGGCGCGGCGACTCCGAAGTGGGCAAGGTCATGGCCGACCACGGCCCGACCATCGCCGACGAAGTGCTCGCCCTATCCCTCGACGCCGGCGACGGCGGCGCCCCGCTCCCTCCTGGCGCGACCACCACCACCGTCACCGTCGACGGCCACGAGGTCACGCTCGCCCTGATGAAGGCGTAAGCGGGGCCCGAGCGAAGCAAAGGAAGCGCGTAGCGACTCTGGGCAAAACCGCTACGCGCTTCCTGTCACCGTTGGCGCGCCACCACGGTCGGAGTATCGTCATCCCCGAGGCGCAGGTGGGGGTGCACGATGGGCGAGAAAGAGACCGCGGACGAGGCCAGCAACCTCAACCTCTCGAAGTCAAACCGCGTGGCTGGCCAGGAGGGCGGCATCGCGGTCGGTGACGAGGGAGTCAGGGCCGCCGGGCCGCGAGGTGGCGGCGAGCCCCTTGAGGCCACGAACCTCAACAGCTCGCGCTCAAACCGCGTGATGGGCCCCGGGGCGGACAGTGCCGGTGGGCTTCCCGACTCGGGCGATCCCGCCGAGGCCGTCATCAACACCAGCCGCTCGAACATCAAGGGCCGCGTGGCGGGCGGGCCGGGCGGCGACCTCGACGGCGCCGATGCTGGCGACGGCGATCCTGCCGAAGCCGCTGTCAACACCAGCCACTCCAACATCAAGAACCTCCGCGCCGCAGAGGTCGACGACCCTGCAGGCGATCCCGCCGACTCGACCAAACTGAACTCCTCCAAGTCAAACGCCTATCGCGAGGCAGCGACCGAACCCGAAGGCGACCCCGGCGCCGCGGAACGCACCGCCCCGAAGACACGGAGCAACATCCAGAACAACCGCGAGGCCGCGCCTGACACCGGCGACAGCCCCGAGCCCGCCGAGGGCGCCATCGTGAAGAGCAAGAGCAACATCACCAACAACTAGGCCCCGCGCTCCCCGGGACGCCCGCGCGATGGACGCGACTGCCGAGGCGTCCCCGTCGCTCCTCGCAGGCCTGGCGACCGGGGCGACGCCCCCCGGCGGACTGATCGGCATCGAGCACGAGTACCGCGTCCTCGACGCCGCGGGCCGGCAAGTGGACTTCCGCACGCTGCTGCATACCCTCCCCGTCGACGGCCTCCGCCTCGACCCCGGCGACGCGAACGCATACCGCCTCACCTCGGGCCTGGCGCTCACCGCCGACGAGGCGGAGGCCGAGGTGGCCACGCCCCCCGTCACGGTCGAGACCGGCTTCGCCCCTCGCACCGCCGCCCTCGCCGCCGAGGCGAGGGCCACCCTTGAAGGCCTGCTCCCCGCCGGCCTCACCCTCGAGGGCTACTCCACCCACGTCAGCGTCTCGGTCCCCGACGCAGAAGTGGCCTCCGTCGCCGCCCGCTACGCCCGCACCTACGCGCCCGCGTTCGCCGCCCTCGCCGAGCGACCCGACTCGCTGGGCATCTACGTCCGCCCGCGCCCGGGCCGCCTCGAACTGTGCGCCGACTACGTCGAGCCCGCCCGGCTGCCGCCCATCCTGGCCTTCGCCGCCGGCACCGTGCGTGCCTGCGTCGCCGAAATCCGTGCCGCCGAAGAGCGCCTCGTGCCGCTCACCCTCGACCTCCACCCCGCGCGCGAGCGTCCCGGCTACCGCGTCCACCGCCACCTCGCCTTCGGCTTCGACCTGTACGCCGCCGGACGCGAAGCCGTGCTCCCGCTCGACGGCGGCGGCACAACCACCCTCTCCGACCGTCTCGCCACTGCCGCCCGCCTCGCCGAGGAGCGCCTCGGCCGAGACCTCGACGCCCCGACGGCCGCCCTCTTGCGCGCGATCGTTCAGGGCGGCGCTCCCCTCGGCATCGAGGGCGGCGAGGACGTGAACGACATCGAGGACGCCCCGCTGCCCCCTACGAACGGCTGGCGTCCCGCCCCCCGCGCTTTCCACCGCCCCGGCTTCGAGGTCGTTCCTGTCCTCGCTACGTGGGACTTCACCGCCTTCCGTCTCGACGGCCCCCGCCGCGCGTACGCCTCGATCCCGCTCGCCAGCCTCGAGGCATTCGAACGCGATCTCGCCGGCGGCCGTCTCGATGGCGAAGTCCACCGCTTCCTCGCGCAGCGGCCGGCCGGCCGCACCCTCGAAACGCCCGAGGACGCACGCCGCCCCGCCCTCTACGACGAGCTCGCGTCCGACCCGACGGCGCTCCTCGCCCCGGAGCCCGGCCAGAAAGCTGCGTCTCGAAGCGTCCCCGGCCGCGTCGGCAAACCCGCGCGCCCCGGCAAGGTCGTGGCCGCCCGGCCGCTCGAACTCCCGCGCCCGCTCCAGCCGCCTCCGCCACTGCCGCCCCGGCCCGCGAGGAGCGAGCCGCCGTCGGACCTGCCTTCGATGCCGTCGCCGCCCC
>JAIBBD010000086.1 GCA_019694855.1 Dehalococcoidia bacterium
AACGGCGGGCGCTCGCCGGCGCGCCGCTGGTTCAGTCGCCGGTCGTCGAGGATGAAGTAGCCGGCGACGAACGCGATCACCACGGGCGGGATCAGCACCCAGAACAGGCTCTCCCAGGGGAAGGCCTGCAGCATGAATCCCCCGATGATCGGTCCAGACGCCCCGCCGATCGAGACGGCGGTCGTCTGGCTGCCGATGGCCGTGCCCCGCTCCTCGGGAGGGAAGACGGAGACGACCATCGCCGTTCCAACTGCCTGGCCCATCGCTGCCCCCGTGGCCATCACGATGCGCGCGACGATCAGAATCGCGAAGGTCGGAGCCAGTGCCGTCAGCAGGGCGCCGACACCGAACAGCGCCAGCCCGCCGAGGTGGACGCGCTTCCACCCGATGATGTCGGCCAGGCGGCCCATCGGCATCATCAGCGCGCTGATCGTCAGTGCTTGCGCCACGACCACCCAGGCCACGGCCCGCAACGTCACGTCGTAGTCGTCCGCGATCGAGGACAGCGCCACGAAGACCATCGACATGCTCGTCACCTGTGTGACGAAGGCGATGCCGATCGCGATGAACGCCTTCCACTTGTACGTGTCGTCGACGGGACTGGCGACGGCGCCCGAGGTGGCGGCGCGTTCTCCTGGAGCTGCCACGTTCGTCATAGGTCGCCAGAGTATCTGCTGCCACTCACGGGCGCGCTACTCACCGCGCTTCCCCCGCCTCCTCCGTGTGATACAACGAGCGCGCAAACGCAGCGCAGCCGAGGGAGGATGCCATGCCAGGACCGCTCGAGGGGATCCGCGTGCTCGAGATCAGCCAGATCGTGGTCGGCCCCTATTGCGGGATGATGCTCGCCGACCTCGGTGCGGACGTGCTGAAGATCGAGCCGCCAGGTGGCGAAGGAGGTCGCCTCATCGGCGGCTTCATGCCCGGCGAGTCGAAGAGCTATCACGCACTCAATCGAGGTAAGCGCAGCCTGGTCCTCGACCTGCAACGCCCGGAGGCACAGGCGCTCGTGCAGCGCGTCATCCCGCACTTTGACGTCTTCATCATCAACTCACGTGCGGGCGTCCCGGGACGGCTCGGCGTGGACTATGAAACCCTCGCGAAGTCGCGCCCGGATCTCGTCTACATGGAGAACACCGGTTATGGCGACGAAGGGCCGAGCGCCCAGCGCGCGGGTTCGGACATTGTGGCTCAGGCCTACTCAGGGCTCATGGCCGGCGAAGGAAAGGTGAACGAGTTCGGCGCGCCGAGGCAAATCACCAGCACGGCCATCGGTGACTTCGCCACGGGACTCGCGGCCGCCATGGGCATCTGTGCCGCGCTCTACCGCCGCGCTCTCAGCGGCCGCGGCGACCATATCAAGACCTCTCTCCTCGCCACCGCACTCTCCATTCAGAGCGGGACCGTTGGCCGCCTGCCCGTCTCGGACGAGATCTATCAGCGCCCGCTGCTCGAGGAGGTCGAGCGTCTGCGCGCCGCCGGGGCCCCGTGGGCGGACATCGTGAAGGCCCGCGACGCGAGGCGGAGGACTGGCGGCGCCTTCGCCAACTACTACAACACGTATCGAGTGAAGGACGGCGCGATCACCCTCGGCGCGCTCACCCCCCGCAACCAGCAACAGATCCGCGATGTCCTCGGCATCACCGAGGATCCGATGCTTCACCCGGACTTCAACGCCGCTGACCCCGCATGGGCGGCGAAGGTCGAAGCTCTCGCAACAGACATTCGAGCACGAATGCTGACACGCACGATGGACGAGTGGATCGAGGCCTTCGACGCCGCCGGCGCGCCCGCCTCAAAGGTGAACATTCCGGAGGATCTCGCCGACGATCCGCAGGTGCGGGCGATGGGCTACATGATCGAGGTCGACCACTCGATCACCGGCCCGGAACGCTGGCCCGGCGCCGTCACCCGTCACGCAAACTTCCCTACCGGGACATCGCGTCCCGCGCCCGCTCTCGGCCAGCACACCGACGAGTCACTGCTCGAGCTCGGGCTCACCGCCGAGGAGGTCGCCGAGCTTCGGCGCTGCGGCGCGGCGGAGTAGCCGGCCCGGCGGTCGCTCCTGCAGGGAGATCGAGGCCAGCCGAAACGTGCCGTAGAATCGCACGACCGCACGCACAGGAGGAGGCAGGGATGCACGCGACGGTCAGGCAATACGAGGGGGTCGAGAACCCGGCCGAGGTGATCCGGCAGGTCGGAGAGACGTTCCTCCCGCTGCAGCACGACATCCCTGGCTTCGTCAGCTACTACTTCGTCGACGTCGGCGAAGCCGGTGGCCGTATGGTCTCCGTCAGTGTCTTTGAGACCGAAGAAGGCACCGCCGAGTCGAACCGGCGCGCCGCGTCCTGGGTGGCGGAACATCCGAACCTGATCCCGCCGGCGAAGTCCGCCGAGGCGGGGCCAGTCGTGGTCGGCGGATAGGGCCCGACCCGGCCACTCCGTTCATTCACGTCCCGGCCCGAATCCGGGCGAAAGGAGATTCGTTGTGCCAGATTCCGCGGTCGCGGCGCTCGATGCGTTCATCGAGGAGCAGTCGGTCGACAAGTCGAAGGCGAACTGGCGCACCCGCCTCAGTCCGCCGCCGATGGTCGACCTCGATTCGGGTTCCACCTACTACTGGGACCTCGAAACGAATGTCGGCTCCATCAGCATCCGCCTGATGCCGGATGTGGCGCCCATGCACTGCATCAGCACGATGTACCTCACCCGGCTCGGTTTCTACGACGGCCTGAGTTTCCACCGCGTGATCACTCAGTTCATGGCGCAGGGCGGCTGCCCGCTCGGCACCGGGACCGGCGGTCCGGGCTACCAGTACGCTGGCGAGTTCAGCAACGCCGTCCGCCATGACCGGCCTGGCTTGCTCAGCATGGCCAACGCCGGGCCGCGCACGGACGGCAGCCAGTTCTTCCTCACCTTTGTGCCCACGCCCTGGCTCGATGGCAACCACACCATCTTCGGCGAAGTGGTCGACGGGATGGACACACTCCGCGCGCTCGAGGCCCGCGGCTCGCAGGGAGGCAGCACGACCGAGCCGCTCGCGATTACGCGCGCGACTGTCCGCGTCGAATAGCACCGACCCCGCCTCGGAGCCCTCGCTACGGCGCCGGCTCCGAGGCGATCGCGGCCGCTACCGCCGCTGGCGTGGGCCATTCGAAATTCGCGTACCCCCATTCGAGCAGCGCCGCCGCGACCTGCTCGGTCTGCGGATCGTTCATCACGACGACGTGCAGCCGGTGCCCGTCGCGCTCTGCGGTCAGCACGAGCGTGCGGCCTGCGGCTCGCGTGTACCCGCTCTTTCCCGCATCCACACCGGGGATGGTCCAGCGATCGGTGCTGACGAGGCTGAAGAGCGTCAGCTCCCGCGACCCCCTCGCTACCCACATATCAGCACTCGCGATCTCGCGGTACGCGGGCAAGCGCATCGCGTAGCGCGACAGCATCGCGAGGTCATACGCCGAGGTGACGTGACCGGCGCCGCCCAACCCGTGCGGGTTGACGAAGTGGCTGTCGCGCAGGCCGAGGCGGGCGACGAGATCGTTCATCCGCGCCACGAACGCGGCATCCGAGCCCGCCACCTGCCGCCCGATGGCCAGGGCCGCATCGTTGCCGGACGGCAACATCAGTCCGTACAGCAGGTCACGCAACGAAAACCGGTCGCCGGGCTCGAGCCCCATGACCGTGCTCCCACGCATCGTCCGGCTATCCACGTCAATGTCGGCCACCGCCTCGAGGTCGCTCTGCTCGATCGCGACGATCGCCGTCGCGATCTTGGTGAGGCTTGCGGGGGCCAGCGGCTGATGACCGTTACGCTCGAACAGCACCCCGCCGGAGGCATCGTCTAGCAGCAGGACCGACGCGCTCGTCGGCGCCGGCGGCGTGATGCCTCGGCTGCGAGGGGCGGGCGCTGAGGGCAGCGGGACGATTGAGGGCAGGGCGCTCGTTGGCTGCCTGTTCGTCGGCTCCGCGACGGCCGCCGCCGCGTCGGTCCCGGTGGTCAGGGTGGCGGGTGGAGGGTCGCTCGCCGCCGCGGAGGGCTGGGCGTGGCGGCCATCGAGGGGCACAACCGCGACCAGCACGGCAACAACGAAGCAACCGAGACCGAGAATGTGCCCCCGCATGCCCGATCAGTATGCGCTGCTGAGGCGCGGTCGCCGGTGGTCTACCCCAGTTCGAAGGTCGTGACGCCGAAGATCCGGCCGAGGTCCACCGCGGGCTCTCGCTGGTTGTACATGCGCACGGTCTCGAACGATGGCTGCATGCCGTATCGCTCGGCCAGCGCGACCGCCTCGCGATGCGGTTCGGGCACGTCGAGGTACACCAGGTCGTCATCGAGTCGCGCACAGAGCGCGCGAAACAGGTCGTCCGCCGCAGTCTCGTCGTCCGCTGAGAGAGGGCCGATCTTGTAGCCCGCGCGGCACTTCCTCGCAACGCCGAAGCCAGCGAAGGCAGCCCCGCGCCGCAGTCCCAGCGCGACACTGCCCGGCATCGCAATCCATCGCTGGATGAACCCGCGGCGCTCCACGGGAAACACATTCCGGTCGTACGCCAGCACGTCGTCGAACGGCACCGAAGACAGCTCGACGATTCCCGCCGCATCTGGCGTGACCGCTGGCCGGTGACCCTCGTACCGCACGTTTCGGTACGCCAGCGTGAACCCTGATCGCTCGTAGTTCGCCTGCTGAGCCAGCACGCCGTCGAGTCCCACGTTCCGGTCCGCGAGGTACGCCGTGACCTCCTGCCAGAGCCGGAGCCCGTACCCCTTGCCGCGCTGCTCGGGCTTCACAATGTACAGGCCGAGGAATCCGTACGAGTCGTCGTATGCGACGCCCGCGAGGCTCGAGATCACCTCGCCATCCAGCTCCCCCACAAAGAACCCATCCGGATCGGTCGCGAGGAATGCCTCCGCGTCGTGCAGTCCCGGGTTCCAGCCTTCCAGGGCGGCCCACTCGACCGCGAGCGCCGCCTCCTCCGGCCGCATCTTCCGCACCACGTACTCGCTCACTCCTACACTCCTCCTCGCGTCGCGGCCCTCTCGAGGCAGTAGCCTAACGCGTCCGCGAGTCCCGCGACGCGCGCGGTTGCTGGACAAGTCAGAATCATCGCTGTGATATGTACGCCCACCGGCCAGTGGTGAAGGAGGTTCCCCGATGCCACACCGACGCGTTCCCCGCCCGTTCAACCTCGTCTGGGGCAGCGGTCGCGTGATCGAGGAGGCCGCCATCGAGGGTGGCCTACACGCTCCCTCGTTGCAGCTCCTCGCCTACGACGACGGTGAGAAGAAGGGCCAGCTCGCCGTCCGCTTCGCCGCCTACGATCCTGAGGGTGAGCTGGAGCGCCGCCCCCTGATTATCAACGAGCGCGAACTTGCTGCCCTTCGCCGCGAGCTCGACCACACCCCTCGCATGAAGGCCCTCCTCAAGCGCCTCCTCGACGAGTAAGCCAGCCTCCGGGCCGGGCACTGAGACGACGCGTCTCGACGCGACCCGGGCATGGAGTCGCCCATATGAGCCGCCCTCGACGCCTTGCGCCTCTGCCCCACACAATGCACGGGCGTCGAGGAGAAGGCAGCCAGCGTGCGCATCGGCATCGGCTACGATATCCACCGCTTCCGCGAAAGCGGCACGCTGCGCCTCGGCGGCATCGAGGTGCCCGACGCCCCACAGCTTGACGGCCACAGCGACGGCGACGGCCTGATCCACGCCATTATCGACGCGCTCCTCGGCGCTGCGGGTGAGGGCGACATCGGCCGCCACTTCCCTCCCGGCGACCCGTCGACCGAGGGCATCGACAGTCGCGAGCTGCTCACCCGCGTCGTGCGCCTCGTCGTCTCGCGCGGCTATCGGGTGCACAACATTGACGCGACCGTGGTCGCGGAACGTCCGAGGCTCGCCACGCACCTGCCCGCGATGCGCGACTCGTTGGCGCGCTGCCTCGGCGTGCCGGCGTCGTCGGTCAACGTGAAGGCCACCACGAACGAGCGCCTCGACGCGCTCGGCACGGGCGAGGCGCTCGCGGCGATGGCCGTCGCCTTGCTCGAAGAGGAGGTACCATAACGCGATGAACTTCGCGTTCGATCTCCCCTCGCCGGACACCTGCGCGTGTCGGTCGGGGCGCCCCGGGTCCGGGACACGCCCCGCAGCAGCCGCCCGAATTCACCACGCGCAGAAAGGGGCCGCCGATGGGCTGGCTCGCACACCTCAGGGAAGACATCAGCGTCGCTCGGCAGCGTGACCCGGCCGCCCGTTCCTCCTTCGAGATCCTCCTCACCTACCCGGGCATCCACGCCCTCTTCATCCATCGCATCGCGCACGGCCTCGCTGTCCGCGGCTGGGTCGTCCTGCCGAGGCTGATCGCGCACCTCGGCCGCGCGCTGACCGGCATCGAGATCCACCCGCGCGCGGAGATCGGCCGGCGGCTCTTCATCGACCATGGCATGGGCATCGTGATCGGTGAGACGGCGGTCATCGGCGACGACTGCCACCTCTACCAGGGCGTCACGCTCGGCGGCACCTCGACGCGCCGCGAGAAGCGCCACCCGACCCTCGAGGACCATGTGACCGTCGGCGCGGGCGCGATCATCATCGGTGCGGTCACGCTCGGCACACACGCGCGCATCGGCGCCGGCAGCGTGGTCGTCTCCAACGTCCCGCCGCACGCGACCGTCGTCGGGGTGCCCGGTCACATCGTCGCGATCACCAATGCCACCAACGACACCGTCGAGCGCCTGCCCGACCCCGAGTGGGACCGTCTTCAGGACCTCGAGCGTCGCGTGACGCGCATCGAGGCCGGTGCACCCGCGCCCTCCCCCACGGGCGGTGGCTTCGACGGCGGTCCCCCCACGACTCGACCCGAGGAGCGAGCCTGAAATGCGGCTGTACAACACACTCACCGGCGCCATCGAGGAGCTGACGCCCGTTACGCCGGGGCGCCTCGGCATCTACGCGTGCGGCGTCACTCCGTACTCTGAGAGCCATGTCGGCCACGCGATGAGCGCCATCGTCTACGACGTGTTCGTGCGCTATCTCCGCTGGCGCGGCAACCCCGCCGGCGGCTACGAAGTCACTTTCGTCTCCAACTACACCGACGTCGATGACAAGCTCATCGACCGCGGTCGCGAGCTCGGCATCGACCCGCTCGAGCTGGGGGAGCGGAACATCGCGCTGTGGGAGGAGCAACAGCGCGCGCTGAACCTGACATTCCCCGACATTCGCCCCCGGGTCACGACGCACATCGAGCCGATCGTCGCGCTCACCGAGCGCCTCATCGAGACCGGCCACGCCTACGCGACACCGTCGGGCGACGTTTACTTTCGCGTTCGCTCCGATGACGACTACGGCAAGCTCTCGCACCGCAATATCGAGGAGCTGCGCGCTGGCACCCGCTTCGAGCCCGGCGACGAAAAGGAGTTCCCGCTCGACTTCGCGCTCTGGAAGTCGGCCAAGCCCGGAGAGCCCTCGTGGGACTCGCCCTGGGGGCCCGGCCGCCCTGGCTGGCACATCGAGTGCTCTGCGATGTCGCAGCGCTACCTCGGCGACACGCTCGACATCCACGGTGGTGGCCTCGACCTCGTCTTCCCGCACCACGAGAACGAGATCGCGCAGTCCGAGTCGGCCACGGGGAAACCGTTCGCGCGCGTCTGGATGCACAGCGGCCTTGTCCAGCGCGACGGCGAGAAGATGTCGAAGTCGATCGGCAACGTGGTCAACGTGAGCGAGGCGCTCCGGCGCTGGTCGCCCGACGCGCTGCGCCTCTTCGTCCTCAGTAGTCACTACCGCAGCCCGAATAACCTCACCGATGAGGCAATGGCCGCCGCCGAGCGCGGCGTCGAGCGGCTGGCCGGCGCGCTGCGCCCCGCGGAAGGCAGCGCCCAGGCCCCGCTCGATGCGAGCGAGGAGCGCGCTCGTTTCGTCGCCGCGATGGAGGATGACTTCAACACCGCGCAGGCACTCGCCGCACTCTTCGACCTCGTGCGCAACGTGAACCG
>JAIBBD010000016.1 GCA_019694855.1 Dehalococcoidia bacterium
CGACGACGCCGGGGAGTACACCTTCCGCCGCGCCGAATCGAGGGAGCCAGTCGCCGTCTAGCCTCAACGGGCGAACAAACAGCACGAAGCCCGGGCGTAACCCGGGCTTCGTCGTGGTGAGGGCGGGCCTGCAGTCTTACCATCCAAGGTAAGAAGGGCACACGTATGAGAATCACGGCGAAAGGCCAGGTGACGATCCCACAGGAGATCCGCGAACGTGCGGGACTGCTTCCCAATACAGAAGTCGAGTTCCTGCTCGACAGCGAGGGGGTCCGCATCGTCAAGGCAACAACGGCTCGACGTCCCACCCGAGGCGAGAAGGTGATCGAGACGCTGCGACGGGGGCGCGGCCACATCACGATGACGACGGACGAACTAATGGCTCTGACGCGCGGAGAAGAATGAGCCCGGTCCTCGTCGACACCAACGTGCTGATCGACATCTTCAGCGACGACCCGGTGTGGGCAGGGCCGTCGACCGACGCACTACGGCGGCTCGCCGACTCCGAAATCCTGGTGGTCAACCCCATCATCTACGCCGAGCTGTCTGCGGCCTTCGACACCATCGAGGCACTCGACGAAGTGCTGCCAGACGAGATGTTCAGGCGCGAGCACCTACCGTATGAAGCCGCATTCCTTGCCGGGAAGGTGTTCCTACAGTACCGGCGAGCGGGCGGATCACGACGTTCGCCGCTGCCCGACTGCTATATCGGCGCGCATGCCGCGGTCGCTGGGTACTGGCTCCTCACCCGAGACTCCGCGAGGCACGGCCACTACTTCCCGTCGCTGCGCCTCATGAGTCCCTGACCGCAGTCGCAGTTTGACGCTCTTCGCCCCCCGCCATACGTTGCGCAGCGACACGCGGGAAGCCGCGAACGAGTGGGGCAACGAGAGGGGTCGAGTGAGATGGCGAAATTCCTGGTCAAGGCAAAGTACAGCGCGCCGGACGGCGTGCGAGGACTCCTCGAGGACGGCGGCACCGAACGCGTGACGGCCGTGCGGGCGCTCATCGAATCGGTCGGCGGCACGATGGAGGCGTTCTACTTCGCCCTCGGCGAGTACGACGCCTACGTCATCGCCGACGTCCCCAGCATCGAGGCGGGCACCGCCCTCTCGCTCACGGTCGGCGCGAGCGGCCTCGCCTCCACAGACACCGTCACCCTGATCACCCCGGAGCAGGTCGACGCCGCCGTCAAGCTGTCCCCGGTCTATGACGCGCCCGGCAAGTTCGACAACTGACGCGCACGGTTCCGAAGACGAACGGAGGGCGCTCTTCAGCGCCCTCCGTTTAGAACCGTCGTGCACGCCGCCACTTGAGACCTCGGATGCACACCCTCCGTCCTGGCGGCCTGCGATTGGTCGAGGGAGGCGCTCCTCGGCCAGCTGCTGAAGTATGCGCCGAATTAACACGTCCGTAGCTATCAAAACTCGCTAATACGTTACAGATCCATCACGAAGGCTCACCTAGCCGAGCATGGCCGTGGACAGCGATGCTTGGGAGCGTCTGCGTCCGCTCGGTCACCTCGCCGCCGTTTCCTCCTCCGAGGAGAGACCTGGACGATCGCCGGATCCGACCGCGGTTGACCGCCGCCCGCCCGCGGCCCAGCCTGTAGCCATCGTGCGCTATCACCTCGTCACGCTCGGCTGCGCGAAGAACACCGTCGACTCCATGCGCATGGAGTCCGCCCTCCGTCACGCGCGTCACACCGCTGTCGCGACTCCCGAGGATGCCGACGTCCTGTTCGTGAACACCTGCGGCTTCATCGATGCGGCCAAGGACGAGTCCATCGAGGTGGTCCGTGCCCTCGACGCCTCCCGCCGCCCCGGCCAGCAGCTCGTCGTCGTCGGCTGCATGACGCAGATCGCGGAGGCCGAGCTCCGCGCGGCCGTCCCCGCCGTCGACGCTACCTTCGGCGTCGAGGCCTGGGACGAGGTCGCCCTCAGTCTCGGCCCCGCCGTCGAGACGTACGACATCCCCCAGCCTGCCGCGGCCGGCCTCCTCGCCACCGGCCCGAGCGCCTATCTCAAGATTTCGGACGGCTGCGACCGCCCCTGCACCTTCTGCATCATCCCGACGATCAAGGGCCGCATGCACTCGGATGCTGCCGACCGCCTCCTCCGCGAGGCGCGCTGGCTCGCCGCCGGCGGCGCGAAGGAGCTCGTCCTCGTCGCGCAGGACTCGACGGCCTTCGGTGAAGATCGAGGTGAGCGCGACGGCCTCGCGACCCTCCTCGAACAACTCGCCGAAGCCGTCCCCGACGTGCCCTGGATCCGTCTCATGTATGCCTACCCCGGCCGCGTCACCCGCCGCCTCGCCGAGACGATGGCCCGCCTCCCCAACGTCGTCCCTTACCTCGACATGCCGCTCCAGCACGGTTCCGACGCCGTGCTCCGCCGCATGAAGCGCCCGAGCCTCCGCAAAGCGCGCGAAAGCATCGAGGCCATTCGCACCGCGATGCCCGATGCCGTCCTCCGCACGACCTTCATCGTCGGCTATCCCGGCGAGACCGAGCGTGAATTCCGCGAACTGCTCGCCTTCATCGAGGAGCAGCGGTTCGACCACGTCGGCGCGTTCACCTACTCGCCACAGCCCGGCACCCCCGCCGCGTCCGAGGCGGGCCAGGTCCCCGAGCGCGTGAAGCAGAAGCGCTACGCTCGCCTCATGGAGCTCGCCCAGGGCATCGCGCACGAACGCAACCGAGCCATGGTCGGTCGCGAGCTCGACGTCCTCGTGGAGTCCGACGCTCCCGCGCAGTCCGAGGCCGGCGGCCCCGTTGTCGTCGGCCGCACCTACCGCGACGCCCCCGAGGTCGATGGCCTCGCCTTCCTCAAGGGCGAATACCCCTCGGGCGCCCTCGTCCGCGCGCGGGTGGACGGCGCGCTGCCGTACGACCTGCTCTGCTCGCCGGTGTAGCGAGTCCTTGCTGCCGCGCCCGCTGTCGCGAGGCGTATGCTGCACCCATCACGGCTGGGAGGTGCGCCATGGTCGGCAAGATCATCGACATGTTTCGTCGCGAGGACACCGCCGTCGACCCTGTCTGCGGCATGACGGTCAACAAGAAGAGCCCCGGCGGCGGCACCTACGAGTTCGAGGGCACGACCTACTACTTCTGCGGCCGTGGCTGTCGGCTGGAGTTCGAAGAGGATCCTCGCGGCTACTTGAGCGGCGAGAAGCACGTCGAGATGTAGCGGCCGCCTCGAAAGGATCGCCCGTGCCCGAGGTCGGAGCGCGCGCGTCACGCCAATTGGTGGTGACGCCCGAGCTGGTGCGCGCGTACGCCGAGATCACCGGCGACTACAACCCGCTGCACTTCGACGAAGAGTTCGTGGCGGCGACTCGGTTCGGGCGGCTGATGGCCCAGGGCGGCATCGCGACCGGTCTGCTGCACGCACTCGTCGCGATGGATCTGCCGGGGCCGGGCAGTGTGTTCAGCCGCCAGCGCTGGAGCTTCCCTCGTCCGGTGTACATCGGAGACACCATTCGCGCCGAAGGGACCGTCCTCAGTGCGAACACCCGGCGTCGGTTCTACGAGATGGCGTTCATCGTGACGAACCAGGCCGAGGAGACCGTCCTCGAGGGCGAGGCGACCGTCTATCAGGCGGAGCGGCGGTCGAACGTCGAGGTCTGAACCCGCACGTCGGACCCTGGGACGGCGCGGACACGAGCGTGCCAGGGGGCTCTCGGAGAACCATACCCCTGTAGGGTAACTTTTCCTCCGCCGCGGTGTTATTACCTGTGCAGGGGTTGTCAGATCCTCGCTCCCCCTCGCCTGTGAACGCCCATCGGATCGGTCGCGAACGAGCCAGCCGGCGGTTGACAGGGAGTTAACCTCGATTTCACGTGATTGTTCTCACAATCACTTGCAGGAGGTTTCGAGGAGATCGACAATGAATGCACGAGGACGGTCAAGGGCGGAAGGCCCGGGCCGTACAGGAGGAAAGGACCGAACGATGGACATGGAAACGCGGAGGTACTACAGCCGGCTCGTACTCACGGGGCGGCGCAGTGGTCCCACCATGCGCGAGGCCGAGCGCGACCTCGCACGGGCGTACTCCGGCATCTTCACGCCGATCGCCTAACACCAGCGCAGCCCCCCTCGACGAAAGGCGCCCTCCCCCCGGGCGCCTTTCGTGTGTCTGCTCGCCGTTGACGTGCCACGCCTAGCCCTCGATGACGGTCTCCGCGACCTCGGTCGCCACGACCTCGGCGCGTCCGAGCAGCTCCGCGTCCGCGAAGCGTCGCGCCTCGTCCGCCAGCCGGCGGGCCGTCCCGAGGTCACCCGAGACAACAGCGAACCCCACCTGCGCGTGCTGGAGCCGGTCCTGGTCTCCCACCTCGGCGGCCGTCAGGTCGAGGCGCGACCGAAAGCGCGCGACAAGCGAGCGCACGACGGCCCGCTTCTCCTTGAGCGATTGCATGCCGGGCAGGTAGAGCGTCAGCAGGACGCTCACGGTCGCCATCGAGCTGGCCTACGGGAACCGCGGCGCGCCGCCGCCACCAGGTGGCCCGCTCCTCGGAGGTCCGCTCCCTGGAATGCGAGGCGGCGCGCCCGGGCCGCTGCGCGGCAGAGTCGGCCCCGCCGTGGGGAGCCGGGGACCGGGCTCGACGGCCGGGCGGCGCTGCTCCGGCTCTGCGGGCGGTAGCTGCGGCCCCGGCGCCTCGCGCGGCTCCGACGGCTCCTCGCCCGGCTCCAGGTGGCCCGGAAGGTGACCCAGCGGCACCTCAGCGACCGGCGGCATCGGCAGTTGCGCCCCGTGGTCCCGAAACCGCGCGGCCGCTACCCCGGCGACCTCTTCCGGCAGCGGCGGCAGGTCGTCTGGCCGCTCAAGGCCGAAGTGCTCGAGGAACCGCTGCGTGGTGCCGAAAATCGCCGGGCGTCCAGGCGTGTCCGCCCGCCCGATGATGTCCACGAGCCCGCGCGTCCGCAGTGTGTCGATCGCCGCGTCGCTGTTCACGCCTCGGATCGCTTCAATCTGTCCTCGGGTAACGGGCTGGCGGTAGGCGATGATGGCGAGCGTCTCGAGGGCGGCGGTCGACAGCCGTTTCGCCGACTCGAGGCCGAGGAACTGCTCGACGTAACTGCTCGCGAACGGCGCGGTCACGAGCTGGATGCCGTCCGGGCCGCGCTGGAGCCGCAGCCCGCGGGTGCGCAACGCCTCGGCCAGCGCTTCGAGGGGGCCCTCGATCGCCCGTGGAGGGACGCCGATCACTTTCGCCAGGGAGGCGGGAGCCACGGGGCCATCGGCAACGAACAGCAGCGCCTCGATGATGCTCTGTACCTGCTCGATCGGTGGGGCGGGCCGGTCGCCCTCGGCCGTGTCATCGACACCACCGTCCGCAGCCGCGGATGGCTGCTCCTCGGGCATCGCTGTTGTCGTCGGCTCCGCGCTCGGCGTCGTGGTTGCGGTCGCGTCCTCGTCCGAAACAGGGGGCGGCGAGGGCTCTCCGCTCGCTGCCGGCTCCTCGTCATCGCCAGCGGCGACCGCCTCCTCAGGAGGCGTCTGATGCCAGCGGAACGCGTTTGGGTGCAGGAGGTCCGGCGGGCCGTCTTGCGGCGTACCTTCAGTCATCGTGGTGCGACCGGCGCAAGGCCGTTCCTCTCCTGCCAGCCCGAGCGCTGGCGACCAGCCCCGCCACCTGTACGATGCCTGCCATGATCGTGGATGTCCACACCCACATCTTCCCCCCGCGCTTCATCGAGCAGCGCGCGGCGCTCGCCGTCTGGGACACGGGTTTCGGCGAACTGTATGCCAATCCGAAGGCGCGGATGGCGACGGCGGATCAGCTGCTGACCTCGATGGCCGCCGCCGGCGTCGACGTCTCCGTGGCCTGCGGCTTTTGGTGGCGCGACCCGGCCCTCGCCGCCGAGCATGCCGCCTACCTCGTCGAGGCGGCGCGGGCGTCAGCAGGCCGGCTCGTCCCCTTCGTGCCCGGCCTGGACCCGCCCGCCGGCGCCGCCGGCCTCGGCGAAGCGCGCGTCGCAACCGCCGAGGACGCCTCGACCCTCGCGAGCAGAGCGACGGCGCGCGACCTCCCGCTGCTTGCCCACTGCAGCGAGGAACCCGGCCACGAGTATCCCGGCAAGCACGGCGGCCTCACCCCAACCGCGCTCTGGCATCTCCTCCGCGACCACCCCGGGGTCCGCGTGATCGCCGCGCACTGGGGCGGCGGCTTCCCCTTCTACGCCCTCATGCCCGAGGTCCGCACCGCCCTCGAGGCCGGTCGCGTCCTCTTCGACACCGCCGCTTCACCGTTGCTCTACGAGCCGCGCATCTTCCGTGTCGTGGCGGACCTCGTCGGCAGCGACCTAATCGCGTGGGGCTCGGACTTTCCCCTCGGCAACCAGCAGGCCGACCTCGCCGCCGTCGAGGCGGCCGTCCCCGACCTCGAGGAACGCGCCGCCATCCTCGGCGGCAACGCCACGCGCTTCCTCGGCCTCACACCGCCCGACCCCACGCCCTGATGCGCCTCTTCGTCGCCATCGACGTCCCCGACGCCTGGCGCGACGCCGCCGTTCAGGCCACCGAGGCGCTGGCGCAGGCCTCCGGCGTACGCCTCCGCCCCGTCCATCCGTCGCTCATGCACCTCACGCTCCGCTTCCTCGGCGAAGTCCCCGAGGACGGCGTCCCCCGACTCATCGAGGCACTCCGCGCGGCCATCACTGCCTTCGACCTTGAGCTCGCGCTCGGCCCCGCCGGCACCTTCGGCCCCCCGATAAGGACCCAGGTCGCCTGGCTCGGGATCACCGGCGACCTCGAGGGCCTGCAGCACCTCGCCGCCCGCATTGAGAGCGCCGTCCGCGCCGCCGGCCTCCCGCCCGAAGACCGCCCCCTCCGCGTCCACCTGACGCTCGCCCGCCTCGGCCGGGAGCTGAGGCCAGACGAGCGTCGAGCGGTCGCCGAAGCGGCGCGCCACCTCGATGCGCCGCCCCCGCTCCCCTTTCACGCGCGCGAGGTACTGCTGGTGCGGTCGACCCTGGCGAATCCTCGGCCGCTATACGAAGTACTGTCACGATTTGGGTGACGCACGTCCTCGACCGACCCATGAGCCGGGCAATGTCGCGGCGCCGCCGGCTCAAGGGCGCCGAAGCAGCATGCGGAGGAGTGCCCCCGCCAGGAGCGGCGCGACCGCCTCGAGGATCGTCACGCCCGACTCCTCCTCGCCGTCCGCCGCGGACGCCACGAGCAGCTCCAGCAGACCGTCCGCCTCCCACCCCCGATTCCGAGGCGACTGCCGGAAAAGGATGTCGCGCATCCTGTCGGACCGAGAACGAGTAACGAAAGGAACCAGCAGCCGGGCCACCGGGCCACCGGGCCACCGCTCGACCCCGCCTACAGCAGCTCCGCCGCCCCGCGCAGCACCGCCCGCTCCACGTCCGTCGGCAGCGCCGCCAGCGCCTCTGCCAGCGTCAACGCCTCGAACCCCTCGAGGAGTGCGTCGGGCTCCGGCTCGCCGGCCACATCGACCAGCGCCGCGCGCAACCACCCCGTCCCCGAAGTCCCGTACCGCCGCAGCGGCATCCGCACGGGCACTCGCTCCGAGGATACCCGCACCGTCCCACGCACCCCGACATCGAGGCGTGCCCGCAGCAGCGACCCCACGGCGTCCTCGAGCGTGTCGGTCGCGGCGGGCGGCTCGATCGACAGCAACGCCGGGTGCGGCCAGTCCGGCCAGCGCACGAACAGGTAGCGCGGCTCCTCGTCGCCCCCACCCTCCGAGGCCAGTCGCGCCACGATCAGGAGCCGCTCCACGTCGGGGTGAACGGGCGGCGCGAGCAGCGCCGCGAGCGCCTCCGGCCCTCGCCGAGGCTCGGTGGCGGCCACCGCCTCGACCTCCTCGACCGCGTCGGCCGGCTCGTCAACCATCGAGGCTCGCCACTTCGAACAGCGGCTCGACGCTTGGGAACGGCCCGACTGCGGCCAGCCGTAGGTGCTCGTCCCGCAGCGTCGTGCGCGCCACCTCGGTCACCTCGTCGATCGTGACCGCCTGGAAGCGCGCCATCACCTCCTCCGGCGTTTCGAGCGGTAACCCCCGCGAGGCCCGCCCCCCGTACCACGCCGAGACCGAGCGCGTGTCCTCCATCGACAGCTCGATGCGCGAACGCACGAGCGACTTCGCCCGCTCGAACTCCGCCGTCGACACCGGCTCGCGTGCCCGCCGCAGCTCCGAGGCGATCTCGCGCACGGCCTCGACGGCGTTGTCGGGGTCGACCCCCGCGTACACACCAAACGACCCCGTATCGAGGAGCTGCGTGAGCGAGGTGTGGATGTCGTAGCACAGCCCCAGCTCCTCCCGCAGCCGCATGAACAGCCGCGAGGACATCCCTTCCCCCACGATGATCGACAGCAGCGTCAGCGGGTACCGCTTCGGGTCCGTCGCGCTCGCCGACAGCAGCCCGAGCGTCAGATGCGCCTGCTCCGTGTCCTTCTCCAGCGCCCGCGCCTGCGCGCCGTGCACGTGCACGTTCCGCGCCCAGTCCTCCGGCGCCCCCGCCCGCCACTCGCCGAGGTGCCCCCGCACGAGGTCGAGCATGCGCGCCTCGTCCACCGCCCCCGCGATCGAAAGCACGGTCGCGTTCGGCACGTACTGCGCGTGGTAGTAGTCGATCAGCCGCTGCTGGCTGATTGCCGCCACCGACTCCTGGCTGCCCGCGATGTCGCGCCCGTGCGGCTGCCCCGGCCACAGCAGCTCGTCGAGGAGGACGCCCGCCAGCTCGTCCGGCGAGTCCTCGACGGCCGCCAGCTCCTCGATGATCACGCCGCGTTCGCGCTCGATCTCCGCCGGCACGAACAGGGAATTCCGCAGCACGTCACCGAGGACGTCGAGCATCTGCTCCGCGTGGTCGGGGATCACCTTCGCGTAGTACGTCGTGTACTCGCGGTCCGTCGCCGCGTTCATCGATCCGCCCAGCGCGTCGATCTCGGCCGCGATGTCCTGCGGTCGAGGCCGTCGCTCCGTCCCCTTGAAGCACAGGTGCTCCACGAAGTGCGACAGCCCGGCGTCCGCCGGCGCTGCCTCGAAGCGCGACCCGGCCGCGACATAAGCAGAAAGCGAAACCGACCGCGCGTGCGGCACGGGGATGAGAAGCACGCGGAGTCCGTTGTCGAGCGTGACGAGGTTGGGCACGAGCGCCTTTCACTGCGAGTGTGCCCGGATCGTAGGAGGGGCTGGAAGCGAGAGCAAACGCGCGGACCCGCGCGACTACCGCCCCCTACGCCGCCACACGTACACGCCCGCCCCCATCGCCGGCGCCACCGCGAGCACCACCAGCGTCCACACCCACGCCGTCGAGGTGCCCTCTCGCTCGCGCGCCGGTAGCGTCGCCGTCCCGTCCTCGGGCGCGGCAGCCGAGGCGGCTGGCGTTGCCAGCGTACCCTTCGCCGGGAAGGCCGCGGCGGGCGGCGTCGCGGGCGCGCGCGGCGACTCCTCGCGGCCGCAAATGGCGCCATCCTGCGGGAGGCGTCGCTCGAGGAGATACGCGTTCACCACCTCGTCCACGCAGTGGTTCCCGGAGGCGTACGCCGTGTGCCCCTCGCCCTCGAACGTCAGCAGCGTCGAAGTCACCAGGTCTCGACGCATGGCCAGCGCCCATTCAAAGGGCGTGGCGGGGTCGCCCGTCGTGCCGACCACGAGGAGCGGCGGCGCCTCCGCGGCGTCCGGCGACTGGAGTGGCCGCGGCGAGGTGTGCCAGTAGGCACAGACGAGGCCGGTCGTACCGAACGAGGCGCCGAACGTCGGCGAGACGGCCGCCGCTGCGCGCGAGGCCTCCTCGTAGTGCGCCGGGTCGGGTGAGTACGCGTAGTCGAGGCAGTTCACCGCCGTGTTCATCTCCATCGAGTTGTCGTACTCGTCGCCGCTGCGTCCCCAGAGGCGGTCGGCGAGCTGCACCAGCCACGTGCCGTTCCCGTTCAGCCCTTCCTCGACGGCCTGCACGAGCGACGGCCAGAACTCCTTGCGGTACATCGAGGCGACGATCGCCGTCAGTGCCTCGCCTGAGCGTGCGGGCCGGTCCGCGTCGCTCGAGGGGATAGGATGCGCACGTGCCGCCTCGACCACCTGTTGCAGCGCCGCCCCCGGGTCGCGTCCGTTGCGAGCCAAGGCGCACTGCCGCTCGCGGCAGTCGGCGACGAAGTGCGACAACGCTCGCTCGAAGCCGACGGCCTGCGTCACGTTCAGCTCGTCGGGCGACAGCGACAGGTCCACCGGCCCGTCGAGGACCATCGCGCGCACGCGCTGCGGGAACAGCTCCGCGTACAGCGCCCCGAGGACGGTCCCGTACGAGTACCCCACGTACGTGATCTGCTGTTCGCCCAGCGCCTCCCGGATGCGGTCCATGTCGCGGACGACATCGACGCTGCCCAGGTGCGGCAGGACGTCGCCGCCCCGCGTGGCACACAGGTCCGCGAACGCTCGCAGCGCCCGCCGCACCTCGCTCCACTCGTCGGCCGTCGAGGGCTCCGGCTCGAGTCCGATCAGGTCCCGGGCGTCGTCGTGGCAGAGCAGCGGGCTGCTGTCGCCCACTCCCCGAGGGTCGAACGACACCAGGTCGAAGCGGTCGCGAATGTCTCCATCGAGGATGCGCGACCACCCCCGCATGAACTCGATCCCCGAGCCACCCGGCCCCCCCGGGTTCGACAGCAGTGCGCCGATGCGTTCCGACGGCTTGCGGGCCGGCAACCGGAGGAGCGCGACGTCGATGGTGCGCCCGCCCGGCTGCCCGTAGTCGAGCGGCACCGCCAGCGTGGCGCACTCGAACGACCCCCCACACCCGGTCCACATCAGCCCCGACCGCTGCGCCTCGACCGCCGAGGACCGCGACGGTCCCCCACTCACGAGAAGCAACGCGACAGCGGCGACAAGGACGGCGAACCCGGGGAGCGCGAAGCGACGAGGAGTCATGCGCACCGATTCACGATACGGCTCCGGCTCCACAGCCGCCCCTATACTCGGTGCCTGCGGTCAAGGAGGCTCCATGCCAGACACCGCGCCTACAGACTCGAGTGCCACTCCGCCTGTCACGGTCACCCAGGTCCTCTGCGCCTTCGCGTACGCGAACGACCTCGCCTTCGGCCTGCAGCTCGAGGACACACTCCGTTCCGCCTACGTCGCCTGGTGCGTCGCCACGGAGCTCGGCCTGTCCGACGCCGCCCGCCATGACGCCTATGTCACCGCGCTCCTCAAGGACGCGGGCTGCACCTCGTGGACCACTGAGCTCGCCGCCGCCTGGCACACGGACGAGATCGCCGCCCGCCGCGACTTCCTCATCTTCGAACCCTCGAACGGCATGCCGGCCTTCGTGCGCTGGATGCGGAGTCACGTCGGCCAGGACGAGGCGAGCCTCGCGAAGCTGCGTCGCTACCTCAACGTCCTCCGCACAAGCCGCCCATTCTTCACCGAGGGCTTTGCCACCACGGTGACAGTCGCGAGCCGGATCGCCGGGCGGCTCGGCATGTCACCGGGAGTGCAGCAGGCGCTCCTCGCCGTCTTCGAGCAGTGGGACGGGTCGGGGTACCCCGAGGGCCGCGCGGGCGCACAAATCCCGCAGGTCGCGCGCGTCGTACTGCCGACCTTCTTTCTCGTCCCGGTGCACCGCGTCAGCGGCCGGGCCGCCGCGATCGAGCTCGCGACCACCCTGCGAGGTCATGCGTTCGACCCGGCGGTCGCCGACGCCTTCCTCACGCTCGCCGCCGACGACACGTTCTGGGCGGAACTCGAGGGTTTGGACATCCAGAACCGGGTCCTCGCCCTCGAGGCCACCGAGCCCGTCGCCCACGCCGACGACCTCCTCGACGCCGCGGCACTCGCGTTCGCTGACTTCATCGACCTCAAGTCGCGCCACGCCGCCGCGCACTCGCGCCGCGTCGGTGCGGTTGCCGAGCAGCTCGCGCGCGCCATGCGGTGCCCCCAGGAAGAAGTCTCGCTCATCCGCCGCGCCGGCCTCATGCACGACCTCGGCATGGTCGCCATCCCCTCCTACCTCCTCGAGCGCCCCTGGTCGTCGCTTTCCGAGGCCGAACGCGACCAGTTCCGGCTGCATCCCTACCACGGCGAGCGCATCCTCCAGCGCGTCCCCGCCTTCACTCCGCTCGCCGCGCTCGTCGGCAACCACCATGAGCGCTTCGACGGCTCCGGCTACTACCGCGGTCTCCGGGGTGAGCATCAGGCCCTTGGCGCGCGCATCATTGCCGTCGCCGACCGCCTCGACACACTCACTCACGATGCACCGGGCGTCCCCGCCGTCCCCATCGACGTCGCGCTCGAAACAATTGGGAGCGAGCCGTTCGACCCCGCGGTATTCGCCGCGCTGCGCGGGGCGCTTGAGGGCAGCGACAACCCGCGGCAGACCAGCCCACAGCCGCGGCCTGCCGGCCTCACCGACCGCGAGGTCGAAGTCCTCCGCCTCGCCGCAAGCGGCCTCCCGAGGCGTGAGATCGCACGCCGCCTCCACATCACCGAGAACACGGCCCGACACCACCTCGAACACATCTACAACAAGACCGGCGCGACCAACCGCGTCTCCGCCACCCTCTTCGCGATGGAGCACGGACTCCTGGCGGGTTGACCTCGTTTCCGGGCATGGGACGTTTGTACGATGGCCGCCCACGGCGTCGAGGCTTCAATGCTCCTGTGCCCTCCAGGACGGAGGGGAGAAGGAGGTCAGTCGCGATGCCACAGTTCATGGACGTTCACGAGGGGTTCCTCGGCGTGACCCAGGCGCAGGTCGAGGAGGCCCACCGGAAGGACCTCGAGGTCGAGGCCGGCGAGGGCGTGCACTTCAAGCAGTGGTGGGGCGACCCCACCAGCGGCAAGGTCTTCTGCCTCTCCGAGGGCCCGAGCCGCGACGCCGTCTACCGCGTTCACGAGAAGGCGGGCCACCCCACGGAGCAGATCTGGGAGGTCCCGCTGAGCGGCTCGTAGTCGGCGCACCATGCGCCCCGACGCTGTGCCCCGAAAGCAATGCCTCCGGGGCACAGCGTACCGAGATGCCGGCGCCCGAACCCGCTACGATGCCCTCGGCTTCACTGCGCACGAGGCGAAAGGGGACCATCGATGGCGGGCAAACTGCTGGTCGGCGTGGCAATCCAGGGGCGCGACGCGAACGACGCGATCGACCAGATCGCTCGCGCCGAACGAGCCGGCATCGACGCCGCCTGGGCGACGATGGGCGGCGCCGGCGGCACCGACCTCCTCGTCACCTTCGGCGCCGCACTCGTCCGGACGGAGCGCATCGTCCTCGGCACCTCCATCGTCCACACGTGGGCCAAACGCCCCCTCGCCTACGCGCAGGAGGCCGCCGCCCTCGCACAGCTCGGCCCCGGCCGCTTCCGCCTCGGCCTCGGCGCCACCACCGCGCCCATGGCCGCGAGGCAGTACGGCGTTGAGCACCGCAAGCCCCTCACGCAACTGCGCGAGTACATCGCCGCCATCCGGACCCTCCTGCGCGACGGCCAGATCGACTACCAGGGCGACATGGTGCAGGTCCGCGCTCGCCTCGCCGGAGCACCGCTCGAGGTGCCCGTGATGGGCTCCGCCGTCCAGCCCGGTGCCTACGAGATGTGCGGCGAGTTCGCCGACGGCGCTATCTCGTGGATGTGCCCGCTGTCCTACCTCGTCGACGTAGCCGCGCCCGCCGTGCGCCGCGGCGCCGAGCGTGCCGGCCGCGAGGCACCCCCGATCGTCGCCCACGTCCCCGTCGCCCTCACCACCGACCGCGACGAGGCGCGCGCCCGCGCCCGCCAGCAGCTCGCGATGTACGGCCAGGTCCCGAACTACCAGAAGATGTTCGCCCTCGCCGGCCACCAGGTCGCCGCCGCCGGCGACTACAGCGACGACCTGCTCGACGACCTCGTCGTCTCCGGCACCGAAGCCGAGGTCGCCGCGGCCCTCCGCCGCCGCATCGAGGCCGGCGTCGAAGTCCTCGCCCAGCCCCTCGCCCCCGCCCCCACCGAAGGCCAGGCCGAGCACCTCGCGGCCGTCTTTGCCGCCGTCGGTGCCGCCGCCCGAGGCTGAGGGCGCGGCGCCAGGATAGACAACGAACCCTCAAAGTAGTGCGCGATGATCATGACCCGGGAACAGGTCCTGCGAATCAGCGCGTCCGAGAGCGTCACCGAGTTCGAGGTGCTCGACAGCACGGTCTCCGTGCCGGCTCCCGCCAACGGCGCCTGACCCCTACCCCGCCGGCGTCCAGATCGCGATCAGGGTGCGCACCATCTCGAGGTCCTCGGGCGTCGTCACCTTGAACGTCCGAGGATCCCCCGTCACCGCGTACACGTCCGCCCCCAGCGCCTCCACCTGCGAGGCGTCGTCGGTGACGTCCCACGTCACTTCCGCGTGCGCTCGGCGCAGGAGCTCCGCCGCGAACGCCTGCGGTGTCTGCACGGCCCGCAGTGCCCCCCGGTCGACCGTCTCGAGCACGTGCCCGTTCACATCGACGCGTTTCACCGTGTCCACCAGCGGCACCGCCGGAATCGCCGCCCCGTGCGCCTGCGCCGCCCGCAACACGGCCGAGCACACCTCGCGCGTCACAAGGGGGCGCGCCGCGTCGTGCACGATCACCCACTCCGCCTCCGGCACGGCTCCGAGGCCCGCCGCCACCGAGTCCTGCCGCCGCGCGCCACCCTCGACGCAGCGCAGCTCGACGCCCTCGACATCCCCGACCAGCCCTCGCAGCGCCTCGTGCCGTTCCCGCGGCGCGACGGCCACCACGACGTTCACCTCGTCCAGCTCGGCCAGCGTGCGCAGCGCGTACCCGACGAGTGGCAACCCCTCGACCTCATACCAGAGCTTGTCGACGCCGCCCATCCGCTGCGAGGAACCCGCGGCGAGGAGGATCGCAGCCGTGACCTCGGACATCGTCAATCGCCCGCGGCCGCCGCGGCGGCGGCAGCCGGCGGGGCGGCCGTGAGCGCCGAGCTGAACTCATGCCAGGTCGGCCGCCGGATGAGAAACACGAACACCGCCCCGAGGCTCGCGAGCGCAGCATAGACGAGGAAGATCGTCGAGTACGTCCCCGTGCGGTCAAAGACGACACCCGTGACGATCGGCAGCGCCAGCCCCACCGGCATCCCCGCAAACTGGATGATCCCCTGCAACGAGGCGAACCGCCGCGTTCCGAAGTAGTCCGCCACTGTCGTCAGGAACAGCGTCGTGAACAGGGCGTGCCCCAGCGCGTACGTCCCGTAGAACAACGGCACGAGCCACACCCGCGAGGAGTCCATGCTCGCGAACACCACGAGGCCCGCCGCCTGCAGCAGGAAGCACCAGGCGTAGGCGCGGCGTCGCCCGATACGGTCCGCGATCCCGCCCACCACGAGACGCACCGGCGCCTGCACCAGGCCGTACCCCGCCGCCAGTAGCGCCGCCACCCCGGCGGAGTACCCCGCGTGCTCCAGCACCGGCACCTGGAAGACGATCAGCGCCGACTGCGTGGGCGCGCCCACGGTCATCGCGAGCATGAGCAGATAGAACGCGGGCGTCCGCACGGTCTCGGCCACGGTCATGCCGGACTCCTCGAGCGCCGTCCCCGGCGCCGCCGCCTCCGAGGGCGCCAGGTCTCCGTCCGGCAGCAGCCCGTGGTCCTCGGGGCGCGGACGGATCACGAAGGCGAGCGGCGTCCCCACGAGGACGATCGCGCTCGCCGCCACGACCAGCGCCACGCGCCAGCCGTAGTGCACGATGAAGAACGCCATCACCGGCGCCATGCCGTAGCCAAGCGCGTTCCCGGAGAACAGCACGCCCATCGCGCGGCCTCGCGAGCGCCGGAACCAGCGCACGATCGTCGTCGAGAAGGGTGTGACGCCGCCCATGCTCTGTCCGAGCGCAACGACCATGCTCGAGACGTAGAACTCCCACAGCGCGTGCATTTGCGCCATGAACAGCAGCCCGCCGGCCACGACGAACACCCCGACGATGCTCATCCGCCGTGGCCCGATCCACTCGAGCAGCAGCCCCACGAACGGAGCGAGCAATCCCGACTGGAACGACCGGATCGAGAACCCGATCGTCAGCGCCGCCAGCGACCATCCGAGGTCCTTGCGCACCGGCTCGATGAACACGCCGAACCCGAAGACGGTGACGCCGAGGATGAGCGCATTGTTGGTCGCCCCGGCGATGGCGATGTACCACCCGTAGAACAGCCCTCGACGGCGCGGCGTCTCGACGGACGTGGTCACGCGCGCATACTACGCGACCACCGTCCGGGCGTCCGGCCGACGCGCGAGGCCGCGTAAGGTCGTCTCAGCGCTGCGGCCGTGGTAGATCACTCCGAGGCAACAACATGCGCGCCGAGGAGGCTGACGATGCGTCGAGGTGGTATTCGAGCCAGGCTGCTGGCCGGCGTCCTCTTGCTCGTCGCTGCGCTCATGCTCGGGCTCGCCGCCTGCGGCGACGACGACCACACGCCCCCCGAGGTCACACGCCCTGACGAGGTCGGACAGCAGCTGGTCACGAAGTACATGACGCTGCTGCAGCAGAAGGACACCGCCCAGCTGCGCACATTCCTCTCCGACGCCTTCCTCATCCAGCGCGCCGACGGCAGCTGGTCGACGAAAGACGAGTACCTCAAGAACCTGCCCGAGATCCGCGAGTACACGGTCCAGAGCATCACCGCGAAGCAGGACGGCCCCGTCCTCACCGTGAAATGGGCGCTCGAGGTCGACCAGACGATCAACGGGCAGCTCTATCGCGGCGATCCCGCGCCCCGGCTGTCCTCGTTCGTCTGGGACGGGGCCGAGTGGCATCTCGCGTCGCACGCCAACTTCAACACGCCCGCGACGGCGACGCCCTCGCCGGCGTCCGGCCGCTGACTGCGGCTCGCCGGGCGTCAGCCCAGTCCGAGGACGTCCAGCCGGTCGTCCTCGATCCCGAAGTGGTGGCCCAGTTCGTGGCGCACCGTCGTCGCCACCTCCCGCGGAATGTCGCGAGGATGGAAGTGCCGTTCGAGGGGGCCCTGGTAGATCACGATGCGGTCCGGCAGCGTCAGCCCGTACCCCGCGCGTTCGGTGAGCGGCGTCCCCACGTAGAGCCCGAACAGCGTGTCACCCGCCTCGACGCCGGCGCGCCGCAGCTCGTCGGGACTCGGTTCGCGCTCGATCACGACAGCCACGTTGTCGAGGGCGTCTCGCACCTCGGGAGGCAGTGAGCGCAGGGCGCGCTGCACGAGACGGCGAAACCGCGCGCGGTCCATGTCTGCGAGTCTACAATCGAGGACGCCGCTTGCTCCCGCCGCTCCCGAGGCGCCCGCAGCAGCGTTGCCCGCGCAGCGGGCCCGCTTGAGAATCGATCCGTGTCTCCCCGAGTACCACGCCTTCCCCTACCGCTGCGGCGAGGTCTGTTCCTCTGCCTCGCGCTCCTCGCGCTCGCCCTCCTGACCGCCTGCGAGCGCAAAGAGCCCGGCGAGGCCCCCGAGGGCGACCTCCCCGCCCGCGCGTACTCGGGCCCGGCCCGCTCCTACTACCTCGGCTTCTCGTCGCTGCCCTCGGCGCTCACAGACAGCGGCTACCAGCAGACCTTCGACCTCGCCTCACAGTGGGGCGAAGTGCTGCTGATCCAGCGCCCGCCCTCGTGGTCCGACTTCCTGCCCGGCGCCACGCTCTCCGACACCCAGCGCGAGCGCACGACCACCGAGCGCAACGCCGCGCGCGTCCGCGGCCTCAAGCTGTTCATGGCCCTCGACCCGTTCGACGCCGCCGACCGCGGCCGCCTGGCCGGGCTTCCGAGTGACCGCCAGGGACAGAACCTGGGCAACGCGGAGCTCAAGTCGGCGTTCATCGCGGAGGCCCGCTACATCGCGCTGAACTACCATCCGGCGTTCCTGTCGCTCGGAATGGAGGTCAACGCCACCTACGAGAAGGACCCGGACCAGTACGCGAAGTTCCTCGATGCCTACCGCGACGCGTACGCGGCCGTGAAGACCGTCAGCCCGGACACCTCCGTCTTCGTGACGTTCCAGTATGAGGAGCTGCTCGGCGTGCTCCCCTGGGAGAAGCCCCATCCCCCGCGCTGGGAGCTCCTCGACGCCTATGGCGACCAGCTCGACCTCTTCGGCCTCACCACCTACCCGTCCTTCGCCTTCCCGGTCGCGAGGCGCGTCCCGGCCGACTATTACCGCCAGATCCGCGAGCACACGAAGCTGCCGATCGCCTTCGCGGCGGTCGGCTTCTCCTCGGCGCCCGCGCGCGACGGCGTGAACTCCTCGACGCCCGCCGAGCAGCGCCGTTTCCTGCAGCGCCTGATCCAGGACGCCGACGAGGTAAAGTCGCCGCTGCTGATCTGGTTCATCGGCCGCGACCCGAGCTACCTCGGCGCGCCGCCCTACGACCTGCTCGCCAGCATCGGCCTGCGGGACGCGAACGACCGCCCGAAGGAAGCATGGCCCTTCTGGGAAGAGGCGGCGAAGCGCCCCTACGACCCGCCGAACGCCTCGAAGGCCACGCCGCCGCCCGAGGAAGCGCCGGCCACGGTCACGCCAACGCCGTAGCGCGCGTCAGCCCACGTCGAGCGAGCGGTTGAAGCGGATGCGCGCGAGGTCTTCCTCGATCGCCAGCGCCTCGCGCATCACGCGGATGTACGACTCCTCCGCGGTCTCGTCGGGGATCTCGTGTACCTCGACCATCGAGGCTTCGGCAAACTCGCGGATCTCGACGAAGGAGTAGCCCAGCTCGCGCATGATCTCGAGGCCGTGCTCGCTCAGCAGCGGCGCGGGGCGCGCGAGGCTCGCGGGCGTCCTCGAAGCGTGCACGAGCACGCCCGGCGCCTTCGTGCGGCCCCACGCCGGATGCGTCGCCTCCACGGCCAGTTCGTTGGCCACGACCTGCGGCGAGTCGAGCAGCTCGTTGCGGCCGACCACCGGCGCGGCCGGGACGTCCGCGGCTGTCAGTCGCTCGGTCCACTCGGCCGCCGGCCGCGTCGCGAAGACGAGCGCGAGCGCCGAGGCGGCGGGGCCGCCCGCGGGCTCGCGGAGCGCATCCACGCTGAGCGGCACATCGAGGGCCGCGAGCAGCGCGGCGCGCTCGCGTTCCGTGCGCGCATCGATGGCGATTGCGGCCCCGTCTGCGCAGCGATACCAGCGGCGGCTCGCCGCCGGCCCGGCAAAGTCGATGCCCCCTCGAACGTGCTGGGCGCCTTCGTACCGCGTGCACTCGGCGGCCTGCGCCGCGAGCGCCGCGCGCGCCAGCGAGGTGCGCACGCGCTGCCCGCGGCCCGTGCGCTCGCGATGGTAGAGCGCCGCGCACACCCCGAACGTCGACAGCAGCGGCGTCATCAGGTCCGTCACCGGCACCGTGTGGTAGACGGGCTCGACGCCGCCACCCTGCTCCCAGGCCAGCCCGGACAGCGCCTGCACCGTGCCGTCGAACGCCGAGGTCTCGGCCCACGGCGTCTCCTCGTCGAACCCCGTCGTCCCGAGGTGAATGATGCGCGGGTTGAATCCCCGCACCGCGTGGTCGTCGAGGCGCAGCCGCCGCGCCACGTAGGGACGGTAGTTCTCGATCACCACGTCGCTCGCGGCGATCAGGCGTCGCAGCACCTCGGGCCGTCCGACCAGCAGGTTCATCGCCAGCGACCGCTTGCCCTGGTTCCAGCCGAGGAAGCCCAGCGCCAGGACACGGAACGGATCGCCATGCGGCTGCTCGGCCTTCACGACGTCCGCCCCCAGCATTGCGAGGTGGCGTGCCGCGGCCGGCCCCGCGATGAATGACCCGAAGTCGAGCACCCGCACCCCTGACAGCAGCTGCGCGGCTGCGGCGCCCCGAGGCTCGCGCGCCGGCGCGGGCGTGAACGTGGCGGCTTCCGCCAGCACTTCGGAGGTGTGTTCGCCCGGCAGTGGAGCGCGCCCGCGCACCTCGCCCGGCGCACCCTCGAGCACGAGCGGCACCCCCATCATCTCGACGCGGCCGAGGTCGGGATGGTCGACGGCCGCGTGCCGGCCGTGCTCCTCCACGTAGTCCGCCGCGAGGAACTCCTCGCGCGACAGCACCGGCGCGGCCGGCACTTCGGCCTCCCGCAACGCCTCGAGCCAGGCGTCGCGCTCCCGCGTCGCGAACGCCGTCTCGAGCAGCGGCGTCAGCAGCGCGTATGCGGCCGGTTCGTTGGTGCCCCACGGACCCGCCTCGAGGCGCGGGTCGTCGATCGCGTCGGCATGCCCGATCGCGCGCAGTAGCCGATGCAGGTGCTCATTCGTGCCGCAGCCGACGAATAGCCAGCGCCCGTCGGCCGCGCGGTACGAGCGGTACGCCGGGTGCGCGCCCAGCGAGCCGACCGGCGAGGGCTCCTCGCTGATCGAAGGCACGAATTCCGACGTCACCGCCCCCAGCTGCAGTGCCAGCGCCCCCGCCAGCTCGGAGACCTCGAGGCGTTGCCCGATCCCCGATCGCTCCCGCCGGTAGAATGCGGCGGCCGCTGCCGACGCGGCGAGCACACCCGCGGCGTACGAGGCGATCGGGGCGATCAACGCCACCGGTTCGCCTGAGTACGACGCCTGGAAGCCGGCGATCCCCCCCACCGCGTGCACGAGGTCGGGCGTCCCCCGCTGCCCGGCGAGCGGCCCGCGGTCCCCGAACGGCGGCACGGCAAGCACGATCAGGTCGGGCCGAATGCTGCGCAGGCTCGCCTCATCGAGGCCCAGCTCGGCCGCCTGCGCCTCGGTCAGGTCGTGGATGACGAGGTCCGCGGTGCGGACGAGTGCGCGCAGCGCCTCGCGCCCGGCATCGGTGTGGAGGTCAGCGCTCGCCGAGCGCTTGCCCCGGTTCAGGGTCTGAAAGCCGGGCTCGGCGCGGTACGGGTCGCCCTCGGGGGACTCGATCTTGATGACGTCGGCCCCATGGTCCGCGAACAGCATCCCCGCGTACGGCCCCGCGATGCCCCCCGCGCACTCGAGCACGCGGACGCCTTCGAAGATCGACATGGACACACCTCGGCACGAGTTCAGACGGCGAGTTCAGGCAGTGCCGTGCATGTTCTCGGAACCCGCCGCGAGGCGGTAGAGCCCGCGACGGCTCAGTTCGAGGGCGGCAACAGGCGATAGGTGCAGCTGGCGTCGCCGCGCACCAGGCAGGCCGTCAGCTTCGCGTCCATCCCGGTGAGCTGCCGCACCTGGGCCACGTCCATGGCACACGCCACCGAGTTGCGTCGCGCGACCTCCGGGTACGGACAGGTGCGCTCGTGCAGCAGGAACGCCTCACCGTCGCGCTCCCAGTCCGCGACCACGCCGCGCGACCGCAGCAGATCGACGATCGCGTTGATGCGCGTGTCGGGGCTGCCCTCGACGGGTGTCTCCGTGCCGTCGTCGGCTGTCGCGAGGCGGCTCGCGGCGCCGCGCACGATCTGCTGCAGGCCCTGCGAGCCGTAGCAGGCGCGCACCTCGTCGATCAGCGCGTTGGCGAGCGCGTCGTACTGCTTCGGGAACGTGGCGTCCCCGAGCGAGGTCAGCGCGTACCGCAGCGGCGGTCGGCCGACCTTGCCACGCTGCTCGAAGCTCGTGACCAGGCCTTCCTGCTCGAGGATGTTCAGGTGCTGACGCACCCCGGTGGCGGTCAGCCCGAGCAGGCGGCCGAGATCTTTGACGCTTGCGTCTCGATGCAGTCTCAGGTAATCGAGAATCTGCTGGCGCGTCGCTTGCATTGGCGTCCCCCGTCGTCAAGCGCTGCGACCGACGCCTCCGGCAGCGCCCCCAGATAATACATCGTGCGATTGGTTTATACCGAATCAACCCGGAGGACGTAATGGACGACCCGCTGCAGCACCAGGCCCACGCCGACCTCATCGTGCAGCGGGCCGCCGACCAGCTGCGCAACCTGCTCCACAACCTCGCCCTGCAGATCCGTCCCTTCCCCGAGTTCCCCGGCAGCTTCTTCTCGTACGGTATCGAAGTCGAAGCCGACGACAGCGCCGGCCGGGGCTGCATCGTGCTCGGCGAAGACGGCGAGCTCTACGAGCTCCTCATCGGCCTCGATGTCGCCGAGGTGGCCACCGGCGACCCCGCCGCCATGCGCTCCGAGGAGCGCATCCTCCTCGAGGACCTGCCCCCCGCGACCTACGTCTCGCTGGCGCACCGCGCGGTCACCGCGGCCGTCGAGTACCTGCTCGCGCACCCGGAGGCCACCCCGGACGCGTGACCACGCCGGGCGAGCTGCTCGCTCCGCCTATTCGATCGTCACCGACGTGCGGAAAAGCGCCGCCTTGTTCTGCGTGTTGTAGGCGCCGATCTGCACTTCCACCGTGTCGCCCGGCTTGTGAGACCGCAGCACATCGCAGTAGGTGCCGACATTGTCGATGAACTGGCCGTCGATGTAGGCCACGGTATCGCCGGCCTCGATCGCGTAGGGCTTCGCCTTGGTCGCCGGGCTACCGGCGCTGGTCGCGAGCACCGCCAGGCCATCGATGTAGGGAAGGTCGTACTCGTACGCCAGGTCCTCATCGTTCGTGACGACGCGGAGCCCGATGTAGTCGACGTTCTTGCCCGCCTTCAGCTTGTTCGCCACGAACAACGCCTCGGCCGAGCTGATCGCGTAGTTCTCCGCCTGACGTCCGCGGATGGAGTACGAGTTGAGGCCAATCACCTCGCCCATGCGGTTGAGCAGCGGGCCGCCGCTGTTGCCCGGGTTGATCGGCGCGGTGTGCTGCACCAGATCCTTTTGACCGCTGTCCGCGAAGCTCGTCGCGAGGCGGCTCACGATGCCCTCGGTCACAACGAGGCCAGAGCCGCTGCCCGAGGTGGCCGTCGTTGCCGGGAAGCCAACGGCCACCACTGGGCTGCCGACGGTCAGCTTCTTGCTGTCGCCAAAGCGGGCCGGCGTCAGGCCCTCGGCGCGGTCGACGCGCAGCAGCGCCACGTCATCGCAGGGGCTCAGGGCCACGACAACCGCCGGGTACTGCTTCCCCTTCGTGACGGGGTCGTTGACCTTGATCGTGACGGCTCCCAGCACCACGTGCGCGTTCGTCAGCACCTGGGTTGGCGTCTCCCACACGATGCCCGTCCCACCGCCGCTGCCGTCCGGCCCGGTGGTCGCGATATCGACGATTGAGGTCTTGTACTGCTCGACGAGGTCGCTGAGGGCGGGCGGGGTGGGCTCGGGCGTTGCCGTCGCCGTCGGTTTGGCGTCGCCCCCGCCACCGCAGGCCGCGAGGCCGAGCAACGCCACGACCAGCAGGATGAGCGCGTAGCGTCGAGTGTTCGTCTGCATGTGAGCCCCCAGCTCTGTACTGGGGCGAATCTAGAGAATCCTGCCGCTGCTGTCGAGGCGATTCAACCGTTCACCGGGACCGGCGCCCAGCCCCACTCGCCCGGGTCCACCGCCAAATGCCCCACTGCATTCCGCCACGCGCGCCGTCCGGTCGCCGCCCTGAGCGCCTCCGCTGCCCGCTCCGGCCATCCCTCGTCGCGCAGCCGCGCCTCGAAGGCGCGCCAGGCGCCGCGCACCCACGCCGGGTCCGCGTTCGGCGGCAACCCCCCGAGGAATCCGTCCGCCCGCCGCGAAGCCAGGCCCGTCTCCGCGAGCGCCGCGTCGAAGGCAACGTCCCGGGCCGCGACGAACGCCTCTTCGCCGGCGAGCGCGGCGAGCACCTGGCACAGCAGCGAGCGCTCCTCCTCGTCATCCCGATACCCGAAGAACGCGGGCGACAGCGCGCGCAGGAGGGTGGCGTCGAAGGCGAACTCTAGCGGGACGAGCGCTTCCCCCTCACGACGCCAGACGAAGTACATCGAGTTCTCGCCGAGCGGCGCGTTGTAGCCCGAGATGAAGAGGCCACCCGGCCGCAGCAGCCGCGCCGCCCACGCTCGCGTCTCCGCGGCGAACGAGCGCGGAAAGTACAGCAGCACGTTCATCACGCGCACGACATCGGCGGGCTCGAGCCCCTCGGCGCCGATGCCCCGTTCGAGGAATCGCAGGTTCGGCCGCGTGTACTGCGCGATCGGGCGCCGTACGAGGCGGCCCTGTTCGTCGCTCGCCTCGGCGGGCCCGTCTCCGGTCGGCAGCAACGGCAATAGGCGGTCACGCAATGTGGCGAAGCGGGCGCGCGTCGCCGGCATGTCGCGGTAGAGCGCGGCGCGGCGCTCGGGCGTGATCGCGCCGCCGGTGACGAAGCGCACGTCGCCCGCGGCATCGAGGTACGCGTAGTCGCCCAGCTCATCGTAGACGAGGTAGGTCCCGAACGCGGGGTCGATCGCCGTCACCTCGAGCCCCGGGAAGCGCTCCGCGGTGTCGAGCGCGGTCAGCGGCGGGAACCCGCAACCGACGTCGAGGAAACGGCCGCCGCCCGTCAGCTCCAGGTACGGATTCGCCGCCACGAACGCATCGAGCGGCGCGTGGCGGCCGGCGGTCGTGATCGGCGGCACCATGCCGCCCCACATCCCTGGCAGCACGTTCGGCATCTGCACGGCAAAGAACGAGGCCAGCGCGAGGCTGAAGTCCTCCGGACGGAAGTGGGCCTGCTCCATCCAGCGAAACGCGCGGCGCAGGCAGGCATGCACCTCCTCGCGCGCGCCGTCGAGTGGACGCATCAACTCGATGGCGTCCGGCGCGAGCGGACCACCGAGGTGGCGCGAAGCGAGCAGTTCGGTCAGCGTCGGCATCGGGCGGCGATCGTACCGCGCGCGCCCGTTGCGAGGTCAGATCGCACCCGCCGAGGAGCGACAGGGCGAGGCCTCGGCGGCCCCCTACGTCGCCGCGTAGAGCGTCAGCACCCCCACCGCCGTCAGCACGATCGCCGCATCGAAGGCCAGCTCCGCGCCACGCGTACGCAGCTGGCTGACCTGATAGGCGATGAACACATAGAGCGGTGCGAACTGGCTGACGATGTCCAGCTCGACATCGAGGACGTTCTTCGCAATCACCGCCTGCGCGAGCAGGACGATCGCCGTCAGGATCGCCGGCCGCACTTCGCGGTCGGCAAACGGGCTCGGACTGATGTGCACCATCTGGAGACGCCTTCCCGCCGGCGAGGACTGCCGGCACGTCTCCCATGGTGAGCGCCACACGCGTTCGTAATGAGAGGCATTCGTCCCGCCTCGGACGGGCCTTCCGGCCGCCCGCTACCGCAGTCGGAACGCCAGGCTGAGGACAAGCAGCGACACGAGGACGATCGCCGCGCCGAACGCGAGATCGGCGCGCGGTGAACGCCACCGCGAACCGATGAACAGCGCGTAGACGAGGAGTGGCGCGAACTGACTGACCCAGTCCAGCTCGGCCTGCAGCACATCGGTCGCAACCGCGGCCTGAGCGAGCAGCACGACGAGCGTCACGAGTCCGAGCCGAAACGTCGGATCGTCGAAGCGGTCTTCGATCGCTCGTCTCATCGAGGGCTCCACGACGTTACGGACGAGGGCGCTCAGTGCGCCTCGATCCTCACGCCCGCGCCCGGATTCGAACAGGGCCGATCGCCCCGCCATCGCCTTCCGCGGCCTGTAGTCGGACATCGCCTGACGTCGAGGAGGAGACGAGCGCCCGGAGCATAGGCGCGCGACCACCGTGCATCGAAGTGGCTCGCCGGCGAACTACACCAACGAGATCACGACGGCAAACGGCACCACGATCAGGCTCGAAAACCCGAGCACCACGACCGAAGACCAGTACAGCGGGCTCAACAGCAGCCCCGCGCCAACGAGGCGGCTTAACGTCAGCAGACGTAGCCACATGCCCGAACCGAACGGGTCGAAGCGCAGCCGGAGCAGCCGCAGCACCATCGCGAAGTGCAACAGCGCCAGCGGCGGCGTGAACAGCAGCACCGCCACCACGACTCGCGAGGCGAGCGACAGGTCCGGCGCGAGGCCCACGTACGCGAAGACCGCGCCCGCGAGCAGCAGCACCGACAGCCAGCTCACCACGTCCACCGCCCGCCTCGCGAACGTCAGCAGGCCATACACGCTCCGTTGACCGATCTCGTAGTAGTGCTGCGTCGACTCGACACTGCGGCGCACGGGCAGATCCCTTCGCTGGCCCTCAGGCCCCCGCCGTCTTCCCGAGCAGCTCCCCGACCAGCGCGCGGTAATGCAGCATGGCCTGCCGCAGCTCCTCGGTGCTGGCGCCGCCGTCGGCGTTCTTCACCGCCACCGCGCGGGCGTCGCGGTACTCCGACACCACCTCGGGGTGGTCGACCGAGATGTCCGCGGCGCGCCGGTCGAAATCGGACACCGGGTAGCCACGCCGCTCCATCACGCGCGCAACGAGCTGGTCGGCCTCGCCGATCGCCTCCGCCGGCCGGTCGACGAAGCGCAGCTGCACCTGGTTCCACTGACGCGTGAACGCGTCGGACTCCTCGGGCGACAGCTCGACGATCTGCAGCTCCTCGACGCGCCGGCGACGCTGGTCGAGGTCCGCCTCGGCCTGCCGGCGTCCACCGGCTTCCGCCACCGCCCGGTCGTACTCGGGCCCGAACTGCTCCCGCAGCGCGTTCGAACGCCGACGCCGCTGCATCCACAGCGCCGCGAGCGCCGCGACGATGAGCAACAGCACCAGCGCGATGATCCCGATGACCGCCATGGGACGCCTCCTCGCATTCCGTCTCCTCATCTAAGCCGCGCGCCATTCACATCCACGGAAACGAAAGCGCGCTCCTATTGCGGACTCCTCGCGAGGAGCGACGTCCCCCCGGCTCTCCACCTCCGTTGCTTGCCCTACAATGTCCCGACTATGACGACGATCGCCCCTTCCGAAGCCATCACCAAGGCCACCGCGGCGAAGGCCGCGGGGCGCCGCCTCGCCTACGCGAGCACCGACCAGAAGAACGAGGCGCTGCATCGCATCGCCGACGCGCTGCTCGCCGACCAGGCGCATCTCCTCGAGGTCAACGCCGGCGATGTGCAGCGCGGCCAGGAGCGCGGGTTGAGCGACTCCTTCGTCGACCGCCTCGCGCTCACCCCCGAGCGCATCGCGGGCATCGCCGCCGACACGCGGCAGGTCGCGACCCTCGAAGACCCCATCGGGCACATCGAGGAGATGCGCACCCGTCCGAACGGCCTGCAGATCGGGCGCATGCGGGTGCCGCTCGGCGTCATCGGCGCCGTCTACGAGTCGCGGCCCAACGTGACCGTCGATATCGCCGCGCTCTGCCTCAAGTCGGGCAACGCCACTGTGCTGCGTTCGGGCTCGGACGCCCACGCCACCTCGTCCGCGCTTGCCGCGATCGTCATGCGCAGCATCGAGGCGGCCGGACTGCCGGCCGGCATCGTCCAGTTCATCGACTCCACCGACCGAGACGAGGTCGGCGCGATGCTCAAGGCGCACGAGTACATCGACCTGATGATTCCGCGCGGCGGCGCCGACCTCATCCGGCGCGTCCGCGACGAGGCGACCATGCCGGTCGTGGCCGGCGGTATCGGCGTCTGCCACACCTACATCGACGCGAGCGCAGACCTCGAGATGGCGCGCCGCATCGTGGTCAACGCGAAGACCCGACGGCCCTCGATCTGCAACGCCCTCGACACCGTGCTCGTGCACGCCGCGATCGCCGACCAGCTGCTGCCCGAGCTCTCACGCGAGCTCGGCGAGCGCGGCGTCCTGCTGCACACCGACGAGCGCGCCCGCCCGCTTTGCGGCGGCGCCGACACACTGCCCGTGGAGCCCGAGGACTACGACCGCGAGTGGCTCTCGCTCGACTGCTCCGTGCGCGTGGTCGACTCCCTCGACGACGCCCTCAAGCATATCGAGGACCACGGCAGCGGCCACTCCGAGGCAATCGTGACGAACTCATACGCGGCCTCCCGGCGCTTCCTCGCGGAAGCCGACGCGGCGGCGGTCTACGTGAACGCGTCAACGCAGTTCACAGACGGGGCGCAGTTCGGCCTGGGCGCGGAGATCGGCATCTCGACGCAGAAGATGCACGCCCGCGGCCCGATGGCCCTCCGCGAACTCACCTCGTACAAGTGGATCATCTTCGGCGAGGGCCAGACGCGACCGCTGTAGGGAGACAGGAGACGCGCCGCTACTCGGTGCCCCTCCTCCCCGATACCGAAGAAGGCGGTTACACCGTCCTCGTCCCCGTGCCGCCCGGCTGGGTTACCGAAGCCACACCATCGAGGACGCCCTCGCGAACGCGCGCGAGGCGATCTCGCTGCACGTCGGTACGTTGACCGTCGCTGGCGAGCCCGTCCCCTCGGAAGTCACGGCGCCTGAATGCACCGCCGTCGAGGTCTGAACACGGCTGCCTGGCCCCCGAGTCAATGAGGGCGTAGTCGGGCGCCGTCACCGCCCGGTCGGCTGGAAGCCCTCTCCTTCAACCGCGGCCAGCGCATCAGCCACATCGTCCATGTGCTCGAGGTGTGGCCGCCCGAGCGACACCGCCTTCGTCGAGTAACGCTGCGGGGTGGCCCGCTTCCGCCCCTCGAGGCTCGATCGCAGCGCCTCGTTCACCAGCTGGCGCAGACTCGCACCAGTCTTCCGGCGCGCGTCCTCGAGGAGCTTCGCCACATCGTCATCGAGCGTCAGAGTCGTCCGCATGCATCGCAGCATACCCGCAGCCGAGGCCAGCTTGCCCGTACGCGATGCAGACTCTCGCGCGGTGACGCCTGTGGGAAGTGCGTCCGGGTCGGAGCCTACGTCGCACCCGGGCTCGTCGCGGTCGAGGCATGGCATCCGGCAGTACGGCCGGCCGTGGATACTGGCGCGCCGGCGCACAGAACGTCTGTTCGTGCTACGTTCTTCGGGCTCCCCGAGGAGGTCTTTACGATGCCGGTTCCCCTGCGCGTCTCCTCGCTTCTGATCACAGATGCACTGGCGGGCGCAAGCGATCTGTATCGCCAACTGGGCTTTGAACCGGTACCAACCGACGATGAGGCATGTATCGGCTTCACCGCGGGCACCACCGGCGTCATCCTCACAAGCCGAGAATTTGCGGCAAGTTGCTGGGGCGAGCCAGTAGCCGCCGAGCTCGCGGGTCGAGTTGTGCCCTACGTGTACCTCCAGCATCTGAGCGACTCCGACGACGTCGGCGACACGATCTTTGAAGGCTGGACGCAGTACGGCACGCACGACCGGATCGTGGGAACGGCATTCGGCCCGATGGTGCTCGTCGAACGAGCCCATCCCCTCACGCTCTAACACTCGATACTACGTTCATAGACCCCCACGAACCGCCCTCCGTATACTGGAAGTTCATTCCAAACGCGGGGGTCTCACGGTGGTCACTCACACTCAGCTCGACCCGCTCACGCTGTCTGAGCGGGTCCGGCGGCACGTCGTCACGATGGTCTACGAGGCGCAGTCGGGGCACATCGGAGGGTCGCTCTCCGCCACCGACATCATGTCCGTCCTCTACACGCGCATCCTGCGCGTCGACCCGCAGCGCCCCGACTGGGCGGACCGCGACCGCTTCATCCTGAGCAAGGGCCACTGCACCCCCGTCCAGTACGCCACCCTCGCCGAGATGGGCTACTTCCCGGTCGAGGAGCTGCGCACCTTCCGCAAGAAAGGCACCCGGCTGCAGGGCCACTCCATCCTTGGCAAGCCGCCCGGAGTCGAGAACTCGGCCGGGGCGCTGGGCATGGGGCTCTCGTTCGGCCTCGGCATCGCCCTCGGGCGCGACTTCCGAGGGCAGGACTTCCACGTCTACGTCCTGATGGGCGACGGCGAGCAGAACGAGGGCCAGGTGTGGGAAGCCGCGATGGCCGTCGCCAACTACAACCTCGAGCGCATCGTCGCGATCGTCGACCGCAACCACATCCAGAACGACGACTTCACAGCGAACCAGATGGCGATCGACCCCATCGACGAAAAGTACCGCGCCTTCGGCTGGACGGTGCGTTCCGGCATCGACGGCCACAACCTCAAGGACGTCGAGGAAGCCCTGACCTGGGCCCGCGACCATCGAGGCGGCCCGGCCTGCCTCGTCTTCGAGACCGTGAAGGGCAAGGGCGTCTCCATCTTCGAGAACAATCCGGGCTTCCACGGCGCCGCACCGAACGCCGAGCAGTACGCACAGGCCATGCGTGAGCTCGGCGGGGAGGGCTAAGCCATGACCATGACCGCTCCCGCCAGCGCCGCCACCCGTGAGGCCCTCGGCCCGACGCTCATCCGCCTCGTCCAGGAGGGGATGGACATCGCCGTCGTCGACGCCGACCTCGGCAAGTCGACCACCGCGCAGAAGTTCCGCGCCGAGTACCCCGAGCGCTTCTTCGAGCTCGGCGCCGCCGAACAGAACATGATGTCGGTCGCCGCCGGCCTCTCGACGATGGGCTTCACCGTCTTCGCAAGCACCTTCGCGGTCTTCGCCGAGCACGCCTACGACCAGCTCCGCATGTCGATCGCCCAGCCCAACCTCAACGTGAAAGTCGTCGTCTCCCATGGCGGCGTCTCCGTAGGTGAGGACGGCGCCTCCGCGCAGTCCGTCGAGGACATCGCGCTGTTCAGCTCGCTTGTGCCATTCCGCGTGCTCGTGCCGGCCGACCTGGCCGAGACCGTCGCCTGCCTCGAGGTGGCCGCCCGCACGCCCGGGCCCTTCATGATCCGCACCGGCCGCTCGAAGGTGAGCGCGATCTACCCGGACGGCTCGCACTTCCAGCTCGGCAAGGCGAGCCGGCTGCGCGAGGGCTCCGACGTCACGATCATCGCCATTGGCCTGATGGTCGAGCGCGCTCTCGCCGCCGCCTCGACCCTCGCGAGCGAAGGCATCGAGGCGCGCGTGCTCAACATGGCCAGCGTCCGCCCCCTCGACACGGCCGCCCTCGAGGCCGCCGCGGGCGAGACCGGCGCCATCGTCGTGGCCGAGGAGCACCTGACGCACTCGGGCCTCGGCGCGATGTGCGCGCAGCACCTCGTGATGCACCGGCCCGTGCCGATGGAGTTCGTGGGCGTCCAGAACCGCTACGGCGAATCCGGCACGAGCAACGAACTCCTCGAGATCATGGGCCTGACCCCCGAGGGCATCGTCGCGGCAACGAAGCGGGTGCTGACCCGCAAGGGGTAACTACCGCGACACCGAGGTGCCGCTGACCGGCTGACCCGCCATCGAAGGGGGCGCCGAGGAGTCCTCGACGCCCCCACCCGGTCAACGCCTCAGGCCGCCTCGGCGGCTGCGCCCTGCTCCAGCACGTCGCGCAGGGTGTCGAGGAGCTGCTGCGCCGACTGCGGCGTCAGCTCAACGGCCACGCGAGCGCCGGGGCCCTGGGCCTCGTTCACGAAGTCGAGCGTCACGGCATGCTCCAGCGGCAGCCGGAACGGGTGGTCGTAACCGACGTTCACCCGCGCGATCGGGAACCAGTTCCCGCCGCCCTTCGCCACGCCCGTCACCGATACCTTCTCCACGATCATCGTGCACATTGCGGTTGCTCCTGATCTCCGTCGGATGTCTCGAGGTCCGGGGCCGCGGGGCCCGCGGCGGTTACGACAGATGCTGTTCGAAGAAGGCGAAGACCTTCTCCCAGCCGTCGACGGCCTGCTCCTGCCGGTACATCCCCATGTGGTAGTAGAAGAAGCCGTGCCCGGCGCCCTCGTAGCTGTGGAACTCGTACTGCTTGCCGTGCTCCTTCAGGGCCGCCTCGAGCTGGGCGACCATCTCCGGCGTCGGGTTGCGGTCCTCGACGCCGAACAGCCCGAGGAGCGGGCACGAGAGGTCCTTCGTGTACTCAATGGGGGAGACGGGCGTCCGTTCCGTCAGCTCCTCCGGCGCCATCACCACGCGCCCACCCCAGAGGTCCACCGCCGCGTCGAACGCCGAGGTGCGGCAGGCAGCGAGGAACGTGTGCCGGCCGCCCGAGCAGCTGCCGATGACGCCCACCTTGCCGCTCGTGTAGGGCAGCGAGCGTACGAAGGCAGCCGCGCCCTCGACATCTCCGATCACGCGGTCGTCTGGCGGGCCGCCGTCGGCGCGCACCTGCGCCGCGACGTCCTCGGGGGTGCCGTCGCCGTCGCGGTCGAAGAGGTTCGGGCAGATGGCAACGTACCCGTGGTGCGCGAACTTGCGCGTCATCTCGTGGTAGTACTCGCCCCAGCCCAGGACGTTGTGGATCAGGACGACGGACGGGAACGGGCCGGGCCCGAGCGGCCGCGCGAGGTACGCGTCGATCACGTCTCCGTTCGCACCCGCGTACGTGACCGTCTCGGCGAGCATTCCCTGGTACTGGTCAGTCGTGAACATGCTTCCTCCTGCACGCGCTCAGCCTCGTCAAACGTGTGAGTTGTACCACCTTCAGCCGGACGGCGTGGGCGCGCCGCCAGCTACGCCGGGCCTCCGAGGTGCTTCGCGAAGAACGCCCACACCTTCTCCCAGCCGTCGACGGCCGCCTCCTGCCGGTACATGCCGGAGTGGTAGTAGAAGAAGCCGTGCCCGGCGCCCTCGTACATGTGGAACTCGTAGTCCTTGCCGTGTTCTTTGAGCGCCGCCTCGTGCTGCGCGACCTGCTCCGCGGTCGGGCTGCGGTCCTCCGCGCCGAACAGTCCGAGCAGCGGGCACGAGAGGTCCTTCGTGAGGTCGATCGGCGCGACCGGCGTTCGCTCGTTCAGCTCATCGGGGCGCATCACCACGCGTCCGCCCCACAGGTCGACCGCCGCATCGAACTCCGAGGTCTGGCAGACCGCCAGGTAGGTATGCCGCCCGCCGGAGCAGCTTCCGATCACCCCGACCTTCCCGCTCGCATTCGGCAGTGAGCGCACGTACCTCGCGGCGCCCGCCACGTCCTCGACCACGCGCGCGTCGGGCGCGCCGCCATCGGCGCGCACCTTTGCGGCCACGTCGTCTGGCGCGCCGTGCGCGTCGCGGCAGTAGAGGTCGGGGCTGATTGCCAGGTAGCCGTGATGGGCGAACTTGCGCGTCATCTCGAAGTAGAACTCGTCCCAGCCGGGCATGTGGTGGATCAGCACGACCGCCGGAAACGGCCCGGCCCCGAGCGGCCTCGCGAGATACGCGTGGATCGCGTCCCCGTTCGCGCCGTTGACGGTCACGGTCTCCGCGAGCATGCCGTGGTACTGGTCGGTGGTGAACATCGAATCCCCCTTCGTGCGCAGGCAACGAGGGTTGTACCACGCCGGTGCACCGCGCCGCATCGCGCTGTCGGCACGTCCTTCTACACTGCTGTGGCCGCCCGCGCAGGCGCCGCGCGACCGAGCTCGAGGAGACCCCCAATGCCCCGACCCACCGACCCTCTGCGCGACGAACACCGTGAGCTGCTCCCTCACGTCGAGCTGCTGCGCACCGCCGCCGAGTCGCTCAGAAGTGCCGACCTCGCGGGCGCGGCCTTCGAGGACGCCGTGCACCAGATCGACGAGGCGCTCGCGTTCCTCAACGGCCATCTCATCCCGCACGCGACCGCCGAGGAGGCCGCGCTCTACCCCGTCGTCGCGCGCGTCATGGGCGCGCCCCTCGCGACGCGCACCATGAGCCGCGACCACATCGAGGTCGGTCGCCTCACCGAGGAACTCTCGAAGCTCCGTGAGCGTTTCGGCGCCGGCCGCACCGACGCGGTCACGAGCAGCGAGCTGAGGCAGGCCCTCTACGGCCTCTACGCTCTCGTGCGCCTGCACTTCGCCAAGGAAGAGGAGATCTACCTGCCGCTGCTCGACGACCACCTCGACGCGACAGCCGCCGCCGAAATGTTCGAATCGATGGAAGCCGCCGCCGCCGCGGCGAAGGCGGCTGCCGGAACCTGAGCCGCGGGCCTACTGCCGCAGCGCGAGGTCCGAGATCGCCTGGCGGATGTGTGCATCCTCGATGAACGGCTGCCGCTGCGCGTCCCGGATCGCGGCGGCTCGCGCCAGCACCGCCGGCCGCGACATCCCTGCGGGCGGCTCGGTGGTCCACGCGGTGAGGATGATCAGCACTCCGTTGGGGTCCTCCATGAACACCAGACGCTCATAGCCGCGGCGGATCTCCTCGCTCGCCTGCGCCCCCACCGAGGACAGCTCGTAGAAGGCGCGGTCCATCCACGCCGCCGGCACCTGCAGGCTGAAGTACTGCATCGACCCCACGCCGAGTGACGCCTCGGCCAGCTTGACGTTCGGGTTCGTCGGCCCGACCAGCAGCACGTACGTATCGCCGCCCGCGTGCAGCAACGCCTGGGCGGACTCGGGGTCGTCGCGGTTTGGCTCGGTGTAGAGGTGCTCCATGCCGAACGTCTTCGTGTAGAAGCCGATCGACTCCTCCATGTTCTTCACGATGATCGCCGGGTACCCGAGGCCGTCCACCCGCATCTCGTCCCCACCTTCCGAGGTACCCCGCGCCCCCCTCGAGGCCCGCGCCTCGCCAGCGTACGGCCTGCACCACCTACGCGGGCGCGGCCCCCACACCGCTCATTCGCGCCGCAACTCCCCCTCGAGGAGCCCCATCACGACCATGTCCCGGTAACGCCCGGCTCCCCGCTCGTCCACGGACGAGCTTGGTGCAGCGCTGTCAGCCGTCCCGCCGGTGCTCACCGCTCAGGCCGCAACTCCCCTTCGAGGAGCCCCATCAGGATCATGTCCTGGTAATGCCCGGCTTCCCGCTCGTCCACCGACGAGCTTGGTGCTGCGCTGTCAGCCGTCCCGCTGGTGCTCACCCCTCAGGCCGCAACTCCCCTTCGAGGAGCCCCATCACGATCACGTCCTCGTAATGCCCGGCTTCCCGCTCGTCCACCGACGAGCTTGGTGCAGCGCTTTCAGCCGTCCCGCCGGTACTCACCCCTCAAGGCGCAACTCCCCTTCGAGGAGCCCCATCACGATCATGTCCTGGTAATGCCCGGCTTGAAACCAACCGTCCCTGCGCGCGCCCTCAACGACGAACCCGAGCCGCTCGTACACGTGCCGCGCCCGCGCGTTCTCCGCGAACACTTCGAGCTCGACGCGGTGCAGGTTCATCTCCTCGAACCCGAAGCGGCAGAGCGTCCGCACCGCGTCAGTGCCGTACCCGCGGTTCCAGAACCCCTTGTCCCCGATCGCGATCCCCAGCTCCGCCCGCCGGCTCTCCGCCGACACCACGTCCAGGCTGCACGTCCCGACGAACCGCCCCTCCTCCAGCGTCTCGATGGCAAACGCCGCGCCCGGCCAGCGCGCCGGGACCGACAGCGCCTCCCGCTCCTGCAGCCGCGAAAACGGGTACCGCATCGCGAGGAACTCCGTCACCTCCGGGTCATTGAAGAACTGGTACGCCAGCTCCTCGTCCCGAGGCTCGCGCGCCCGCAGCCGCACGAGCCTCCCCTCCAGCGGTCGATGCACCACCCCTCACCCCTCCTCACCCGGCCCGCCCCGAAAACGAAAAAGGCCCACCGTCACCAGTGGGCCCGCCTTCCGAGGTGCCAGTCCGCTCTCCGCCTACGACCGCCCCCGCGCAACCCACCCCCACCCCACCCGCATCGATGGGCGAGCATGCACCGGCACGGCAATCGCAATGGCGACGGTCATCAGGCTCGTGATGATAGCAGGCCCCGGCGCTCCTCCGGAGCTGGGTCAGCCGACAAACAGAACGAGACGGCGGCACGCTATCTCTCATCGGCGACGAACGGAGGGCCTGACGACTATGGCAGGTAAGTCCACACGTCGTACAAGCACTCACCGCGCGGCACCCGTTGATGCTGCGTTGGAGGAACCCTGCTGACGTACGACCACCGCGAGGCGCGCGATGTCTTCGAGAAACGTGTTGGGGCCACCGACGACGTCAAAGCGGCTGCCCCCAGCGGACAGGGGCTGAGGCCGTACTTGGCTTGAGCGCCGCTCTGCCCTGATTCAACGCGCGATGGTCGACGCTGGGAAGCGGTTGACACGCTACTTTGGAACGAGGACACGACGGCTCTCGACAGTGGACCGGCACGCGCATCCGACGTTAAGGTCCGTCGGCAATGCGCGCGTGGCACACAGGCACTCTGCAATCACTGGCGCAGCTTCCGGCGGAGGAGATCCTGGGTCGGCTAACCACTGCCGCGGCTGATCGTCGATTGGCGGCGACCCCCGAAACGACCCGGTCGTGGCGAGCCACGATAGATCTGCTAGGTGATCTCGCACACTACGTCGCCTCTGTCGATCCGGGGTTGAGTAGATGGACCTACTTCCTCGAGTTCGAGGTACCGCGCAGGAGCCGCCGCATAGACGTGGTGCTCCTCGCGGACGACATCGTGTTCCTAATCGAATGTAAGGTCGGAGCAGACCACTTCGAGCGATCAGCGATCTGGCAGGCCGAGCAATATGCGCTCGACATGCGGGACTTCCATGCGGGAAGTCACGATCGAGTTGTCGTTCCCGTACTCGTTGCCACTGGCATCGTCACCGGAAACCGCCCTCTGGTTCGAGACGGAGCGCCGCTATACGAGACAAAGTCAGTGGGCGGCTCCGACTTCCCGCGTCTCATCTACGAAACCTGGCTCGGCACCCACGACCGCACCGCTAGTCCGATCGAACCGGAGGAATGGGAGCAGGCCGAATATCGACCAACCCCTTCGATCGTCCAGGCCGCGTGTCTCCTCTACGAGGACCACGATGCGCGGGAAATCAACCTCGCCGGCGCGAGTAATCTCGACGGCACGGTCGATGCCATCCTCGAGCTGGTACGAGCATGCCGCAGGGAACATCGGAGAGGCATCGCGTTCATCACTGGTGCTCCCGGATCGGGAAAGACGCTCGCAGGCCTGCAGGTTGTCCACGATCGTGAATTAACGGCGGCGGGTGAAGCCGCGGGTGTGTTTCTCTCGGGGAATCGACCCCTGGTCGAGGTCATATCCCGAGCGATTGAAGACTCCACTGTCCGCTCTTCCGCTCGATCGCGACGCGACGCGGCGAGGGAAGTTCGCACGTTTATCCAGCACGCATATGCGTTTCGTAACGAATACGCGCGCTACCCGGACAGAACTCCGCCCGAACACATCATCTTGTTCGATGAAGCTCAGCGGGCTTGGGACGCGAAGCAAGTCACGAGCCGGACCCAGGGAACATCGACAGCGAGTGAACCCGAACTCTTTATGGACATCATGAATCGCGTTCCAAACTGGGCCGTGGTGATCGCGCTCGTCGGCGGCGGGCAGGAGATCAATCGTGGAGAGGCCGGCCTGGGTGAGTGGGGCCGAGCGATCGCGAACCCCTCTCACGTGGATTGGCTCGTCCGCGCTTCGCCGGCGGTCCTGCCGGGTGCACCGTTGCCTCCCGGCGGCCTGCTTTTCGATGGCGCCCCGCCTCCGTCGGTTTCAGTGACATCCGATTCGCGCCTTCACCTCACCATGAACGTTCGAAGTCCCCGCGCCGAACGGTTGAACCATTGGGTCGATGCACTCCTCGATCTGCGGTTGGAGAACGCCAGGGCCTCGTTACCCGACTCCCGAGAGTATCCGATGGTGCTCACACGCAGCCTCGAATCCGCCCGTGCCTGGCTTCGAGACCGACAGGACGAAGATCAGCGTACCGGTCTGGTTGCGAGTGCGGACGCACGACGCCTTCGGGCCTGGGGCCTTGAGACACAGACCCTGCAACGCGAGAGGTCATGGGCCGATTGGTTCTTACGCGAGCCCGGCGATGTCCGATCCTCCACTCAACTCGAGGTCCCGGCGACAAACTTCGATTGCCAAGGCCTCGAACTCGACTGGGCGGGAGTCTGCTGGGGCAATGACTTTTCGTACGACGGTGATCGCGGCGACTGGAAGATACGTCGGTTTCTCGGCTCCCGCTGGACTCGCGCTAACGCCGAGCGGTCACGATTCATTCTCAACGGCTACCGAGTGCTATTGACTCGTGCCCGACGGGGACAGGTCATCTGGGTACCTCAACCGGAAGTTCCGGATCCGACGCTGAAACCCGAAGACTTCGATACAACTGCCGAGCTACTCCGTGCAGCTGGCGTTCCAATGCTCGACTAACCGCCTCCACCCCCTGCTACACTCCCGCCCAACAACCCCATCGAGGAGCACCCCGCCCATGGACGTCCAGCAACTCCTTGATCCCGAAGTCGCCCGCGTCATCGCCCCACTCGTCGGCAACCTCGACGGCGTAGCTCTCGAGGACATCCCGCGCGTCCGCGCCGAACGCGCCGCCGCCCTGCC